>NZ_CP107549.1:4128069-4445613 GCF_025837155.1 Pseudomonas sp. Z8(2022) | reverse complement strand
TGACACTGACTATCCCCTATCCAGGCGGCGATGCAAAAACAGCCGCCATTGTACCGGCCAAAGCTGGAGTTATCCACACAGCAGAGACTGGATGGGCAAGCAAAATCAAAGCCTTAGTTTCATTCATCAGACTTATCAGCCAGCTCCTGAACCTTGTGGATAAGCACCCGATAAGCTTATGCAAAACTCTGGGGACGAGTGGGCGCATAACCCACCTGTGGGTAAACCGCCATTTCATCCTCAGGTTGCCGGCAGGTTGCACACCGTTGCAACACCTCTTTCGGACAGCCTTGTCATCTCCATCAACGCCCGGCAGACGGGCATCTCCGGTGCTTGTCCACAGAACCGGGCAGGACCAATCAACATAGACATAGAAAAAGAGCTTTAAACCCTTCTCCTTCTTTCTATTTCTATCTGGAGAATAAGGTTGGTTGGAAATTGACCTACCGCGCGGCTTTCTCTAGAATTGCCGGTCTCTTTAAACCGGGGTCATTCCGACCCTAGTCGATCACCCAGGTAACGCACCATGAAACGCACTTTCCAACCCAGCACCATCAAGCGCGCTCGTACCCACGGTTTCCGTGCCCGCATGGCCACCAAGAACGGCCGTGCCGTCCTGTCGCGTCGTCGCGCCAAGGGCCGCAAGCGTCTGACTGTCTAATTCATCCAGACAGGTGGTGAGTCGAGGCTTCGGCCGGGAAAAGCGACTGCTGACTCCCCGGCAATTCAAGGCAGTCTTCGACTCCCCAAGCGGCAAGGCTCCGGGCAAAAATGTCCTGCTGCTAGCGCGCGATAACCAGCTTGATCATCCCCGCCTAGGTCTGGTGATCGGCAAAAAGAGCGTCAAGCTCGCCGTCGAGCGCAACCGCATCAAGCGTCAAATCCGCGAATCCTTTCGTCTCAATCAGGACAACCTGGTGGGCTGGGATATCGTGGTGGTCGCCCGCAAAGGGCTAGGCGATCTGGAGAATGGCGAACTCGCGCAGCAGTTCGGCAAACTCTGGAAGCGCCTGGCCCGAAGCCGGCCAAGTCGCGACGCAGACTTCTCTCCCGGGACAAGCGACAATCCCCATGCGTAAAGCGGCTCTAGCCTGTATCCAGGTTTATCGCTACGCCATCAGTCCGCTGATGGCCAGCCACTGCCGTTTCTACCCCAGCTGCTCCTGCTATGCCTACGAAGCCATCGAGCAACATGGCTTCCTGCGTGGTGGCTGGCTGGCAGCGCGACGTCTTGGTCGCTGTCACCCCTGGAATGCCGGTGGTTTCGATCCGGTTCCACCCGTAAAAACATCCCGTTCCCCTTCGATGGCCGAATAATCATGGATATCCAACGTTCGATCCTGATCGTCGCCCTGGCAGTCGTGTCCTACCTCATGGTCCTGCAATGGAACGAGGACTATGGCCAGGCTGCCCTGCCAGCCGAGGTTAGTACCTCGACTGCTGCGACGCCTTCCCTGCCCGATACGCCTGCGGCAACCGCCAGCACCGGCAGCGACGACATCCCCACAGCCGTGGCCACCGAGCCTACTGCTGCAGCCGTTGCACCGACCGCAGCCGTCAGCGACGAGCTGATCCGCGTCAAGACCGACGTACTCGACCTGGCCATCGACCCGCGTGGTGGCGATATCGTGCAACTGCGCCTGCCGCAGTACCCGCGCCGTCAGGATCGCCCGGACGTGCCGTTTCAGCTGTTCGACAATGGCAGCGAGCGCACCTACCTGGCGCAGAGCGGCCTGATTGGCCAGAACGCTCCGGACAAATCCAGTGGCCGTGCTCTGTGGTCCAGCGAGAAACAGAGCTACGAGATGGCCGAAGGTCAGGACGTCCTTGTCGTCGATCTTACCTACAGCGAAAACGGCGTCAGCTACATCAAGCGTTACAGCTTCAAGCGTGGCCTCAACCCGCAGTGCTCGGCGCGTGAGCAACAGCTGAAGAAGCCGGGCTGCGTCGATCCGTCTGCCTATCAGGTCGACGTGCGCTACCTGATCGACAACCAGAGCGATCAGTCCTGGAGCGGCAACCTGTTTGCCCAGCTCAAGCGTGACAACAGCGGCGATCCGTCCTCGACCACCGCTACCGGCACTGCAACCTACCTGGGTGCAGCGCTGTGGACCAGTGAAGAACCCTACAAGAAGGTGTCGATGAAGGACATCGACAAGCAGTCCTTCAAGGAAACCGTGCAGGGCGGCTGGGTCGCCTGGCTGCAGCATTACTTCGTCACCGCCTGGGTGCCGAGCAAGGACAGCAGCAATCTGGTACAGACCCGCAAGGACAGCCAGGGCAACTACATCGTCGGCTTTACCGGCCCTGCCGTGCAGGTCGCTGCCGGCGGCAAAGGCGAAACCGGTGCCATCCTCTACGCCGGTCCCAAGTTGCAGGAACACCTGGGCTCCCTGTCTCCGGGCCTGGAGCTGACCGTCGACTACGGCTTCCTGTGGTTCCTCGCTCAGCCGATCTTCTGGCTGCTGGAAGTGATTCACGGCGTGCTGGGCAACTGGGGTTGGTCGATCATCGTCCTGACCATCATCATCAAGCTGATCTTCTTCCCGCTATCGGCTGCCAGCTACCGTTCGATGGCGCGCATGCGCGCGGTATCGCCGAAACTGCAGGCACTGAAAGAGCAACATGGTGACGATCGCCAGAAGATGTCCCAGGCGATGATGGAGCTGTACAAGAAAGAGAAGATCAATCCGCTGGGCGGCTGCCTGCCGATCCTGGTGCAGATGCCGGTATTCCTCGCTCTGTACTGGGTACTGCTGGAATCCGTGGAAATGCGTCAAGCCCCCTGGCTGCTGTGGATCACCGA
This sequence comes from Pseudomonas sp. Z8(2022), assembly GCF_025837155.1. NCBI lineage: Bacteria > Pseudomonadati > Pseudomonadota > Gammaproteobacteria > Pseudomonadales > Pseudomonadaceae > Pseudomonas > Pseudomonas sp. Z8(2022). Next base: position 4,442,807 of record NZ_CP107549.1, on the reverse strand, counting down.
CCTGTCGATCAAGGATCCCTTCTTCATCCTGCCGATCATCATGGGCGCGACCATGTTCATCCAGCAGCAGCTCAACCCGACGCCACCGGACCCCATGCAGGCTCGCGTGCTGAAGCTGATGCCGATCATCTTCACCTTCTTCTTCCTGTGGTTCCCGGCTGGTCTGGTGCTGTACTGGGTAGTCAACAACTGCCTGTCGATCGCCCAGCAGTGGTACATTACGCGCAAGATCGAAGCGGCAGCGAAACCGGCCAACGCCTGATTCGCCAAAGCTTCCAAGCATCAAGCAAACGCCCCATGATTGGGGCGTTTTGCTATCTGCCACACAGCGAGTAAATGCCATGAACCACGCACGAGACACCATCGCCGCCGTCGCCACCGCCCAGGGTCGAGGTGGAGTGGGCATCGTGCGCGTGTCCGGTCCGCTGGCCGGGCATCTGGCGCAGACCATCTGCCGACGTGAGCTGAAGCCCCGCTTCGCTCATCACGGGCCATTCTTCGCGGAACAGGGACAGCCTCTGGACGAAGGCCTGGCCATCTACTTCCCCGGCCCGAATTCCTTCACCGGGGAAGATGTGCTCGAACTGCAGGGCCATGGCGGCCCGGTGGTGCTCGATCTGCTGCTGCGCCGCTGCGTGGAACTGGGTGCACGCCTGGCACGCCCTGGTGAGTTCAGCGAACGCGCCTTTCTCAACGACAAGCTCGACCTGGCCCAGGCCGAAGCCATCGCCGATCTGATCGAAGCCAGCTCCGAGCAGGCGGCGCGCAATGCCCTGCGCTCACTGCAGGGCGAGTTCTCCAGACGCGTGCATGCGCTGACCGAATCGCTGATCCAGCTGCGCATCTACGTAGAAGCCGCAATCGACTTTCCCGAGGAAGAGATCGACTTCCTCGCCGACGGCCATGTACTTAGCCAGCTCGATGCAGTTCGTGCCGACTTATCCACAGTGTTGCGTGAAGCCGGCCAGGGCGCTCTGCTGCGGGACGGCATGACGGTGGTCATCGCAGGCAGGCCCAATGCCGGCAAATCCAGTCTGCTCAACGCCCTGGCCGGGCGCGAGGCAGCCATCGTCACGGATATCGCCGGCACCACCCGCGACGTACTGCGCGAACATATCCACATCGACGGCATGCCACTGCACGTCGTCGATACTGCCGGCCTGCGCGATACCGATGACCAGGTGGAAAAAATCGGCGTCGAGCGTGCACTCAAGGCCATCAGCGAGGCGGACCGTGTATTGCTGGTGGTGGACTCCACTGCCCCGGAGGCAGCCGATCCCTTCGCGCTCTGGCCGGAATTTCTCGACCAGCGCCCGGATCCCGCACGCGTGACGTTGATCCGCAACAAGGCTGACCTGTCCGGCGAGGCAGTCAAGCTGGAAACCGGCGCTGACGGCCACGTCACCCTGAGCCTGTCGGCGAAATCCGCAGACGGTCTCGATCTGCTGCGCGAGCACCTGAAGGCCTGCATGGGTTATCAACAGACAGCAGAGAGCGGCTTCAGCGCCCGCCGTCGTCACCTGGAAGCCCTGCATCAGGCCGAGCAGCACCTCGAACACGGCCGCAATCAGCTCACCCTGATGGGCGCTGGTGAACTGCTGGCCGAGGATCTGCGCATGGCTCAGCAGGCTCTGGGCGAGATCACCGGCGCTTTCAGCTCGGATGATCTACTGGGGCGCATCTTCTCCAGCTTCTGCATCGGCAAGTGAAGGCAGCCTGACCTCCATCTCCCTGTTGCTTACCAAGCACTGTTGGAACGGTTCTAGCCGACAACAACCGAAGGCGCTACTCCCGCCTGCTATCTACCCGCCCTGAAACTTCATCTGCAAGCTGGATTCGTGCAGTTATTCAGCACTGGATAAACCCTGTGGAAAACCGCACCTGAACCCTGCCCATAACCCTCTGACAAAGCTGGGCGTAAATGCACCTGTGGATAACATGCACTTTCATGCACAGCAGGCCAGCAGCTTTCCCAGTGGATCCCAGCAGGAACAGCACAGGCTTATCAATCTCTGTACGCCTCTCAAATAAAGGCTTAGAGAATGTTATCCACAGAAAGGCTCTGCTCTATACATAAACATAAAGAACAAGCTTTATAAAAATTCTCTCTTTCTATTCTTTATAAGCATGAGCGTGTTTCTCATGGGTAAGAGAGTGATCAGGTAAAGAGGTCGATGAGGCAGGCCACTGCCATCAGATTGGCTATTTTTTGTGCAGAAGGCTTCATTCAGGAGGCTGAAGTCCCTATACTTGCCGCCTTTCTTTCAGACCCCTTCTCAACAGGCACGAGGTGCGTGGTGGATTTCCCTTCCCGTTTTGACGTGATCGTGATCGGCGGCGGTCATGCCGGTACCGAGGCAGCTCTGGCTGCCGCACGCATGGGCGTGAAGACCCTGCTGCTCACCCACAATGTCGAGACCCTCGGACAGATGAGCTGCAACCCGGCTATCGGCGGGATCGGCAAGAGCCATCTGGTCAAGGAAATCGATGCCCTCGGCGGCGCAATGGCCACCGCTACCGACAAGGGCGGCATCCAGTTCCGCATTCTCAACAGCCGTAAAGGCCCAGCCGTTCGTGCCACTCGTGCCCAGGCTGACCGTGTGCTGTACAAGGCTGCGGTGCGTGAGATTCTGGAAAACCAGGCCAATCTGTGGATTTTTCAACAGGCAGCCGACGATCTGATTGTGGAAAACGATGCGGTCAAGGGTGTCGTCACCCAGATGGGCCTCAGGTTCCATGCGGATTCCGTGGTTTTGACCACAGGAACCTTCCTCGGCGGACTTATCCACATTGGTCTGCAGAATTATTCCGGCGGACGTGCCGGCGACCCACCCTCCATCGCCCTGGCTCATCGCCTGCGTGAGCTGCCATTGCGCGTTGGCCGTCTGAAGACCGGCACCCCGCCGCGCATCGATGGCCGTTCGGTGGATTTCTCGGTGATGACCGAGCAGCCCGGGGACACGCCCACCCCGCTGATGTCCTTCCTCGGCAAGCGTGAGCATCAGCCACAGCAGATCAGTTGCTGGATCACCCACACCAACGCGCGTACTCACGAGATCATCGCCGCCAACCTGGATCGTTCGCCGATGTACTCCGGTGTGATCGAAGGCGTTGGCCCGCGCTACTGCCCGTCGATTGAGGACAAGATCCATCGCTTCGCCGACAAGGACAGCCACCAGGTGTTCATCGAGCCGGAAGGCCTGACCACCCATGAGCTGTACCCCAACGGCATCTCCACCTCGCTGCCGTTCGATGTGCAGCTGCAGATCGTGCGCAGCATTCGCGGCATGGAGAACGCGCACATCATGCGTCCCGGCTACGCCATCGAGTACGACTACTTCGACCCGCGCGATCTCAAGTACAGCCTGGAGACCAAGGTCATCGGCGGTCTGTTCTTCGCCGGTCAGATCAACGGCACCACCGGCTACGAAGAGGCCGGTGCCCAGGGCCTGCTCGCCGGCTGCAATGCCGCACTGCGCGCGCAGGGCAAGGAGCCCTGGTGCCCGCGTCGTGACGAGGCCTATATCGGCGTACTGGTCGATGACCTGATCACCCTGGGCACCCAGGAGCCGTACCGCATGTTCACCTCGCGCGCCGAATACCGGCTGATCCTGCGTGAGGACAACGCCGACCTGCGCCTGACCGAGAAGGGCCGCGAACTGGGTCTGGTCGACGACGAGCGCTGGGCGGCTTTCGAGGCCAAGCGCGAAGGTATCGTTCAGGAAGAACAGCGTCTGAAGAACACCTGGGTACGCCCGGGTACTCCGCTGGGCGATGCCATCGCTGCACGCTTCGGCACGCCGCTGGCTCATGAGTACAACCTGCTCAACCTGCTGGCCCGTCCGGAGATCGACTACGCCACCCTGGCCGAAGTGACCGAGGCCCCGGCTGTGGATAACCAGGTAGCCGAACAGGTCGAGATCAAGACCAAGTACGCCGGTTACATCGACCGCCAGCAGGAAGAGATTGCCAAGCTGCGTGCCAGCGAGGACACCAAGTTGCCGGAAGACCTGGATTACAGCGCCATTTCCGGCCTGTCCAAGGAGATCCAGTTCAAGCTCGGCAATACCCGTCCGGCCACACTTGGCCAGGCCGGGCGCATCCCAGGCGTCACCCCGGCGGCGATTTCCCTGCTGCTGATTCACCTGAAAAAACGCAGTGCCGGTCAGAAACTGGAGCAGAGCGCCTGATGTCGGTCACTCAGCGTCACGCCGAAGAACTGCTGCAGGGCGCCCGCGAACTCGGCATCGAGCTCAGCGCCCAGCAGCAGGAACAACTGCTCGCCTACCTGGGCCTGCTGATCAAGTGGAACAAGGCCTACAACCTCACCGCCGTGCGCGACCCCGATGAGATGGTTTCGCGCCATCTGCTCGACAGCCTGTCGGTGGTGCCGTTCGTGGCCGAAGGTGGGGATAACTGGCTGGATGTCGGCAGCGGCGGCGGCATGCCTGGCATACCGCTGGCGATCATGTTCCCCGAGCGGCGTTTCACTCTGCTCGATTCCAATGGCAAGAAGACCCGTTTTCTCGTCCAGGTGAAGCTTGAGCTGAAACTCGCCAACCTTGAGGTTGTCCACAGCCGGGTCGAAGCGTATCGACCACTGCAGCCGTTCGACGGCATCAGCTCGCGGGCATTCAGCAGCCTGGAAGACTTCAGCAACTGGACGCGCCACCTGGGCAACGCCGACACCCACTGGCTGGCGATGAAGGGTGTGCATCCGGATGACGAGCTGCAGGCGTTGCCGGCGGACTTCCGTCTCAGTGCTACCCATGTGCTACGGGTTCCCGGTTGCCAAGGCCAGCGCCATCTGTTGATACTGCGTCGCTCGGTCTAAGGGGAAAGAAGATGGCCAAGGTATTCGCGATCGCCAATCAGAAAGGCGGCGTGGGCAAAACCACGACGTGCATCAACCTGGCTGCTTCTCTGGTGGCAACCAAGCGCCGCGTGCTGCTGATCGACCTCGACCCGCAGGGCAACGCCACCATGGGCAGTGGTGTCGACAAGCATGCCCTCGAGCACTCGATCTACGACGTGCTGATCGGTGAATGCGATCTGAGCCAGGCCATGCAGTTCTCCGAGCATGGCGGCTATCAGTTATTGCCGGCCAACCGCGATCTGACCGCCGCGGAAGTCGCCCTGCTGGAAATGAAGATGAAGGAGAGCCGCCTGCGTTACGCCCTGGCGCCGATCCGCGAGAACTACGACTACATCCTCATCGATTGCCCGCCGTCGCTGAACATGCTCACCATCAACGCCCTGGTGGCTGCCGATGGCGTGATCATCCCGATGCAATGCGAGTACTACGCGCTCGAGGGGCTCAGCGATCTGGTCAACAGCATTCAGCGTATCAGCCAGCTGCTCAACCCCAAGCTGCAGATCGAAGGTCTGCTGCGCACCATGTACGACCCGCGCATCAGCCTGACCAACGACGTGACCGCTCAGCTCAAGCAGCATTTCGGCGACAAGCTGTACGACGCCGTGATCCCGCGCAACGTACGCCTGGCCGAGGCGCCGAGCTTCGGCATGCCGGCGCTGGTCTACGACAAACAATCCCGTGGGGCCATTGCCTACCTGGCCTTGGCCGGCGAGCTGGTGCGCCGTCAGCGTGCCGCCGCGAAAACCGCTACCGCTTAAGGAACATCCGCATGGCTGCGAAGAAACGAGGTCTGGGTCGAGGTCTGGACGCCCTGCTCGGTGGCAACACCGTCAGTGCATTGCAGGAAGAGGCGGCTCAGGTCGACTCGCGTGAGCTGCAATACGTGCCGCTGGAGCTGATCCAGCGTGGCAAGTACCAGCCGCGTCGTGACATGGACCAGACCGCCCTGGAGGAACTCGCCGCTTCGATCCGCGCCCAGGGCGTGATGCAGCCCATCGTGCTGCGCCCCATCGGCGGTGGCCGTTTCGAAATCGTCGCCGGTGAACGCCGTTGGCGGGCCAGCCAGCTGGCCGGTCAGAACAAGATCCCGGCCATGGTCCGCGAACTGCCCGATGAAGCCGCCATCGCCATGGCGCTGATCGAGAACATCCAGCGCGAGGATCTCAATCCCATCGAGGAGGCCGTCGCCCTGCAGCGACTGCAGCAGGAATTCGAGTTGACCCAACAGCAGGTCGCCGATGCCGTCGGCAAGTCCCGTGTCACCATCACCAACCTGCTGCGCCTGATTGCGCTGCCGGACGAGATCAAGACCCTGCTTTCCCATGGCGATCTGGAAATGGGCCATGCCCGTGCACTGCTCGGTTTGCCCCTCGAACAGCAGGTCGAAGCTGCGCGACACGTTGTCGCACGCGGACTCACGGTTCGCCAGACCGAGGCCCTGGTTCGCCAGTGGTTGTCGGCCAAACCGGCCCCTTCCAAAGCCAAAGCCGATCCGGATATCAGTCGTCTGGAACAGCGCCTGGCAGAGCGCCTGGGCTCACCAGTGCAGATAAAACACGGCTCCAAGGGCAAGGGCCAGCTGGTCATCCGCTACAACTCCCTCGACGAACTGCAAGGCGTTCTCGCCCATATCCGCTGAAACAATTCGCCACATCTGGCCATGTAGCGCATGGTCGGAAAACACTACCGGGCAGTTGAATGGGGGGGATTGGCCCCCTATACTCTGCGCGCAATTTTGTTGGCACTTTTTATGCCAATTCATTGATTTAAAGCGTTCGATAGACGAGGACATCAGTAGATGGAACGCCGCATGCCAAAGCGCCTGCCCTTCCATCGTCTGCCGGTCTTTCCGGTTCTGGTGGCCCAACTCATCGTCCTGCTGCTGGCCGCTGCGGTGTGCTGGCAATGGCGCGGTAACGTCGCCGGATATTCGGCATTGCTGGGTGGGCTTATCGCCTGGTTGCCGAACCTGTATTTCGCCCACAAGGCGTTCCGATTCAGTGGAGCGCGGGCGGCGCGGGACATCGTCCGCTCTTTTTATGCGGGCGAAGCGGGAAAACTAATTTTGACGTTCGTGCTTTTTGCACTAGCGTTTGCGGGTGTGAAACCTCTGGAGGCGCCGATGCTGTTCGGTGTCTACCTGCTGACCCTGATGGTCAGCTGGTTCGCTCCGCTGCTGATAACTAAATTTTCAAGACCTTAAAGCGTTCGGGGCAAATAATGGCAGCAGATACCGCTTCGGGTTACATCCAGCACCACCTGTCGAACCTGACCTATGGTCAGCATCCGGTGAATGGCTGGAGTTTCGCCCACACCGCACAAGAAGCCAAAGAAATGGGCTTCTGGGCCTTCCACGTAGATACCCTCGCGGTGTCGGTGGTTCTCGGCCTTGTTTTCATCCTTCTGTTCCGTCTGGCGGCGCGCAAAGCGACCTCCGATCAGCCTGGCGGCCTGCAGAACTTCGTCGAAGTGCTGGTCGAGTTCGTCGACGGCAGCGTGAAGGACACCTTCCACGGGCGTAACCCGCTGATCGCCCCACTGGCCCTGACCATCTTCGTCTGGGTCTTTTTGATGAACTTCATGGACCTGATCCCGGTTGACTGGCTGCCGATGCTGGCTGCCACCATCGCTGGCGATCCGCACCTGTATTTCCGCGTGGTTCCAACCACCGACCCGAACGCCACTCTGGGCCTGGCCCTGTCGGTATTCGCCCTGATCCTGTTCTACAGCATCAAGGTCAAGGGTATCGGCGGCTTCCTCGGCGAACTGACCCTGCACCCGTTCGGTGCCAAGAACATCGCCGTGAAGATCCTGCTGATCCCGGTGAACTTCCTGCTCGAATTCGTCACCCTGATCGCCAAGCCTGTTTCCCTGGCACTGCGACTGTTCGGCAACCTGTATGCCGGTGAACTGATCTTCATCCTGATCGCCATCATGTACAGCGGCGGCATGCTGCTGGGCGGTCTGGGCGGTGTGCTGCAGCTGGCCTGGGCCATCTTCCACATCCTGATCATTGTGCTGCAGGCGTTCATCTTCATGATGCTGACCATCGTCTATCTGTCGATGGCGCATGAAGATAACCACTAAGGCGCATGACGTTCCGCGGTGCTGATGGCACCGCTGGGACAGCCCCGCCAGGGGATGCTGCAAAGAAACGATTTCGTTTTACCGCTTCATCAAAAACCTAACCAATACGACTGTAAGTCGGGAGGAAAAATGGAAACTGTAGTTGGTTTGACCGCTATCGCCGTTGCACTGCTGATCGGCCTGGGTGCCCTGGGTACCGCCATCGGTTTCGGTCTGCTGGGTGGCAAGTTCCTGGAAGGCGCAGCGCGTCAGCCGGAAATGGTTCCGATGCTGCAAGTCAAGATGTTCATCGTTGCCGGTCTGCTCGACGCCGTAACCATGATCGGTGTTGGTATTGCTCTGTTCTTCACCTTCGCGAACCCCTTCGTTGGTCAAATCGCAGGCTGATTCACTCCTTTTCGAGTGAATTGGTGTGACGGACAACGAACGAGCGAGGTGTTGGCGTGAACATTAATGCAACCCTGATTGGCCAGTCCGTTGCCTTCTTCGTCTTCGTATGGTTCTGCATGAAGTTTGTATGGCCTCCGGTCATCAACGCCCTGCAGGAACGTCAGAAGAAGATCGCAGACGGCTTGGACGCTGCCAACCGCGCGGCTCGTGATCTGGAGCTGGCCCACGAAAAAGTGGCCCAGCAACTGCGCGAAGCCAAAGGTCAGGCCGCCGAAATCATTGAGCAAGCCAAGAAGCGTGCTACTCAGATTGTCGACGAAGCCCGTGATCAGGCCCGTGGCGAAGCTGAACGTGTGAAGGCTCAGGCTCAGGCCGAGATCGAACAGGAAATCAACGGCATCAAAGACGCCCTGCGCGCCCAAGTGGGTAGCCTGGCCGTCAGCGGCGCCGAGAAGATTCTGGGCGCATCCATCGACCAAAACGCGCATGCGGAGCTGGTTAACAAACTGGCAGCCGAAATTTAAGCGAGGGCGCGATCATGGCAGAACTGACCACGCTGGCCCGACCTTACGCTAAGGCTGCCTTCGAGCACGCCCAGGCCCACCAGCAACTGGCCAATTGGTCAGCCATGCTCGGCCTGGCTGCGGCGGTGTCTATCGACGACACCATGCAGCGCGTGCTCAAGGCCCCGCGTCTGACGAGTACAGAAAAGGCCACCGCCTTCATCGAGGTGTGTGGTGACAAGTTCGACGCCCAGGCACAGAACTTCATCCACGTTCTCGCCGAGAACGACCGTCTGGCCCTGTTGCCGGACATCTTCGCCCAGTTCGAGCTGTACAAGGCCGAGCAGGAGAAGTCGATCGACGTGGATGTAACAAGTGCCTTCGCATTGAGCGATGAACAGCAAGACAAACTCGCCAAGGTTCTCAGTGCACGGCTCGGCCGAGAAGTGCGTCTGCACGCCGCGGAAGATGCCACCCTCATCGGTGGTGTACTGATTCGCGCCGGCGACCTGGTTATCGATGGCACAGTTCGCGGCAAACTCGCGAAGCTGGCCGAAGCATTGAAATCTTGAGTTTGAAGGGGCAGCAGAGCTATGCAGCAACTCAATCCTTCCGAAATTAGTGAAATCATCAAGGGGCGTATCGAGAAACTCGACGTCGCCTCTCAAGCCCGCAACGAAGGCACCATCGTCTCCGTTTCCGACGGCATCGTGCGCATCTATGGTCTGGCCGACGTCATGTACGGCGAGATGATCGAGTTCCCGGACGGTGTCTACGGTATGGCGCTGAACCTGGAGCAAGACTCCGTTGGTGCTGTAGTACTGGGTGCTTACACCAGCCTTGCAGAAGGCATGAGCGCCAAGTGCACCGGCCGCATTCTGGAAGTTCCGGTTGGTCCGGAACTGCTGGGTCGCGTGGTCGACGCCCTGGGCAACCCGATCGACGGCAAAGGCCCGATCAACGCTCAAGCTACCGACGCCGTTGAAAAGGTAGCGCCGGGCGTGATCTGGCGTAAGTCGGTCGACCAGCCGGTTCAGACCGGTTACAAGTCGGTCGATGCCATGATCCCGGTAGGCCGTGGCCAGCGCGAGCTGATCATCGGTGACCGTCAGATTGGTAAGACTGCCCTGGCAGTCGACGCCATCATCAACCAGAAAGACAGCGGCATCCGCTGCGTCTACGTGGCTATCGGTCAGAAGCAGTCGACCATCGCCAACGTGGTGCGCAAGCTGGAAGAAGCCGGCGCCCTGGCCAACACCATCGTGGTTGCCGCCTCGGCTTCGGAATCCGCTGCACTGCAGTTCCTGGCTCCGTACGCCGGTTGCACCATGGGCGAATACTTCCGCGACCGCGGTGAAGATGCCCTGATCGTGTACGACGACCTGTCCAAGCAGGCCGTGGCTTACCGTCAGATCTCCCTGCTGCTGCGCCGTCCGCCAGGTCGTGAAGCCTACCCGGGCGACGTGTTCTATCTCCACAGCCGTCTGCTGGAGCGCGCTTCCCGCGTTTCCGAAGAGTATGTCGAGAAGTTCACCAATGGCGCCGTGACTGGCAAGACCGGTTCCCTGACCGCTCTGCCGATCATCGAAACCCAGGCTGGCGACGTTTCCGCGTTCGTTCCGACCAACGTGATCTCCATCACCGACGGTCAGATCTTCCTGGAATCCGCCATGTTCAACTCGGGTATCCGTCCGGCCGTCAACGCCGGTATCTCGGTATCCCGCGTGGGTGGTGCAGCTCAGACCAAGATCATCAAGAAGCTCTCCGGTGGTATCCGTACCGCTCTGGCTCAGTACCGTGAACTGGCGGCATTCGCCCAGTTCGCCTCTGACCTGGACGAAGCCACCCGCAAGCAGCTCGAACACGGTCAACGTGTTACCGAACTGATGAAGCAGAAGCAGTACGCGCCCATGTCGATCGCCGACATGTCCGTGTCCCTGTACGCTGCCGAGCGCGGCTTCCTGACCGACGTGGAAGTGAACAAGGTTGGCGCCTTCGAAGCAGCTCTGCTGAGCTACTTCAACCGTGACCTGGCCGATCTGATGGCCAAGATCAACGTGAAAGGTGACTTCAACGACGAAATCGACGCCGCCATCAAAGCCGGTATCGAGAAGTTCAAAGCCACCCAAACCTGGTAAGCCGCAGCGGGCGTCGCGAGACGCCCGCCTGCTAACCCGATAGGTGTGAAATGGCAGGCGCAAAAGAGATTCGCAGCAAGATTGCGAGCATCAAAAGCACGCAGAAGATCACCAGCGCCATGGAAAAAGTGGCGGTCAGCAAGATGCGCAAGGCTCAACAGCGCATGGCTGCTAGCCGTCCCTACGCGGAGCGTATCCGCCAGGTGATTGGTCATCTGGCCAACGCCAACCCGGAATACCGCCATCCCTTCATGGTCGAGCGCGAAGTCAAGCGTGCCGGCTATGTGGTGGTGAGCAGTGACCGTGGTCTGTGCGGTGGTCTGAATACCAACCTGTTCAAGGCCCTGGTCAAGGACATGGCGAAAGATCGCGAGCAAGGCGTGGAGATCGATCTCTGCGTGATTGGCTCCAAGGGTGCGGCATTCTTCCGCAACTTTGGTGGCAATGTTGTCGCTGCGATCAGCCACCTCGGTGAAGAGCCGTCGATCAACGACCTGATCGGTAGTGTCAAGGTCATGCTCGACGCCTACCTCGAAGGTCGCATCGACCGTCTGTCCGTGGTCTCGAACAAGTTCATCAATACCATGACGCAGAAGCCTACAGTGGAGCAGTTGGTTCCGCTGGTGGCCGATCCGGATCAACAGCTCAAGCATCACTGGGACTATCTGTACGAGCCCGATGCCAAGGAGCTGCTCGACGGCCTGATGGTTCGCTATGTCGAATCGCAGGTGTACCAGGCGGTGGTCGAGAACAACGCAGCTGAACAGGCTGCGCGGATGATTGCGATGAAGAACGCCACCGACAACGCCGGTGAACTGATCAGTGATCTGCAACTGATCTACAACAAGGCGCGTCAGGCAGCGATCACCCAAGAGATTTCGGAAATCGTCGGCGGCGCTGCCGCGGTTTAAGAACGGTTCAAATATTCAGAGGAACCAAAGATGAGTAGCGGACGTATCGTTCAAATCATCGGCGCCGTTATCGACGTGGAATTCCCGCGTGATCAGGTGCCAGCCGTATACGAGGCGCTGAAAGTAGTCGGCGCCGAAACCACCCTGGAAGTTCAGCAGCAGCTGGGCGACGGCGTGGTGCGTTCCATTGCGATGGGTTCGACCGAAGGCCTCAAGCGTGGCCTGGACGTCACCCGCACCAACAAGGCCATCTCGGTACCGGTCGGTAAAGCGACCCTGGGCCGTATCATGGACGTGCTGGGCAACCCCATCGACGAAGCCGGTCCGATCGGTGAAGAAGAGCAGTGGGAAATCCACCGTGCTGCGCCGAGCTATGCCGAGCAAGCCGGCGGCAACGAGCTGCTGGAAACCGGCATCAAGGTTATCGACCTGGTCTGCCCGTTCGCCAAGGGCGGCAAGGTCGGTCTGTTCGGTGGTGCCGGTGTCGGCAAGACTGTGAACATGATGGAATTGATCCGTAACATCGCCATCGAGCACAGCGGTTATTCCGTGTTCGCCGGTGTGGGTGAGCGTACTCGTGAGGGTAACGACTTCTACCACGAGATGAAGGACTCCAACGTTCTCGACAAGGTAGCCCTGGTCTATGGTCAGATGAACGAGCCACCAGGCAACCGTCTGCGCGTTGCGCTGACCGGCCTGACCATGGCCGAGAAGTTCCGTGACGAAGGTCGTGACGTTCTGCTGTTCGTCGACAACATCTACCGTTACACCCTCGCCGGTACCGAAGTATCCGCACTGCTGGGCCGTATGCCTTCCGCAGTAGGTTACCAGCCGACCCTGGCCGAAGAGATGGGCGTTCTGCAGGAGCGCATCACCTCCACCAAGAAAGGCTCGATCACCTCGATCCAGGCCGTATACGTACCTGCGGACGACCTGACCGACCCGAGCCCGGCGACTACCTTCGCCCACTTGGACGCCACCGTCGTACTGTCCCGTGACATCGCTTCCCTGGGTATCTACCCGGCCGTTGACCCGCTGGACTCCACCAGCCGTCAGCTGGATCCGAACGTCATCGGTACCGAGCACTACGAGACCGCTCGTGGCGTTCAGTACGTGCTGCAGCGTTACAAGGAACTGAAGGACATCATCGCGATCCTGGGTATGGACGAGCTGTCCGAATCCGACAAGCAGCTGGTATCCCGTGCTCGTAAGATTCAGCGCTTCCTGTCCCAGCCGTTCTTCGTGGCCGAAGTCTTCACCGGCTCGCCAGGCAAGTATGTGTCCCTGAAGGACACCATTGCCGGCTTCAGCGGCATTCTCAAAGGCGACTACGACCACCTGCCGGAACAAGCGTTCTACATGGTTGGTAGCATCGAAGAAGCCATCGAGAAAGCGAAGAAACTGTAATCACCCATGCGCCTGGCAACGGGCGCATCAGAGTTGTGGACAACTTCGGTTGTCCACAGTCTGTAACCTGAGGCAAGCGTATGGCTATGACAGTCCATTGCGATATCGTCAGCGCGGAAGCGGAGATTTTCTCCGGCCTGGTCGAGATGGTGATTGCGCACGGCAACCTGGGTGATCTGGGTATCGCTCCGGGCCACGCGCCGCTGATCACTGACCTGAAGCCGGGTCCGATCCGCCTGATCAAGCAGGGCGGCGAAGCCGAGGTGTTCTACATCTCCGGTGGTTTCCTCGAAGTGCAGCCGAACATGGTCAAGGTTCTTGCCGACACCGTGCAACGCGCTGCCGACATCGACGAAGCTGCTGCTCAGGAGGCCCTCAAGGCCGCCGAGAAAGCGCTGAGCGAACAGGGGGCTGAGTTCAACTACAGTTCCGCCGCCGCTCACCTGGCTGAAGTCGCAGCACAGCTGCGTACCGTCCAGCAGCTGCGCAAGAAGTACGGCGGTTGATTCCGCTGTCTTCAACCGTTGTTCGAGAAAGGGTAGCCTAGGCTACCCTTTTTCATTTCTGCCGTTTTATTCCGCCAGTGCCCTGTACGCTGGCGGCTGCCAAGGAATCGCCTTTTCATGTCGCTCGATATCGTCATCCTCGCCGCCGGACAAGGCACGCGCATGCGCTCCGCCTTGCCCAAGGTCCTGCACCCGGTCGCCGACAAACCCATGCTCGGTCATGTCATCGATACTGCGCGCAGCCTGCAGCCGAGCAGCATACAGGTGGTGATCGGGCACGGCGCCGACAAGGTGCGCGAGCGCCTGGCAGCCGATGACCTGAATTTCGTCATCCAGGCCGAGCAGCTGGGCACCGGTCACGCCGTGGCCCAGGCTCTGCCGAACCTTTCTGCGGACACCGTGCTGATCCTGTACGGCGACGTGCCGCTGATCGAAACCGCGACCCTCGAGCGCCTGCTGGCCGTGGTCAGCAACGATCGGCTTGGCCTGCTTACCGTCGAACTGGCCGACCCGACCGGCTACGGCCGCATCGTTCGTGATGCCAGCGGCGTGGTACAGGCCATCGTCGAGCACAAGGATGCCAGCGAAGCGCAGCGCCAGATCCGTGAAGGCAATACAGGCATCCTCGCCGTTCCCGGCAAACGTCTGGCCGACTGGCTGGGCCGCCTGTCCAACAGCAACGCCCAGGGTGAGTACTACCTGACCGACGTGATCGCCATGGCGGTGGCCGATGGCCTGGTTGTGGCCACCGAGCAGGCCGTCGGCGAGATGGAGGTATTGGGCGCCAATGATCGCAATCAGCTTTCCCAACTGGAGCGGCATTACCAGCAGCGCATGGCCCGTCGCCTGATGGCCCAGGGCGTCACCCTGCGTGATCCGCAGCGCTTCGACGTGCGCGGCGAGGTAAGCGTCGGCCGCGACGTGACCATCGATATCAACGTCATCCTCGAAGGCAAGGTGGTGATCGAGGACGATGTACAGATCGGCCCTAACTGCGTGATCAAGGATTCGGTGCTGCGCAAGGGCGCCATCGTCAAGGCCAACAGTCATCTGGAAGGTGCCGAGCTGGGCGAAGGTTCCGACTGCGGCCCGTTCGCGCGCCTGCGTCCGGGCACCAGACTGGGCGCCAAGGCCCATGTGGGTAACTTCGTCGAGCTGAAGAATGCGGTCATGGGTGAGGGCGCCAAGGCCGGCCATCTGAGCTACCTGGGCGATGCCGAGATCGGCGCGCGAACCAATATCGGCGCCGGTACCATCACCTGCAACTACGATGGCGCCAACAAGTTCCGCACCGTGATGGGTGAGGACGTGTTCATCGGCTCCAACAGCGCGCTGGTGGCGCCGGTGAACCTGGGCGACCGCGCCACCACGGGCGCCGGCTCGGTAGTGACCAGCGATGTGCCGGCCGATACGCTGGCTGTCGGGCGTGCCAGGCAGCGCAATATCGAAGGCTGGAAACGGCCGACCAAGAAATAATTCCAGCTAGGGCCGCAAGGCCTGTGGATAACGTTCCGGAGGGGAATCCCTGATGTATGGTGTGACGGATTACGCCGCCTTCGTGGTGGCTTTCATCATTCTGCTGGCGATCCCGGGGCCGGGTAATCTGGCGCTGATCCTGTCCACGGGCAAGGGCGGCATACGTGGCGGACTGGCCTCGACTTTCGGCATCATCCTTGGTGATCAGGTGCTGCTATGGCTGGCGGTAGCCGGCGTCGCTGCGCTGCTCAAGGCCTATCCGACTGCCTTCCATGTCGTGCAGTGGCTCGGCGCGGCTTACCTAGTTTACCTCGGCCTGCGCATGATTCTGGCCAAGCCCGGTGCGGCTCCGACGCTGGAGATCAAGCCGCGCCAGTACCTCTGGCAAACCCTGGTGATCACGCTGTTCAACCCCAAGGCCATCATCTTCTACATGGCCTTCTTCCCGCTGTTCATCGACCCGCAACGGCATCAGGGGCTGGTGACTTTCGGCTTCATGGCCGTAACCATCATGCTGCTGACCTTCCTTTACGGCTTGCTCGTCGTGCTGCTGACGCATTTTCTTGCCGAACGCATGCGCGCCAATCCACGTATCGCACAGATTCTGGAGAAGATGGCGGGGCTGTGTCTGGTTGGTTTCGGAGTCAAACTGACGCTGAACTGACCGGCGGCTGCTTGCGGCCCTTTCGATCATATGTTTTGATTCGCGCCATTATCTTTCGAATCGAAACTTAAGCATGTCGAAGCGCAATACGCCGCAACGTCGCCACACCATCCTCGCCTTGCTCGCCGAGCAGGGCGAGGTGTCCGTCGATGCCCTGGCGCAGCACTTCGCCACCAGCGAAGTGACCATCCGCAAGGATCTTGCCGCTCTGGAGAAAAACGGCCTGCTCCTGCGTCGCTATGGCGGTGCCGTACCGGTTCCTCAGGAACTGATTGCCGAGCCGACGCAGCCCGTTTCCCTGTACAAGCAGGCCATTGCCCGTGCCGGCGTGGCGCGCATCCGCGAGCACGCGCGGATCATTATCGACAGCGGTACCACCACGGCGGCGATGATTCCGCAGCTGGGCTACAAGCCCGGGCTGGTGGTGATGACCAACTCGCTCAATGTGGCCAACGCCCTCCGCGATATCGAGCATGAACCCGTGCTGCTGATGACCGGCGGTACCTGGGACCCGCACTCGGAATCCTTTCAGGGGCAGGTCGCCGAGCAGGTGCTGCGTTCCTACGACTTCGACCAGCTGTTCATCGGCGCCGACGGCATCGACTTGGAGCGCGGCACCACCACCTTCAACGAACTGCTGGGACTGTCGCGGGTGATGGCCGAAGTCGCCCGCGAAGTCATCGTCATGGTCGAGAGCGACAAGATCGGCCGGCGCATTCCCAATCTGGAGCTGCCCTGGAGCAGCGTCCATACCCTGATTACCGACGAGCGCCTGGATGCCCAGGCTGCCGAACAGATACGCGCGCGCGGCATCCAGCTGATCCTCGCGCCGCTGGAAAACTAAGGAGACTCCCATGTGTGGAATCGTAGGCGCCATCGCCGAGCGCAACATCACTCCGGTGCTGGTCGAGGGCCTCAAGCGCTTGGAATATCGCGGTTATGACAGCGCCGGTGTTGCGCTGCTGACCGAACTGGGCACACTGGATCGTCGCCGCCGCGTAGGCAAGGTCAGCGAGCTGCAGGCTGCTCTGCAGGCCGACCCACTGGCCGGTCGTCTGGGGATCGCTCATACCCGCTGGGCTACCCACGGCGCGCCGAGCGAGCGTAATGCCCACCCGCATTTCTCCGGGCACGAGCTGGCCGTGGTGCACAACGGCATCATCGAGAACCATGAAGAACTGCGCGAGCGCCTCAAGAGCCTGGGCTACGTCTTCACGTCGGATACCGACACCGAAACCATCGTCCACCTGCTCGAACACAAGCTGCAGCAGTTCGGCGATCTCACCGCTGCACTCAAGGCAGCGATCCCGGAACTGCACGGCGCCTATGGCCTGGCAGTGATCAGCTCCAAACAGCCGGATCGCCTGCTCGCCGCGCGCAGCGGCAGCCCATTGGTGATCGGCCTGGGGCTGGGCGAGAACTTTCTCGCCTCCGATCAGTTGGCCCTGCGTCAGGTCACCGACCGCTTCATGTATCTGGAAGAGGGTGATATTGCCGAGATCCGCCGCGACGGCGTGCAGATCTGGGACGCCGACGGCCAGCTGGTGCAGCGCGAAGCCGTGCAGTACCACGAGGGTGCCGAGGCCGCCGACAAGGGCGAATACCGCCACTTCATGCTCAAGGAAATCCACGAACAGCCCAAGGTGGTACAACGCACGCTGGAAGGCCGACTGGGCAGTGATCACGTGCTGGTGCAGGCCTTCGGCCCTCAGGCGGCCGAGCTGTTCGCCAAGGTGAAGAACGTGCAGATCGTCGCCTGCGGCACCAGTTACCATGCCGGTATGGTCGCCCGTTACTGGCTGGAAGAGCTGGCCGGCATTCCCTGCCAGGTCGAAGTGGCCAGCGAGTTCCGCTACCGCAAGGTGGTGGTGCAGCCGGATACCCTGTTCGTCAGCGTCTCGCAGTCCGGTGAAACCGCCGATACCCTGGCGGCGCTGCGCAATGCCAAGGAGAAAGCGCCGGGGCAGGGGGGCTATCTCGCCAGCCTGGTGATCTGCAACGTCGGCACCAGCTCGCTGGTGCGTGAATCCGACCTGTGTCTGCTGACTCAGGCCGGTCCGGAAATCGGCGTGGCCTCGACCAAGGCCTTCACCACCCAACTGGTTGGGCTGATGCTCCTGACCCTGGCTCTCGGCCAAGTACAGGGCAGCCTGGACAAGGCACTGGAAGCCGAGCTGGTGGAAGAACTGCGTCGCCTGCCGACCCGTCTGGGTGAGGCGCTGGCGATGGACAAGACCGTGGAGAAAATCTCCGAGCTGTTCGCCGAGAAACACCACAGCCTGTTCCTCGGCCGTGGTGCGCAGTATCCGGTGGCCATGGAAGGGGCGCTCAAGCTCAAGGAAATCTCCTACATCCACGCCGAGGCCTATCCGGCCGGCGAGCTCAAGCATGGCCCGCTGGCCCTGGTGGATGCCGACATGCCGGTGGTCACCGTGGCGCCGAACAACGAGCTGCTGGAAAAGCTCAAGTCCAACCTGCAGGAAGTGCGTGCCCGCGGTGGTGAGCTGATCGTCTTCGCCGACCATCAGGCCGGCATGAGCAATGGCGAAGGTACCCATGTGGTGGCCATGCCGCATATCCACGACCTGCTCGCGCCGATCCTCTATACCGTGCCGCTGCAGTTGCTGTCGTATTACGTCGCCGTGCTCAAGGGCACGGATGTCGACCAGCCGCGCAACCTGGCCAAGAGCGTGACCGTCGAGTGAAGCGCGAAGATGTAATCAGGCGGTTGGCCGATGGCGTGGTTTTCCACACCCAGGTCATGGTCAACCCGGCCAACACCAGCGAGTGGATCGTGTTCTTCAACAAGGACGCTGGGCGCAGCTTCTTTCTGGTGGACGACACCGATCAGGTGCAGACCTTCGCCAGTCTGGATGCCCTGATGTCCGAACTGCGCAGCCTGGGCATAAAGCGGGTTGAAGTGCAGCTCTGAGCAGTTTGCTCACAGTTTGCGTGGATCAACCTGTGAATATCCTCGTGGTACCTGGCTGTAGGCCTTACGGATAGGGGCTTACAGCCAGTTGTACAGAAACTGCCCGATCATTTTTTCCGCTATCCACAGAACGCCGGGATAACTGACTTCCAATCTTGTTGATAAGTTACTGTAAGCGCCGGATATCGGATGTTTCAGCGGTATGAACAAATTATCACCAAGGTAGTTGGCTCACTGGCGGGCTTTGGCGGGTAAATTGGCGCACCCGCCATGACGGTGTGCGAGGACCGCGATCACAAGCAGTTAGACTCGTTCCACGTGGAACTACCGGAAACCGGGTAGCCGTAAGCAGACCGGGCTTTACCGCCAGCCTTACAACCAACTCCACGAAACCCCCGTATACACCCCAAACCCTTCCCCTGGCGTGGAGCGCGCCACATCCGCGCCGTTGTCGTTATAGCCCGGCGTCACGGTGGCGGCATAGCGTTTGTCGGTCAGGTTGCGCAGGTCGAGCCAAGCTTGCCAGTCGTCCTTTGACGAGACGTAGCCGAGAGTGGCGCCGAAGGTGGCGTAGGCGTCAGCGTAGTAGGAGTTGGCGTAGTCCACCGCGACCCTGGAGGCGTACTGGGTATTGAAGCCGGCGTAGAAGCCGCTTGGATGCTCGTAGCGCAACTCGGCCTGGTAGTAGTGCTGTGGCAGACCGGGAAGGCGGTTACCGCCGAATTCGTCGTCGTCGCGGTAGTGGAAATCGCTGAAGGTGTAAGCCTGGCGCAGGCTCAAGGCGCCGGCCGCGCCGCCTTGCCACAACGGGCTGGTCAGGCCGGCTTCGATGCCCTGGTGCACGGTGGGGCTGGCGTTGGATTCGGCGAATACGTTGGGCTCGATCTCGACGGTGAGCAGCTCGTGACGCACCTGCGAGTAGTAGTAGGCCAGATCCCATGCACCTATGGCCGAGTCGCCGCGGGCGCCTACCTCGAAGGTGGTGGCGGTCTGGTTGTCCATCGGGATCGGCGTGCTTTGGCGGGTGCTGTATGGCCGGTTGCCGGCCGGGAAGCGCAGTGGCGAACCCCAGATCATCGACCAGGCATGTGGCGGCTCCACCGAGCGGCTGATATTGCCGAATAGCTGCACCTTGGGGGTGAGCTGGTAGCGCAGGCCGATACGCGGCGCGTAGTCCCAAGTACTTTCGTCGAGCTTGTCTTCGGTGGCTGGCCAGGTCACCTGCACTTCGCGGCGGGTATGGATCAGCGCCAAGCCGCTGGTCAGCCACAGGTCGGGCGTCAGCTCCAGTTCGTTGCCGATATGCAGCACGGTGTCCGAACCAAGGTGTTCATAGGCGCGCATCAGGGTACCGGCAGGGTAGGCAGTGCCGCCGACTGTGATCGGCAATGCGGCGTTCTCCTTCGACTTGCTGCTGGGCAGATTGGCGGTGGTGCGCCAGCCGATGGTGGTGGTGCTGTCTAGCCCGAACAGGGTATGCCGGCGGCTGTAGTTCAGGGTGCCGCTGACATCGCTGTAGTCCACGCGAACCCGGTAGGTATTGCCGTTGGGCGAGCTGTTCTCGACGATATCCATCGGGTAATGGTGGTAGGCGAGGCCGGCCACCAGGGTGGAATCGTCATCAATGTGCCAGGTGGTCTTGTTGGCGATCCAGGTGCTGCCGGGCTGATCGCGGTAGGCGTCGATGCGCAGGTTGTTGGCGGCAGCGTCGCGCGGGTCATGTTCGATCTGCGCCTTGGTCAGGCGGCCCGGTACTTCATGTTCGGTCTCGCGATAACGCAGGTAGAGCCGCGTCTCCAGATTCTCGTTGAGGCGATAGCCGAAGTTGCCGGCGAAACCCTTGGCCTTGCCCGAAGAATGATCCTGATAACCGTCGGTTTCGCTATCGGTCAGAGCGAGGTAGTAATCGAAATCGCCCAGCACCTGGCCGGAGGCGATGCTGCGCTTCTGATAGCCACGACTGCCCGCTTCATAGCGCAGTTGCAGCTTGGGCGCGGTGTAGCCGGTGTGAGTGATGTAGTCGATGGCGCCGCCCAGAGCCAGTGAGCCGCGGTCGAAGCCGTTGGCGCCGCGCAATACTTCGGCGCGACTTATCCACAGCGGTTCCAGCAGTTCGTAGGGCGTGCCGCCAGAGCCAGTCAGCGGCAAGCCGTCGAGCAGGATATGGGTACCCGAGGCATGCGAGCCGGGGCCACGGTTGATAGCCGAGCCACGCACGCTGATCTTCACGCCTTCGTTGCCAGGGGACTGCGCGTAGACGCCTGGCTGGTAGGCCAGCACATCGGCGACGCCGGCCACGCGGCCCTGCTCCACCTTGCTCATGTCCACCAGATTGGTGGCGCCGGGCACTTGCGCAAGATCCTCGCGCGCGGTTTCCACTGCGCTCCTCTGCACGCCGCTGACTTGCAGGGCCTCGAGTTGCACAGGCTCGTCAGCGAAGACGTCGTGGCCAGTCAGGCAGGCAAGTGCCAGCAAGGTCAGGCGGGCGGGCTGGCGGGAAAGCGGCAAGGGCAACATGCAAGGGCTCCGTTGAGCGGCGGCGAGTGTGTCTGATGAAGATCGACGAGGATTCGTCACCCGCGCTGGCGCGGGAACACATCATGCCGGTTTTGCCCGTACTGCGCAGCGGGCCACTCAGTAAGCAGAAGGGCGGTCGCCGACTGGCAACCGCATGCTGTGGATAACCCTCAGGCCAGGCCGGCCTTGTCCAAGCCGAATTGCTTGTCGGCGGAACCCGGCACGGTGCGGAACGCCACGTTGAGGCGGTTCCAGCCGTTAATGGCGACCACCAGGAAGGTCAGATCCGACAGTTCCTGTTCGGAGAACTGCTCGCGCACGCTGGTGTAGATGGCGTCGGGCACGCCATGCGGTGCCAACTGGGTCAGGGCTTCGGTCCATTCCAGCGCGGCGCGCTCGCGTGGGGAGAAAAGCGGCGATTCGCGCCAGATGGCTACATGGTGCAGGCGCAACTCACGTTCTCCGTGGATCTTCGCTTCCTTCACGTGCATGTCGACGCAGAAGCCGCAGCCGTTGAGCTGCGACGCGCGCAGGGTGACCAGATGGGCGATCTCGGCGAGAAAGGGCGTCTTGTTCAGCAGCATGGAGAATTCGGCGTATTTGCCGGAGGCTTTGGGGGAAAGTGCGAAGTAGTCGAGGCGCTGGCTCATGGTGATCGTCCGTATCCGCGTTGAGAGGTAGCCAGGGGCATGCGCGCCCTGGCACGGTAGACACGAATCTACGCCGCAGTGGCCCAGTCACACAGATCCATTCATGCAGATAATGACTGGTCCACTTTTGCTCGCTGCGCCCGCTCACTGAGGTCGATAGTTCAGCGGGCGCTTCGACGATTCCGGCAGCGCCAGGCCGCCGGCCAGCGCGATCAGGGCGATGACCACCAGATAATAGGCCGGCGCCATGCGGTCGCCGGTCTGCTCGATCAGCCAGGTGGCGACCAGCGGCGCAGTGCCGCCGAAGAGGGTGTAGGCCAGGTTGTAGGTGAAGGCCGAAGCTGTGTAGCGCACTCGGGTAGGGAACTGTTCGGACAACAGCACCGCCGTAACCACGCCGCAGATCACCGCGCCGACGGCCAGCAGCATGGCGCCCAGCGCAGAGGGCAGCAGCGCCCCGGAGGTGGCCAGGGTAAAGGCCGGATATACCGCAACGATCAGCGCCAGGCCGGCGGTGAGAATGGTGCGGCGTCTGCCGACCCGGTCCGAATAGCGCCCGATGAGCGGGCACAGCAATGCGGCGAATGTCAGCGCCACCAGGCTCGCCAATAGGGCGGTTGGCCGCGCGGCGCCGCCGACCACCTGCATGTAGGTGGTCAGGTAGGTGGTGAACATGTAGAACGACAGCGCGGTGGCGGAGATGAACGCGCCCAGACAGGCGATGGTCGCGCCATGCAGACGCAGGGTCTCCATCAGCGGCGAATGCTCCGCTGCCGGTTCGGCCGCCAGTGCCTTGAAGGCCGGCGATTCGTCCAGGCGCAGGCGCATGTACAGACCGACCAGGCCCAGCGGTGCAGCGATCAGAAACGGCAGGCGCCAGCCCCAGGCCTGCATCTGTTCGCTGCTGATGATCTGGTCGAGGCCGAACACCAGTCCGGCTGCCGAGGCGAAGGCGAGAAAGGTCGACACCGGCACGAAGCTGCCGTAACGGGCCTTGCGTTCGGTGGGCGCGTGCTCCATGACGAATGCGCAGGCCCCGGCGTACTCACCACCAGCGGAGAAACCCTGCAGGCAGCGCGCCAATGCCAGCAGCAGCGGCGCCAGCAGGCCGATGCTGGCGTAGGTGGGCAGCAGGCCGATCAGCGTGGTGGCGCCGGCCATCAGCAGTACGGTGATCGACAGTACGCGCTTGCGTCCGATGCGGTCGCCAAGGATGCCGAAGACGATGCCACCCAGCGGACGCAGCGCGAACGACACGGCGAACACGGCAAAGGTCTGCAGCAGCGCCAGGGTCGGGTTGCCCGGCGGGAAGAACAGCGAGGCGATGGTCACGGCGAGGAAACCGTAGACGGCGAAGTCGAACCACTCGACGAAGTTGCCGATGGCCGAGGCGGCGATCACCTTGTGCAAGGTGGCCGGACTGACCTGCTGGGCGGTATGGATGGCATTCATGCGACGCTCCTGATCCCTGTTCTGAAAGGTTGCAGGCAGGTTACGGAGCGCGTGCCTGGCCGAACGCTACACCGGCGACGGTGGCGTTGCCGTGAGCGACTTTGACCCTGCGATGTCGGCGTTTACGAGATCGTCCTGCGCCGATGAATCACAACCACTGTTGCAGGTGCTTGCGATGCGGGTCTTCCCGAGCCAGCATGCGGGCGCCTTTTTCGCTTTCAGGAGTCTGCATGCGCGCGTCCATCCGTCCCGTCGATCTGGCCAAGGCCTACCGTCTGCTCAACCATGGCCCCACCGTGCTGGTATCGGCCCGTCATCAGGCTGTGGATAACGTCATGGCGGCAGCCTGGTGCTGTGCGCTGGATTTCGACCCGCCGAAGTTGACGGTGGTGATCGACAAGATCACCCGTACCCGCGCGCTAATCGAGGGCAGTGGGCGCTTCGCCATCCAGATTCCGACGCTGGCGCAGCTGCAGCTGACTCAGGCCGTGGGTAACCGCAGCCTGGCCGACGATGCGGACAAGCTGGCGCATGCCGGCGTCGAGCTGTTCGAGCAGGAGGGCCATGACCTGCCACTGGTGGCCGGTTGCTCGGCCTGGCTGATCTGCGAACTGATCCGCGAGCCGCACAATCAGGAGGCCTACGACCTGTTCATCGGCGAGGTGGTGGCAGTCTGGGCCGACGAGCGTGTGTTCCGCGATGGCCGCTGGCATTTCGAGACGGCCGACCGGGGCCTGCGCAGCCTGCATCATGTGGCGGGCGGGCATTACTACGCGATAGGTGAGGCAGTGAAAGCCTGAAACGACGCAGCCCACGGCTGCGTTGCAGAGTTGCGCCAGGGTTCGAGCGTTACGGGTAGGCGGCGTCGATCACGCCCTGGGCCTGGGCTTGCGCCTCGGCCAAAGTCAGCTCGTCGTTGTGCAGAATCGCCAGTAGCTGTTCGTTGGCCAGTACGTCGGTAGTAATGCCTTTCAGCCGGGCACTGCGCGTCATCACCATGTAGAGCGCGACCTGTTCGCGGCTCTCGATCTGATCGTTTTCGAGTGCGATGCCCAGGGTCTCCCGGATGAATTCACGACGTTGTTCGGTGCTCATGCCGTCGAGAGCCTGCGGTACGGCGAGGTGAATGGTGGCGGAGTAACGGCCGATATCCTCTTCGCGTGCTTCCGCGTACATCGTTTCCTTGCTGGTGACTTGTTTGGTGAGGCGCTCATAGAGCTTGTCACTGGCGGCGAGTTGCTTGGCATCCATCTTCTGGCGCAGCTGGTCCTGCTGGTCGGCTTGCTCGTCGCCGAGCATGCGTGACCAGGCCAGGCTGGAAACGAGGTCACCATCCGCTTCATAGCGATAGACAAGAGCGCTCTGGGATTCGTTGTACCCATGCAGAGCCGAACGTTCCAGCCAGCGTTTGGCGAGTTCCGGATCACGTTCGACCCCTTTGCTGCCGATCTGGTAGACGCGCCACATGCCGTACTCTGCGCACCAGTCGTTCTGGCTCGCGGCATAGGCCATGTAGCTGAAGGACTCCTGATCCCTGTCGGCCTGGGATTTCTGCTGGTCTCTGTCGGCAATCAACGACAGGTAGCAGAAGGCCCGGTTATGTTCGGGGGCGGCAAAGATCAGGCAGCTTTTGGCGTTTGCCACGTCATTGGCATTGAACAGTGTAGTGCCCACTCCGTAGAGAATGTCGCTATCCATGTGCCGCTTGCAGTACGCGTTTTCCGCTGCCGAGGGCAGCACGCTCTCCAGTGTCATCACAGGTAGCGTGGCGTTGAGGTCTGCTTCGTTCTGCTCGGGTGTGACGGCGCAGCCCAGAATCAGGCTGGAGAAAACCACTGGCAGGCAGTGAACATAGCGCATGTTGATCGTCCTTAATCGGTTATCTAATTTCGCCCGGATGGCGCATCCTTGTGCCGGGGCATTCTATCGGCCATCGCCCTGCTGGCAAGGCTATGTCCCCAGGCTGTGAGGTGGATAACACTCCCCCCCAGAGCTGTTCGGCTCAATGCGCCAGTGGCAGTGCCACGCCGATCAGCACGAAGAGCACCCCGCAACTGCGATTGAAGGCGCGGCCGCCGCGCTGCAGCCAGGGCCGTACGCGGAAGGCCAGCAGCGCCAGCAGCAGCTCGACGAGGAACTCAACAACGGCGAAGGTCGCTGCCATCACCATGAACTGCAATGCGAGGCCGCGCTGCGGGTCGACGAATTGCGGCAGGAAGGCGCCGTAGAACAGGATCACCTTGGGGTTCGACAGCGCTGACAGCAGGCCCTGACGGAACAGCCGGGTGGCGCTGGGGCGGGTGCCGTTATCTGCCAGGGTCAGGTTCATCGGCGGCGAGCGCCACAGCTGCACGCCCAGCCATATCAGGTAGGCGCCGCCGATCCACTTGAGCGCCAGCAGCGCGGTGGGAGCGGTCTTGAGCAGCGCACTGAGGCCGAACATGGCCAGGGCGATCAGGATACTGAAACCGACCACGCCGCCGACGATGGTGGCCAGTGCCATGCGCGCGCCGTACAGCCCGCCGTGGGTCAGCGCCAGCAGGCTGTTGGGGCCGGGCGTAAGGGCCAGACCAAGGGTGGCGATGAAGTAGACGAGCCAGAGTTCGAGGGCCATGCGGGTCTCCAGGGAATGCGCGGCAAGTCTAGTCAGTCAGGGCGGTGGAAATGAGGTAGATTCTGGTCATCTACCGGTCATTATTGGACGCGCCGTGTCCCAAGAGCCCGATCTTCGTTTTCTTCTGCTGCCTTTGCCGGAGTTCGCCCTGCTGCCGTTTGGTGGTTTTCTTGACAAGCTGCGCTTCAGCGCCGATGACGAGGATTACAGCCGCCAGCGCTATTGCGCCTGGGTGATTCTCGGTCTGCAGCCGGGGCATGTGTCGTCGAGCAGCGGTGCGGCGCTGCGTATCGAGGCCACGTCGGAGGAGATCGATCTGGCGGCCTTCGATTACCTGGTGCTGTTCGGTGGTCGCAATGCGCAGGCCACCGCCGCGCTGGCTTCCGAGTACCAGCCACTGTTGCGCCGCGCCGCACGTGCCGGGGTCAAGCTGGTGGCGATCGACAATGCCAGCTTCCTGCTCGCTGCCTGCGGCCTGCTCGACGGCCATCAGGTGGCGGTGCACTGGCGGCACGAGGCGGAATTTCGTACCAGCTTTCCGCATCTGCGTCTGGCTCGTGAGCGTCTGTATTGCCTCGATGGCGCGCGGATTTCCTGCGCCGGCGGTACGGCGGCCATCGACCTGGCAGTGGAGCTGCTGGCCCAGGGCAGCGGCCGGGCGCGGGCGCTCAAGGGTCTGGCGGACATGCTGGTGGACGAGACGCGCAGCGGCCAACACGCGCTGCGTTCGCTGCAGACGGCGCCGAGCGGCGAGCGCCATGTCGACCGCGCCATCGCGCTGATGCGTCACGGCCTGGCCAGTTCCGCGGGTATCGAGCAACTGGCGGCCAGCGTCGGCATCAGCCGGCGCCAGCTAGACCGTCTGTTCCAGGCCAGCCAGGGCATGAGTGCGCGCGAATACTGGAACGAGCTGCGCCTGCAGCATGTGCGCTGGCGCCTGCTCAATTCCAGCCACAGCCTGGCGCAGCTGGCCGACGAGATCGGCGTCAGTGATGCCAGCCACCTGGGCAAGCTGTTCCGCCAGCGTTTCGGTATCGCGCCTGGGGCGATGCGCCGCCAAGCCAAACCCACGACGTAGGAGCGGCTTCAGCCGCGAAGCTGTGACAGCAGCGGCACCCACACCGAGGCCAGTAGCAACAGGGCCATGCAGCGATTGAACAGTCGCAGACTGGCCGGTCGACGCAGCAGGCGCGCACTGCCGATGCCGAGCAGGCCCCAGGCCAGCAGGC
This sequence comes from Pseudomonas sp. Z8(2022), assembly GCF_025837155.1. Lineage (NCBI taxonomy): Bacteria > Pseudomonadati > Pseudomonadota > Gammaproteobacteria > Pseudomonadales > Pseudomonadaceae > Pseudomonas > Pseudomonas sp. Z8(2022). Next base: position 4,415,455 of record NZ_CP107549.1, on the reverse strand, counting down.
AGGGCATGGACACCAGCAGGAACAGGGTCGCGTAGCTCGCCACTGCGCCGAACGAGGCCTGGCCGTCGAGAAAGATCGCCGTGACGGAGACGGTCATCAGCCAGGTCTTGGGGTTGATCAGCTGCAGGCCGGCGCCCTGGACGAAGCCCTGGCGCTGATCGACGCCGCGCTCGCCCAGGCTGGCAACTTCGGTGCGCATCAGCGTGCCGGCCATCCAGCTGATCCAGACGGCGCCGGCCCAGCTCATCGTTGTCTGCAACAGTGGGGCGCGGGCCAGTAGTTCGCCGAGACCCAGGCCGACCACCAGCAGCATCAGGCTGGCGCTCAGGCTCGCTCCGACCGCGATGGCCAGGGCGATGGACAGGCCGAAGCGCGCCGCGCTGCCGAGGATCAGCAGGTTGGTCGGGCCGGGCGTGATCGAAGCCACCGAGGCGAAGATGACGAAGGGCAGCCACTGGTTCATGGTCGTGCCTGTGAATAAGTGCGCATAGCGTTCGCTCCATACCGAGGGGATGGGGCGATTGTCCGGCTGCCGGATTCAGCGGTCTTGAAGCTTTGTGCGCAGGCTGCGGTAGGCGCCCGGGGTGAAGCCGTTGGCGCGGCGGAACCAGCGCCCGAGGTGACTCTGGTCGGCGAAGCCCAGGTCGCTGGCGACGTCGGCCGGCGCCGAACCGAGCGCCAGCATGCGGCGCGCGTGGGCCAGGCGCAAATGGATCAGGTATCCATGCGGCGCCATGCCGAAGGCCGTCTTGAAAGCACGAGTCAGGCGGAAGCGATCCACGCCGCAGACGCCGGACAGGTCGTCCAGACCGATATTCTCGTGAAAGTGCGCATGCAGATACTCACGGGCGCGCAGGGCCACGGCCGGGATCTGTGCGTTGCTCTGCGCGCGTTGGCGCCAGCTGAGGCTGCGTGAGATGCGTTCCAGCAGCGCATCCAGCGCGGCGTCACGCACCATGCGCGGCTCGTCGTCGCGCAGCGCGTGCAGGACACCGGCGATGTAGGGCAGCAGGTCCGGGTCCTCCGGCTGGGTGCGCGGCACGCCGGGCAGGCAGTCGCCTGGCGCCTCTTCGAACAGCGCCGGCAAGGCGCGCTGGAGCCAGGCTGGCTGCAGGTAGAGGGTGGAATAGGTAAACCCGCCCGGGGTCGGGGCATGGCCGTCGTGGATGTCGCCGGGTTCGAGGAAGAAGGTCTGCCCGGGTACGCTGCTAAATAGCGCCCGGCGGCAGTGGAACTGCTGCACACCCTGTTCGGTGAAGCCGATCAGGTAACTGTCGTGCCAGTGCGGGTCGTAGGCATGCCCGACGAAGTGCGCACGAATGACCTCGATGCCGGTATCGGCGTCCTGTCTGAGGTCAACCCATGACTGCGCGTTCATCGCCTGCTGTCCGTTTCTGCGTGAGAACCTCCGAGCTTAGCGCGTTCGCCGCCCGGCACTAGAAGATTTGTGCAAGCGTTCGAATCACCGCCGCGGCTGAACCCTGGGCGCAGGTACTGGTCTTCTGGTCTAGGCTGATGTTTCTCACTATTGGCCAGGAGGGATGTCCATGCTCGCGCAATTACCGACAGCTCTTAGCGAACTCCAGTTGCCGCTGCGCCTGAAACTCTGGGACGGCAAGCAGATCGACCTCGGTCCCGCACCGCGGGTGACGCTGGTGGTGAAGGACCCCGGCCTGGTCACGCAACTGGCCCACCCCAGCCTGGATGCGCTGGGAGCCGCGTATGTCGAAGGCAAGGTGGATCTGGAAGGCCCCATCGCAGATGCCATCGAAGTCGGCGACGCGCTGAGTACCGCCTTGCTCGGCGACGAGCCGGCCCCAACGGAGCTGCATACCTCGCACGACAAGCACAGCGACGCCGCTGCCATCAGCTACCACTACGACCTGTCCAACGACTTCTACCGCCTGTGGCTGGACCGCGACATGGTCTATTCCTGCGCCTACTTCGAAACCGGCCGGGAGGATCTGGATCAGGCCCAGCAGGCCAAGCTGCGCCACCTCTGTCGCAAGCTGCGCCTGCAGCCCGGGGAGCGCCTGCTCGACGTCGGTTGCGGCTGGGGCGGGCTGGCGCGCTTCGCCGCGCGCGAATTCGGCGTCGAGGTGTACGGCATCACCCTCAGCCGCGCGCAGCTTGAGCTGGCGCAGCAGCGGGTGGCCGAGGAGGGGCTGCAGGACCGGGTGAAGCTGGAGCTGCTCGACTATCGCGACTTGCCGCAGGATGGCCGCTTCGACAAGGCGGTCAGTGTCGGCATGTTCGAGCACGTCGGCCACGCCAACCTGCCGCTGTACTGCGAGCGGCTGTTCGCCGCGGTGAGGCCCGGCGGGCTGGTGATGAACCATGGCATCACCGCGCGTCACACCGATGGGCGCCCGGTGGGCCGTGGCGCCGGCGAGTTCATCGATCGTTACGTGTTCCCGCAAGGCGAGCTGCCGCACCTGGCGACCATGACCAGGGTCATCAGCGAGGCCGGGCTGGAGATCGTCGATGTCGAGAGTCTGCGCCTGCACTACGCACGGACCCTGCATCTGTGGAGTCAGGGGCTGGAGCAGCAGTTGCAGAAAGCCGCGCAGTGGGTGCCGGAAAAGTCCCTGCGCATCTGGCGTCTGTACCTGGCCGGCTGCGCCTATGGCTTCCAGAACGGCTGGATGAACCTGCATCAGATCCTGGCGGTGAAGCCGCGCGACGATGGTGGTCACGATCTGCCCTGGACGCGCGCAGACCTCTACGCCTGATGGGGTAACATGCGGCTCGTGTTGATTCTGCGAGCCGCCCATGCCCCTGCCGCCGCGCCACCCCTATCGCGTCCCGCTCACCGTTCTGGCGATTGCTGCCGGCTTGCTGGTAAGCCTCTGGCTTGGCGGCCGCTATGCTCAACAGCGGGCCTGGGACGAGCGCAGCGTCGAGGCGCGCGGGCAGTTGCAGCTGTACGCCCAATCCATTCGCACTCTGGTCGAGCGTTTCAGTTCGGTGCCCGAAGTGCTGGCGCTGGACAGCGACATCCGCAGCCTGTTGCGCGCCCCGAATGATCGCCAGCTGCGCCTGGCGCTGAACCAGCGTCTGGAGCAACTCAACGCTGCAGCCGGCTCCACCGTGCTGTACCTGCTCGATGCCCAGGGTGAGACCCTGGTGGCCAGCAACTGGCGGGACTGGAGCAGTTTCGTCGGCAACAACTACGCCTTCCGGCCGTACTTTCAGAACGCCCTGCGCGATGGTGGCGCGCGCTACTTCGCGGTCGGCGTCACCACCGGGATTCCCGGCTACTTCCTCTCCCATGTGGTGCGCGACGACAAGGGAGAGCTGCTCGGCGTGCTGGTGGTGAAGCTGGAGCTGGAGGAGCTGCAGCGTGAATGGGTCGATCAGCCCGGCGTGCTGCTGGTGGCCGACAGTTATCAGGTGGTGATCCTCAGTAACAAGCCGGTCTGGCGTTTCCGTGCCCTGCAGCCGCTCGATGAACGCGCGCTCGCCGAGCTGGTGGAGGTACGTCGCTACGCCGAGCAGGCGCTGCAGCCGTTGGCGCATCAGGTGCATCGACATATCGATGATGAAGCCGACTGGGCGCGTGTCGAGGGTCCGGATGGCAATCGTGATTACCTCTGGCAGCGCCTGCACCTGGCCGAGGAGGGCTGGACGCTGCATCTGCTCAGCGAGCCCGTCGGTCTGGCCGACAGCGTGCGCAGTTATCGCCTTGCCGCTGCCGGGGTGTGGATGACCTTCGCCTTCCTGCTGCTGTTTCTCTTCCAGCGGCGCAAGAACCAGCGTCTGCAGGCGGGCATCCGCGAGCGTCTGGAACGTGAGGTGGCGCTGCGCACCGCCGAGCTGCGCGAGGCCCAGGACGGCCTGGTGCATGCGGCCAAGATGGCTGCGCTGGGACAGATGTCGGCGGCTCTGGCGCACGAGATCAATCAGCCCTTGACCGCGTTGCAGATGCAGCTCGGCAGCCTGCGCCTGCTGGCCAGCAGTGGTCGGCCGGAGGCGGTGCACGAGGGTCTGCAACGCATTGACGCGCTGTTGCAGCGCATGGCTGCGCTGACCGGCCATCTCAAGACCTTTGCCCGCAAGACCCCGGCCGGGCTCAGCGAACGCCTGTGTCTGGGCGATGTGCTGGACCAGGCGCTGCAGCTGCTGGCGCCGCGCATGCGCAGCGAGCAGGTGGAGTTGCGTATGCAGATCGACGAAAAGGCCGAAGTGCTCGGCGATGCCATTCGTATCGAACAGGTGATCCTCAACCTGCTGCACAACGCCCTCGATGCCATGGCCGAGAGCGAGCCGCGTATGCTGCTGGTGCGCATCGCCCGTGGCGACGACTCCTGCCTGTTGAGCGTCGAGGACAGCGGCGGTGGCATTGCCGAAGAAACGCTCGGCCGGGTGTTCGAACCCTTCTTCACCACCAAGCCGGTGGGGCAGGGCCTGGGACTCGGTCTGGCAGTGTCTTACGGTATCGTGCGTGATCTCGGTGGCAGCCTGGAGGCGCACAACGGCGCTCTGGGTGCAGTGTTCACCCTGCGTCTGCCTGCGGCGCCCTGATACCGGTGGATGGGGTTCTGGCCGCCGTGGCGTTGGCGATAGCTCGCGACTTGTGTCGTTCCTGCGAGTGATAACCGTCACACCGATCCTTGTCGCTGCCGATTTCATCCGGGCTACACTGCCCGCCGTTTTGAACAGGAGGTGCCATGAGCGCTCAGGTCATAGTGGTCGACGACGAAGCGGCGATTCGTGAAGCGGTACAGCAGTGGCTGGAACTGTCCGGTTTCCAGGTGCGGGCCTGTGCCAGTGCAGCCGAGGCCCTGGCGGTGGTCGACCGCGACTTCCCCGGCATCGTCGTCAGTGATGTGCGCATGCCCGGCAGTGATGGTCTGCAACTGCTCGACAAGCTGCTGCAGATCGACAGCGATCTGCCGGTGATCCTCGTCACCGGCCACGGCGATGTGCCCATGGCTGTACAGGCGCTGCGTCAGGGCGCCTACGACTTCATCGAGAAACCCTTCACTCCCGAGCGCCTGCTCGACAGCGTGCGCCGTGCCCTGGACAAACGCCGCCTGGTCTGCGAGAACCGCCAGCTGCGCCAGCAGGTGGCCGACAAGGGCCGTATCGAAAGCCAGCTGATCGGCATTTCGCGGCCGATGGAAAACCTGCGGCGGCAGATCCTCGAACTGGCTGGCACCTCGGTCAACGTGCTGATTCGTGGTGAGACCGGCAGTGGCAAGGAGCGCGTGGCACGCTGCCTGCACGATTTCAGCCCGCGGGCGAGCAAGGCCTTTGCCGCGCTCAACTGTGCGGCGATTCCCGAGACCATCTTCGAAAGCGAGCTGTTCGGCCACGAGAGCGGCGCTTTCACCGGGGCTCAGGCCAAGCGCATCGGCCGTATCGAACACGCTGACGGCGGCACCCTGTTCCTCGACGAGGTGGAGAGCCTGCCACTGGCGCAGCAGGTCAAGTTGTTGCGGGTGCTGCAGGAGAAGACCCTGGAAAGGCTGGGTTCGAACAAGAGCATCCAGGTCGATCTGCGGGTGATCAGCGCGGCCAAGCCGGACCTGCTCGATGAGGTCAGGGCCGGGCGTTTTCGTGAGGACCTGGTGTACCGCCTGAACGTCGCCACCCTGCACATTCCGCCGCTGCGCGAGCGCCGTGAAGACATTCCGCTGCTGTTCGAGCATTTCGCCCACGAGGCCGCGCAGCGTCATGGCCGTGAAGCGCCGCCGCTGGCTCCGAGCGAGCTGGCGCGTCTGTTGGGGCATGACTGGCCGGGCAACGTCCGCGAGCTGATCAACGCTGCCGAGCGCCATGCCCTGGGCCTGTCCAGCTTCACGCCGGACGAACGTTTCGTCGGCCAGGCACTGGCGCAGCAGATGGAGGCGTTCGAGGCGCAATGCCTGCACAACGCTCTGCTGCACTGTCAGGGCAACATCGCGGCAGTAATGGAGATGCTGCAGCTGCCACGCCGCACCCTGAACGAGAAGATGCAGCGCCATGGCCTGAGCCGCAGCGATTACCTGCCTGGCGGCGAAGAGGCCTAACGGGGCGGGGAAAGGGCCGCCGGCCCATCTGGTACGGCCGGCGCCAGGCGCATTACACCGTAATAGGCAATATTTCGCCTATGGTGTCGATCAGGGTAGGCGGAATCTTGCTCACCTCTCTCCGCGTTGCTGGTTGAAACCCGTCTGGGCCGGAGATTTCCTGATCTGGCATGGCGTCTGCTAAAGGTTATGTGTGCCTGGCTCATGCCTGAGCCAGCAATCATAACAACAACGGAGATTCCCCCATGCGACTGACCAAGCGTCTGAGTCTGTTCGCCGCTGCAGCGGCCATCACTGCCAGCACTGCGGCCATTGCCGCTCCCACCTTCATCAACGTCCTGACCGGCGGCACCAGCGGGGTCTACTACCCGATCGGTGTGGCGCTGTCACAGCTCTATGGCCAGATCGACGGATCGCGTACCTCGGTACAGGCGACCAAGGCTTCGGTGGAGAACCTCAACCTGCTGCAGGCCGGTCGTGGTGAGCTGGCGTTCGCTCTCGGAGATTCGGTGGAAGACGCCTGGAAGGGTGTCGAGGATGCAGGCTTCAAGGCGCCGCTGACGAAAATCCGTGCGCTGGCCGGCACCTACCCGAACTACATCCAGATCGTCGCCAGCAAGGAGTCCGGCATCAAGACCCTGGAAGACCTCAAGGGCAAGCGCATCTCCGTTGGCGCGCCGCGCTCCGGTACCGAGCTCAACGCCCGCGCGATCTTCGAAGCGGCCGGCATCAGTTACAAGGACTTCGCCCGCGTCGAGTACATGCCGTACGCCGAATCGGTGGAACTGATCAAGAATCGTCAGATCGACGCCACCCTGCAGTCTTCCGGTCTAGGCATGGCGGCCATCCGCGACCTGGCTTCGATGGTGCCGCTGAACTTCGTTGCCGTGCCTGAAGACGTCGTCGCCAAGATCGACAGCAAGGCCTACCTGCCTGGCGTGATTCCGGCCGGCACCTATGATGGTCAGGACACCGACGTGCCCACCGTGGCCATCACCAACATCCTGGTGACCCACGAAGGCGTGGCCGACGATGTCGTCTACCAGATGACCAAGCTGATGTTCGACAACCTCGGTCGTCTTGCCACCGCGCACTCCGCCGCGGCCGACATCAAGCTGGAAACCGCCACCGAGAACCTGCCGATCCCGCTGCACCCGGGTGCCGAGCGTTTCTACAAGGAAAAAGGTCTGATCCAGTAAGGCCAGCCTGACCGTAGGGTGCCGTGCGCACCGACCGGGCGCTGTCATGCCCGCCGGTGCGCCCGGTACCACCTGCGCCGAAGCATTCGCCCCACCCCATTCTCGCCCCCAGAGAGCTTGCATCATGAGCGAACAAGAAGGGCTGAACGCCAGCCCCAGCCAATGGCCGAAGACGCTGTTTTATGTAGCGTTGGCCTTTTCCGTCTATCAGATCGTAACCGCCGCCTTTCACCCCGTATCCAGCCAGGTGCTGCGCGCCGGCCACATCGGTTTCCTGTTGCTGCTGGTGTTCCTCTGCTATCCGGCGATCGGCAACAAGCGCCCGTTCCAGCCTGTGGCCTGGGTTCTGGGTTTGGCCGGCATGGCCACTTTCGGTTACCAGTGGTACTTCGAGGCAGACCTGATCCAGCGCTCTGGTGACCTCACCACCACCGACATGATCATCGGTCTGACCCTGCTGGCGCTGGTGTTCGAAGCGGCGCGCCGGGTCATGGGCATTGCCCTGCCGATCGTCTGTGGCACCTTCCTGCTCTATGGCATGTTCGGACAGTACCTGCCGGGCGACCTGGCCCACCGGGGCTACGGGCTGGACCAGATCGTCAACCAGCTGTCGTTCGGCACCGAAGGCTTCTACGGTACGCCGACCTACGTTTCGGCCACCTACATCTTCCTGTTCATCCTGTTCGGCGCCTTCCTTGAGCAGGCCGGGATGATCAAGCTGTTCACCGACTTCGCCATGGGTATGTTCGGCCACCGTACCGGTGGCCCGGCCAAGGTTTCGGTGGTGTCCTCGCTGCTGATGGGCACCATCACCGGGTCCGGCGTGGCCAACGTGGTCACTACCGGTCAGTTCACCATCCCGCTGATGAAGCGCTTCGGTTACAAGCCGGCCTTCGCCGGTGGCATCGAGGCCACCGCGAGCATGGGCAGCCAGATCATGCCGCCGGTAATGGGCGCCGTGGCTTTCATCATGGCCGAGACCATCAACGTGCCGTTCGTCGAGGTGGCCAAGGCCGCGCTGATTCCGGCGTGCCTGTACTTCGGCTCAATCTTCTGGATGGTTCATCTGGAAGCGGTGAAGAACAACCTCAAGGGCCTGCCGAAGGACGAGTGCCCGAGCGCCTGGGCTGCGGTCAAGGAACGCTGGTTCCTGCTGATTCCGCTGGGCGTGCTGGTGTACCTGCTGTTCTCCGGCTACACACCGATGTTCTCCGGTACCGTGGGCCTGGCACTGACCGCCATCGTCATCCTCGGCTCGGCGATCATCCTGCGCTTCAACTCGTTCTGGCTGCGCATGGCCTTCTGGGTGGCGCTGGGCGTGCTCTGTGCCGGCTTCTTCCAGCTCGGCATCGGCGTGGTGTTCGGTGTCATCGCCCTGCTCGTAGCCGCCTGCTGGTTCATCAAGGGTGGTCGCGAGACCCTGCGCGCATGCGTACATGCGATGGTAGAGGGTGCCCGTCACGCGGTACCGGTCGGGATCGCCTGCGCCCTGGTCGGGGTGATCATCGGTATCGTGTCGCTGACCGGCATCGCCTCGACCTTCGCCGGTTACATTCTCGCCATCGGCCAGGACAACCTGCTGCTGTCGCTGGTGCTGACCATGCTCACCTGCCTGGTGCTGGGCATGGGCATTCCGACCATCCCCAACTACATCATCACCAGCTCCATCGCCGCACCTGCGCTGCTGGAACTGGGTGTGCCGCTGATCGTCTCGCACATGTTCGTCTTCTACTTCGGCCTGATGGCGGACCTGACGCCGCCGGTGGCGCTGGCCTGCTTCGCTGCAGCACCGATCGCCAAGGAGAACGGCCTGAAGATCAGCCTGGTAGCGGTCAAGGTGGCCATTGCCGGCTTCATCGTGCCGTTCATGGCGGTCTATGACCCGGCGTTGATGATGCAGGGCGATGACTGGGGTGCGACCGTCTACATGGTGATCAAGACGATGTTCGCCATCGGTCTGTGGGGCATCGCCGTGGTGGGCTACTACCGCTTGCCGCTGTCCTGGATCGAGCGTCTGGTCGCCGTCGGTGCGGGTTTCGCGCTGGTGCTGGCGATGCCGATCAGCGATGAAATCGGCTTTGTTGTGGGTGCCGTGCTGCTGGCTCAGCACATCTGGCGTGCGCGCCGTCGTGCGCAACTGGCCGCTGCATGATTGGTCTGTGCCTGGGGTTGGCTGGCGCGGTATGGGCAGAACTGCCCGTGCCGGCCTTCACCCTGACCTGGACGCACACCATCGAAAAGATTCGCTGGGAAGAGGATTACCGCGTTACCGCCGAGGGCCTGGTCCTCGGTGAAGCGCGGGTCAAGGGTTCCGGCGCCGGAATGGAAATTCCCGACGGCGCCGAACTGCGCAATGGCAGCTGGCACTACCAGCGTCAGCTACCGCCTTTGCAACCCCTGCGAGTCGGGCGTATGCCCGAAGCGGGGGATTACCAACTGTGTATTGACCAGCGTTGTCGCCCGATGAGCGACTGGCTCGGCCCGCCACAAGCGAGTCAGCCGGCGTTGGACCTCTGGAGCTGCGAGCTGAGCTCCCCCGCATCTGACGCGGGCTAGGTCGGCAGCGCTGACCCATGCTCCCGGCGCCACAAGTGCCGGACCAAAAGAAGGAAACCCCCATATGGTGCAAGCCTGTGGGGGTTTTGTTCGTCTGCGGCCTGCACGTTCAGAATCCGCGCGGGCCGCTCGGTGTGAAGGCCAGGCGCGGGGCGAATCTTATGCGCCGATGCGCTGTCCAACTCGTCGCGGGGCGCGCTTCCTGCCGGAGCGGCGGCCCGAGGTCGTGGTGCCTCAAGGTGCCATCGGCTTGCCCTCTATCCGCTCAGGAGAACCGCCATGCGCATCCTTTCTCGTTCCATTCTGCCTATAGCCTTCTGCCTGTCGCCAGCCTTGGCCAGCGCTCTGGATCTCCAGCCCGGCGTCTGGGAGGTCAGCTCGCACAACATGCAGGTGGGCGGCCGGGCCATGCCCGGCATGCAGGAAATGCTTGCGCAGATGCAGAACCTGCCGGCCGAGCAGCGGCAGATGATGGAAGGAATGATGGCCGAGCACGGCGTCAGGCTCGGGGCCGGTGGCGTACAGATGTGCCTGACTGCAGAGCAGATCAAGGCTCAGGAAATTCCTCTGCACGATCCCGACTCCGGTTGCAGCAACGAGATTCTCGAACGCAGTGCGACGCTGTGGAAATTTCGTTTCAGCTGCCCGGACGCTCAGGGTGAAGGGGAGACGCACTTCGTCAGCGACAAGGAATTCACCACGCAGGTCAAGGGCACCTACAAGGGCCAGCCGAGCAGTATGGAAAGCCGCGCCCGATGGCTCGGTGCGGATTGCGCTGCGCTGAAAGCAAATTGAGTGCATACGTATATGTAAATAATTCGTATTGACCGAGGAGAACTCTGCTGCGAGAATTTTGTCGATAATTGTTTGCATTCGCGATTGATGAATGCCTGCCAGTGAGGCAATCAGCTGCGAATGGAATGTCGGCAGCTATCGACAGCGCATCAGGAGTAAGCCCTTGTTCAGCAGAAAATCTCATCTGGCCGTGGCCGTCGCGGCCGCCTGCAGTCTCAGTCATGCCTTGGCCGCCGAGCAGGAGCAGATCGAGCTCGACGCCCAGACCGTCGTCGGCAGCAGTGCGGCGATCGAGATCGACAGCTACCGATCCACGCCCAGTAGCGCTGCGACCAGACTCGACCTGACCCCACGGCAGACGCCTCAGTCGATATCCAGCGTCAACCGCGCGCAGATCGAGGATTTTCAGCTCAACTCGATCAACGACGCGCTCAAGTTCACGCCGGGCATCTCCGTCGAAGAGATCGAAACCGACCGTACCTACTACACGGCCCGTGGCTTCGATATCACCAACTTCCAGTACGACGGTGTCGGTATTCCGTTTTCTTCGGGTGGCCAGGAAGGGGCAGTGGATCTCGCACCGTTCGAGCGGGTGGAAGTACTGCGCGGTGCCAACGGACTGATGAGCGGCACGGGCAATCCGTCGGCGACGGTCAACTTCGTGCGCAAGCGTCCCACCAGTGCGCCGCAGGCGCGGGTGGACCTGACCGCAGGTTCCTGGGACAAGCGCCGCATCGAGGCCGACGTATCGGGCGCGCTGACCGACAGCGGCAATATTCGTGGCCGCGCGGTGTATGCCCACGAGAAAAAGAACTCCTACCTCGACCGTTACTCACGGGAAAAACACGTATTCCATGGCGTGGTGGAAGCCGATCTGCGCGACGACACGCTGCTCTCCGTCGGCTACACCCTGGATAAGTCTGCGGCAAACAGCCCGCTCTGGGGGGCGTTGCCATTGTTCGATTCGGCAGGCAATCCGACGCGGCTGTCGCGCTCGACCAGCACCGCTGCCGACTGGTCCTGGTGGGACAACCAGGAGCAGCGAATCTTCTCCGAGCTGACCCATACCTTTGCCAACGGCTGGCAGGCCAAGGGCAGCGTCACGCATGTGAAGAAGAAGAGCGACTCCGAGCTTTTCTATGTTTTCGGCACGCCAGATGCGGCCACAGGGCAGGGGTTGTTCGGCTATCCGTCGCAGTATTCGGGCGATATCCGCCAGTGGATCGGAGACATTTCCCTGGGCGGCCCGTTCAGCCTGGCCGGGCGCGAGCACGAGCTGGTGCTGGGGGCCAACTGGTACAAGTCAGAGGTCGACGAGCTGTCTCTGTACATCCCGGGCAACTCCGTGCCGGTGCCGACGGATGACATCTACAACGGCAACTTTCCCAAGCCCGGCGGCTGGGATCGAAGCGATGGCGGCAGCTACGAGGACAAGCAGCAAAGCTTCTATTCGGCCGCGCGCTTCAGCCTAACGGATGACCTGACGTTCATTGCCGGCGCCCGTGCCGTCGAACTGAAGACCGAGGGCTTCTCCTACGGCCAGGAGCGCAAGCGCAAGGACGACACCGTCCTGCCCTATGCCGGTCTGGTCTACGACCTGAGCGATCAGTATTCCCTGTATGCCAGCTACACCGAGATATTCAATCCACAGAAGGAAGAGGGTGCGGACCTTCGCCGGCTGGATCCGATCATGGGGGATAACTACGAGCTGGGGATCAAGGGTGAGCTTCTGGATGGCAAGCTCAACGTTTCCGCTGCGGTGTTCAGAACCAAGCAATCGAATGTTGCCGAGTCCATCGGTTTCGATGCCGGCAGCGGCAAGCAGATCTACGACGGCGTTGACTACCTGAGCGAAGGTTACGAACTCGAAGTTTCCGGGGAGGTGTTGCCGGGGTTGCAGGTCATGGGTGGCTACACCTACGTCGACATCCAGAACGCCGACCACAGCCACGGCCGCACCTACGCGCCCAAGCACATGCTGCGCGCTTCCACCGTCTACCGCGTTCCGCAGCTGCCGCAGCTGAAGGTCGGAGCCAACCTGAGCTGGCAGGACGATATCTATCGCCCGGTAACGCTCGCCAACGGCAGCACTGCCCGCATCGAGCAGGACGACTACGCCCTGATCGGTCTGATGGCCAGCTACGACATCGACCCGAACTGGAGCGTGTCGGCCAACCTCAACAACCTGACCAACGAAAAATACATCTCCAGCCTCTATTGGGAGCAGGGCTTCTACGGGGCCCCACGTAACCTCAGTGCCACCCTGACCTGGAAATACTGACAGCCCGGGCCGCCCGGAAGGGCGGCCCTGCTGGTTGACGAGAGAATTCGATGCGCCCGATTCTGGTATTGCTGCACCGCTGGTGCGGCCTGTTCATTGCCCTGTTTCTGTTCACCGCCGGCCTGACCGGCGCTGTCATTTCCTGGGATCACGAACTGGACGAATGGCTCAACCCGCACCTGTTCGATGCGCAAAGCGCAGGGCCGGCGCAGGACCCGCTGCAGCTGGTCGATGCCCTGGAGGCGCGCGACCCGCGTCTGCAGGTGAGCTTCATGCCGCTGGCGCTGGAGCCCGGCCATGCGCTTGGGATCTTCGTCGACCCGCGGATCGATCCGGCCACCGGCAAGGCCTACAAGCTGGGCTTCAATCAGCTGGGCATCGACCCGGTTAACGGCGAGATCCAGGGCCAGCGCGAATGGGGCGCGATCTCCCTGAGCCGGGAGAACCTGCTGCCGTTTCTCTACAAGCTGCATTACAGCCTGCATATCCCGGATGGCTTCGGCATCGAGTTGGGCATGTTGTTCTTCGGCATCGTCGCCATCGTCTGGTGCCTCGACTGCCTGGTAGCGCTGTGGCTGTCGTTCCCCAACCTGCGCAGCTGGCGCAAGTCGTTCGCCTTTCGCTGGCGCCAGGGCGGTTACAAGCTCAACTTCGACCTGCACCGTTCAGGTGGCGTGTGGATCTGGCTGCTGCTGTTGGTCCTTGCCGTCACCTCGGTATCGATGAACCTCGAACGCCAGGTGGTGCGCCCGCTGGTGGAGCTGTTCTCGCCGCTGACGCCGAGCCCCTTCGCCAGCCGCACGCCGGTCACGCTGGACGAACAGATCGTGCCGCTGATCGACCGCAGCGAGGCTATCGCCATTGCCGACGCGGAAGCGCGGCGGCTGGGCTGGCAGGCTCCGGCCGCCGGGCTTTTCCACTCGGCTGAGTTCGGCGTCTACGGCGTCGGCTTCTACGAGCTGGGCGAAGATCATGGCGATGCCGGGCTGGGCAATCCCTGGATCTATGTCGACAGTCGCAGTGGTGAGCTGGCCGGTGCGCATGTGCCGGGCACGGGCAGTGCCGGTGATATCTTCCTGCAGGCGCAGTTCCCGCTGCACTCCGGGCGCATCATCGGCTTGCCGGGGCGCATTCTGGTGTCGTTGCTCGGCCTGGCCGTTGCCGGTCTGTCACTGACCGGCGTGGTGATCTGGGCCAGGAAACGCCGCTCGCGCATGCTCGCCGAACAGCGCCAGCGCGCCGATTCACAGGCCGTAGCCTGAGGTCAGAGAATCGGCGAGATCAGCCGCGCCACGCGCATGCCCAGTTGCTGCAGGCGATGCAGATTGCGCCGGTCGGCGTTGGCCAGTTCGCGCGAGCGACTGAAATCCTCTTCCAGCATGTGCGCCACCTGGGCGTTGAAGGCTTCATCGAAGGTCAGCAGGCTGGCTTCGAAATTCAGGCGGAAGGAGCGGTTGTCCAGATTGGCGCTGCCCAGCACGCAGGCATCGTGATCGATCAGCAGGGCCTTCTGGTGGAGGAACCCCGGCTGGTAGCGGAAGATGCGTACGCCGGCGCGCAGCGCTTCGAAGGCATACAGGCTGGAGGCCGCGTAGACGATACGGTGGTCCGCTCGCGCCGGCAGCAGCAGGCGTACGTCCACGCCGCGCATCACCGCCAGGCGCAGAGCGGCGGACAGTGCCTCATCGGGCACGAAGTAGGGGCTGCTCAGCCAGACCCGTTCGCGCGCCGCGTGGATCGCCTCGACGAACAGCAGCGAGCAGGTTTCCTGCGGGTCCGCGGGGCCGCTGGCGATCACCTGGCAGAGTTGCCCGGGTTCGTCCTGCTTGCTCGGCATCAGCAGTGGCGGCAGCTTCTGGCAGGCCCAGTACCAGTCCTCGGCGAAGGCTTCCTGCAGGCTCGCCACCACCGGCCCGCGCACTTCCACATGGGTGTCGCGCCAGGGCGCCAGCGGCGGTTTCTGCCCGAGGTATTCGATGCCGACATTGAGCCCACCGAGAAAACCTATCTCGCCATCGACCACGACGATCTTGCGGTGGTTGCGGAAATTCAGCTGGAAGCGATTGAACAGCCCGGCGCGGGTGGGAAAGGCATGCACCTGTGCACCGCCCTGGCGCAGGCTGTCGATATAGGCGCGAGGCAGCGCATGACTGCCGACGCCGTCATACAGCACATGGACCTGCACGCCGGCGGCGGCGCGTTCCAGCAGCACGTCGCGCAGGCGCTGGCCGAGGGCATCGTCACGAATGATGAAGAACTGCAGGAGGATCGTGTGCTGGGCGCTGGCCAGCGCGCTGAAGATCGCCTCGAAGGTGGCGTCGCCGTCGATCAGCAGTTCGACGCGATTGCCGGTCAGGCCCGGCAGATGCGACAGACGCGGCAGCGCGCGCAGGCGGTCATAGGCCGGTGACAGGTGCGCGGCCTTGGCTTCCTCGACCCAGGGGCGCCAGTCCTGTTCGGCCATGGCCTGGCGCATTTCGCTGTCGGCCTGGCGTCGCGCCTTGACGTAGGCGTCGAAGCGGCTGCGACCGAAAACCAGGTAAGGCAGCAGCGTCAGGTAGGGCATGAAGAACAGCGACAGGCCCCAGGCCAGCGCGCCCTGGGCCGTGCGTACGGTGAGCACGGCATGTATCGCGGCCAGGACGCCGAGGGCGTGGATGGTGGCGATCAGGTAGGCGAACAGGTGGGGAATGCCGAAGTCGGCAGGCATGCGAGGTCTTCCTTTGCACGGGCTGTGTGCAGCTGACCATGGGGTTTGCGCAGCGTTCGTCGCCATCCTGCCACGCCCGGTACGCGAATGGCAGAGCCGGGCAGATTGCCAGCGTCAGGGGAATTATTCAGGGCTTTCATGTGTCCTGAAATCCGAGTGAGCGGAATTCATGTGTTACCCTCCCGCCGCGACCTGTCTCTGGTCGTCTTTAATTTGGAGGAGGGCAAAACGTCCTGTTCACGTTCGTCTGGCAGGTTGTTGAAAACGCAGGCGATGCCGCCAGTGCCGAACAAACACGGCGCGAGCGCGGAGTCTGCGAGTTGTGAATGAGCGGTACTGAAGCTGTTCTGCAGCGTATCAATCGCAAGCGGTGTTCGATCGGGCTGTTGCAATCCCTGTCTGACGCGGCAAAGGCAACGTAGAAGCTTTTCAACGTCCTGTTAGCGAGTCAAACGCATCAAGGAGAACGCCAAGTATGGGAAACGTCCCTTCGCATGACACGACCCCGCCAACTGCAGCGGAAGCCAACGAAGGCATCCCGGCCCCAACGGGCGCGGCCAATCTGATCGACACCGATTACGTCATCGGTCAGGACAACATCAAAGGGCAGTTCGTCTTCGTCCTCGACATTCACGGCAAGGTCTTCACCATCTCCGCGCTGGTCGCGGTGATTTTCGTGGTCCTCACCCTCGCGCTACAGACTGATGTCGAGCCACTGTTCACCGCCCTGCGTGACTGGCTGACGCACCACATGGCCTGGTTCTTCATCGGCGCGGCGAATATCTTCGTCCTGCTTTGCCTGGGCCTGATTGTCTCGCCGCTGGGCCGGGTTCGCATCGGCGGCCGTGAAGCGACCCCCGACTTTTCCTACCTGACCTGGTTCTCCATGCTGTTCGCCGCTGGTATGGGCATCGGCCTGATGTTCTACGGCGTCGCCGAGCCGGTGTCGCACTTCGATGCCGCGATGGGCGGAGTGACCGTGGAGAACGGCGTGCGTACCGATTGGGCGCCGCTTGGCGGGGCCGCCGGCAATGCCGCCGAGGCACAGAGCCTGGCCATGGCTGCGACCATCTTCCACTGGGGCCTGCACCCCTGGGCAATCTACGCCATCGTCGCTCTGGCGCTGGCGATCTTCTCATTCAACAAGGGCCTACCGCTGGCGGTCCGTTCGATCTTCTACCCGATCCTCGGTGAGCGGGTCTGGGGCTGGCCGGGCCACGTGATCGACATCCTCGCGGTGTTCGCCACCCTGTTCGGCCTGGTCACTTCGTTGGGCATCGGCGCAGAGCAGGCGGCAGGTGGTATTGAGCACCTGTTCGGTATCGAGGCGACCAACGCCAGCAAGGTCCTGCTGATCATCGCCATCACCCTGGTGGCGCTGTGCTCGGTGGTGTCCGGGTTGGAGAAGGGCGTGCGTCGGCTGTCGGAGATCAACATCGTCCTGGCTTTCCTGCTGCTCGCTTTCGTCATCATCGCCGGGCCGACGGCGGCCATCGCCTTGGGCTTCTTCGAGAACCTGGGCGCCTACCTGACGCACCTGCCTGCCTTGTCCAACCCGGTTGGTCGTGAAGACGTCAACTTCACTCAGGGCTGGACGGCCTTCTACTGGGCCTGGTGGATCAGCTGGTCGCCGTTCGTGGGCATGTTCATCGCCCGCATCAGCCGTGGTCGTAGCGTGCGCGAGTTCCTCATCGCCGTACTGCTGGTGCCGTCGCTGGTATCGGTGCTGTGGATGACCACCTTCGGCGGTAGCGCTTTCGAGCAGATCGGCGCAGGCCTGAATGGGGTCGCTGACGCGGCGCTGGAGCTGAAGCTGTTCGCCCTGCTCGCCGAGTTGCCGTTGAGTGGCATCATGTCGTTCATCGCCATCGTCCTGGTGATCATGTTCTTCATCACCTCGTCGGACTCGGGATCCCTGGTGATCGACACCATCACCGCCGGCGGCAAGGTCAACGCACCGGTGGTTCAGCGTGTGTTCTGGGCCAGCATCGAAGGCGTGATCGCCATCGCCCTGCTGCTCGGCGGTGGTCTGGTGGCGCTGCAGGCGATGGCCGTGTCGACGGGCCTGCCGTTCACCATCGTGCTGCTGGTGGGTTGCATTTCCATCGTCAAAGGCCTGATGAGCGAGCCGCGTTAGGCGGGCTACCCCCGCATCCGGCGCTTGGCGCCACCTTCTCCCAAGGGAGAAGGGCATCGAGGAGAGCGTCGCTGTGTCCCTCTCCCATTTATGGGAGAGGGACAGGGTTGCCGATCAGATAAGGCCGCCAAAGTGGCCTTTCGTAGGAGCCTCGCCCCGGGGCGAAGCTTTTCAATTGCGCATCGCCCTGGTTCGCGGCGGGGCGCCGCTCCTACGCATTCGCAGCGTCGACGCTCAACTGACTGGCATCAGGGTGAGAGGGGGCTTTCAACGCTCGATCATCGCCCCCTGCCACACACAAAAACGCCGCGAACCTGTCAGGGTTCGCGGCGTTTTTGTATCTGGTGGTCGTGCATCAGCACTCGATGATATTCACCGCCAGGCCGCCACGGGCGGTTTCCTTGTATTTGGTCAGCATGTCGGCGCCGGTTTCGCGCATGGTCTTGATCACCTTGTCCAGGCTTACGTAGTGCGAGCCATCGCCGTACAGCGCCATGCGCGCGGCGTTGATCGCTTTCACCGAGGCGATGGCGTTGCGCTCGATGCAGGGGATCTGCACCAGGCCGCCGACCGGGTCGCAGGTCAGGCCCAGGTGGTGTTCCATGCCGATCTCGGCGGCGTTCTCGACCTGCTCCGGGGTGCCGCCGAGTACCGCGCACAGCGCGCCGGCCGCCATCGAACAGGCCACGCCGACTTCACCCTGGCAGCCGACTTCGGCGCCGCTGATCGAGGCGTTTTCCTTGTAGAGGATGCCGATGGCGCCGGCGGTCAGCAGGAAATCGATGATGCCGCGCTCGCTGGCGCCGGAAATGGCGTTGGCGTAGTAGTGCAGCACCGCCGGGATGATGCCGGCGGCACCGTTGGTCGGTGCCGTCACCACGCGGCCACCGGCGGCGTTCTCCTCGTTCACCGCCAGGGCCCAGAGGTTGACCCAGTCGAGCATGCGCAGCGGGTCTTCCATGTAGCTGCGCTGGAAGCCGCCCAGCTTGCGCGCCAGGATGGCAGCGCGACGGCGTACCTTGAAGCCGCCAGCGAGGATGCCTTCGGTGCGGCAACCACGCTCCACACAGGCCTGCATCACCCTCCAGATTTCCAGCAGGCCGGCGTCGGTTTCTTCGTCATTGCGCCAGTGGCGCTCGTTGCGGCGCATCACTTCGGCGATGCCGATACCGTGCTCGCGGGTCAGCCTGAGCAGGTCGGCGCCGCTGCGGAAGGGCA
Organism: Pseudomonas sp. Z8(2022); assembly: GCF_025837155.1. Classification (NCBI taxonomy): domain Bacteria; kingdom Pseudomonadati; phylum Pseudomonadota; class Gammaproteobacteria; order Pseudomonadales; family Pseudomonadaceae; genus Pseudomonas; species Pseudomonas sp. Z8(2022). The sequence goes on along the minus strand of NZ_CP107549.1, from coordinate 4,396,545 downwards.
GCGGCAGGGTGGTGGCATCCGGCGCGATGATCTTCTGCTTGGTGCCATCGGCCAGCACCGCCTCGCTGACCACGAAGCCGCCACCGACCGAGTAGTAGGTGGCCTCGTGCAGCTGGATGCCGGCAGCATCGAAGGCGGCGAAGCGCAGGCCGTTGGCATGCAGGGGAAGCGCCTTGCGGAACATCTTCAGGTCGGCTTTCTCGTCGAAGGCCACGGCGTGCTTGCCGTTCAGGGCGATGCGCCTGTCGCGGCGGATGGTCTCGATGTACTGGGGGACCAGGTCGACGTTGACGGTATCCGGCTCATGGCCACTGAGGCCGAGCAGCACCGCCTTGTCACTGCCGTGGCCCTTGCCGGTGGCGCCCAGCGAACCGTACAGCTCGGCTACCACACGACTCACCTTGGGCATGTGACCGTGATTTTCCAGGGCGTGGGTAAACAACGCAGCGGCGCGCATCGGGCCGACGGTGTGAGAGCTGGACGGGCCGATACCCACTTTGAACAGGTCGAAAACGCTGATAGCCATGGCGGAATTCTTCGTGTCGATTGAACGGGCGCGTGTCCGTTTACACGCGTGCGGATACCTCTATCTAAGGCCGGCTATTTCATTATGTATACTGATTTATTTTTAATGTATTCGTTAGCGACGCTTAACTATTGAGATCGCGCCATGGACATCAACCGCCTGCGAACCCTGCGTGAACTGGCCCGCTGCCGTACCATGGCGGCCGCTGCCGAGTCGCTGCACCTGACGCCGTCGGCCGTGTCGCAACAGGTGTCCCAACTCGAACGCGAAGTCGACGTGGCACTGATCGAGCGGCGAGGGCGCGGCGTGGTACTGACGCCGGCGGGCGAGCGGCTGGTCGCGCATGCCGAGCGCATTCTTACGGTGCTCGATGAGGCGCGCTCGGAGCTGGCACTGCTGCGTGGCGAAATTGCCGGTGAGTTACGCGTGGCAGCCTTCCCCTCCATCGCCGTGGCAGTGATAGCGGATACCGTGCGCAGCCTGCGCATCGCCTATCCGCGCCTGAATGTGGTGGTGCTGGACCTGGAACCGCAGGAAAGCCTCAGCGCGCTCGGCTCCTGGCAGATCGACGTGGCGGTGATCGACGACCTGGCGGTGACGCCCGACGAGAGCCGCGAGCACTACGCGCTGATTCCCCTGACCCAGGATCTGCTGCACGTGTTGCTGCCCATCGACCACGCGCTGGCCAGACGCGACAGCCTGACGATCGCCGATCTGCGTGACGAAGCCTGGGCACTGGATTCCACCGGCAGCTCGTTCGGCGAGTTCATCACCAACCTGTGTCGTCGCTCGGGTTTTGCGCCGCGCATCAACGCTCATTGCGCCGGCTTCGAAATGGTTGCGGCCATGGTCGCCTCGGGCAATTCCATCTCCATCGTTTCCGGCCTGCGCCTGGTGCGCGCGCTGCCGGGCATCACCGCCGTGCCCTTGTTGCCGGATATTCAGCGCGGCGTGTTCCTGGCCTATCGCAAGGGCGAGCGCGACCATCCGGCGGTCAACGTGTTTCTCGACGAGGCGATCTATACCGCGGACAGGGTGCTGGGCTAGCGCCACGCAGCTCTGTAGGAGGAGCCTGTTTTTACGGTTTCTGCTCCGTGGGTGTGACGAGCCCTTGAGCCGCTTCAGCCTCCAGCTTTGCCCTGTCAGCCTTGCTGATGTACTTGGGCTTGTTGCTTCTGGGCGCGAGTTTGGCGTTGGCCTTTTTGGCGTGGGCTTCGAGTAGTTGCTTGATCTTTTTACGGCGGTTCATGGGCGTGTTCTTGCGCTGTTGAATGCTGATGGACGCCACGCGCTGCGTCGGCCCGTGTCGGATTATTCGTAAACGTCGCTGGTTGCCTTCCTGCGCGGAGTGGCTGGAAGGCCAAACGCTTCGCGGCTGAAGCCGCTTCCACGAATGCGGCTGGAGTTTAGCTCCAGAGCGCGCCCACAGGCGTATGCGCCGGATAGTGCGTGGCCACCTGCGCCTGCAGCAGTTCAGCGCAGGCCAGGGCGTCGGTCAGTGCTTGATGGGCCGAGTACAGCGGCAGGCCGTAGCGCAGGCGGCTGTCGGCCAGGCGAATGGAGACGGGGCGGCGGCCGCGCAGGCGCTCCCACCAGCTGACCGTGCGCCTGGGATGCAACCGGGCTTCCAGCTCCATGGTGTCGATGATGGGGAAGGCCAGCCCTTCGCCCAGATACTGGCGCAGCGCCTGGTCGAGAAAATTGCGCTCGATGTTGCGGTAGTGCGCCACCACCACCTTGCCGGCCAGCGCTTCGAGCAGTTCGTCCAGCACGTGTGCCAGGCGCGGCGCATGGCGGATGTCGGAGTGGGTGATGTGGTGAAAGGTCACCGACTCCGCGCTCAGTTCGCTGGTGGGTTTGACCACCCAGTAACGGGCATCACTGCAGCGAATGCGCTGCAGGTTCATCGGTACCAGGCCGAGGCTGACGATGGCGTGCTGGCGTGGATCGAGGCCGGTGGTTTCCACGTCCAGTGCCACCAGCGGCGCGTCGGCCAGTGGCGTATCGGCGGCGATGCAGCCGGTACCGTAATAGGCCTGCAGGCGTTTGTCGCGGCTGTTGGCGGCACGTTCGGCAAAGAGCTGCGGCCAGTCCTGATTCTGATCCGGATTCATTGTGGGCGGGACGCCGCTTGTGCCGGGTAGCGGAAGCGCAGGAACTTCTGCGCGTTGCTCACCACCTGGAAGGCTTCCTTGAGGTGATGGCGTTCGCTGGAGCTGAATTGCTCCGGCTCGACGTAATTGTCGGGCGGGTTGCCGGCCTCCACCTCACGGGCCTGGTGGCGGATGCGCACCAGGCTGAGGAACTCGAAGGCGTAGCGCAGATGTTCCAGCGCTTCCTGCGGAAGCAGCCTGGTGGCGGCGATGGCGTCGAGGCGTTCCAGCGAGTTCTGCGCCTTGGAGCCGCAAGCCAGGGCGTGCACGCGGATCAGGTCGGTCAGCGGCGCCGTGCCGCGGCCCTTGAGGTTGATGATGTTCTTCTGGCGGCCGTCGGTTTCCATGACGAAGGTACGGAAGAAGCCCAGCGGCGGCGTGCGATTGAGCGCATTGCGCGCCAGCGCGGCGAGGAAGGCCGGGCTGGCGCTGGCCTTCTCCGCCAGCAGGTCCTTGAGGTTTTCCACCAGCGCGGTCTTGCCGTACACGCCATCGAGGTCGAAGAAGATGCTGCTGTTGAGCAGGGTTTCCGGGTTGGGGCGTTCGATCCACTGGCTGAAGTAACCACGCCACACCTTCAGCGGCTGGCGCCATTTGGGGTTGCTGGCCATGATCCCGCCCTTGCAGTAGGCATAGCCGCAGGCGGCCAGGCCGTCGCTGACGAACTGCGCCAGTTCGGCGAAGTAGGCGTCGTGCTGGTCCGGGTCGAAGCTGTCGTCGAGCACCAGGGCATTGTCCTGGTCGGTCAGCAGCAGCTGTTCGTCACGGGCCATCGAGCCGGCGATCATGAAGCAGTAGGGCACCGGCGGCGGTCCGAGTTTCTCCTCGGCAAGCACCAGCAGACGCCGAGTGAAGGCGCGGCCGATGCTGCTCATGGCGCGGCCGACCATATGCGCGCTGGCATCGTCGGCAACCATGCGCACGAAGGTGGCGTGCAGATCCGGCAGCAGACTTCTGAGGTCTTCCACCGAGTTTCTGTTGAAGATGCTGTTGACCAGATACAGGCTGCTGCGCGACTCGTAGCGGATGACGTCGGCCAGCGAGATCATGCCCACCGGGCGCCGCCGTTGCAGCACGGGCAGGTGGTGGATGTTGTTGCGCAGCATGCACAGCATGGCCTCGAACACCGACTCGTCGGCCTGCACGGTAACCGGGGCGGGGGTCATCACCTGGCTGACCGGTGTTTCGCCTGGCAGCCCTTCGGCCAGCACGCGGGTGCGCAGGTCGCGATCGGTAAGGATGCCGGCCATCACCTGATTCTGCTGATCGGCGACCTGAACCTGGGCGGGGTTGGGCCAGAGCCTGCCGGGGTTGACGATGATCACCGAGGACACGCTCTGCTCGCTCATCACCCTGGCCACCTGCTGCACCGGCATGTCCAGCGGGACGCTGACCGGCGAGCGGCTGATCAGCTTGCGCACCTTGATCTTCATCAGCTCGCTGGCTTTGCCGTGACTATCCTCAAGGGCAGACTTGAGCCGCGACTGGCCTTCGGCCTCGACGAAATCGGCGAAGCTGTCGAACTGATCGCAGAGCTGCTGAAACAGGGTGCCAGGGATGAAATAGATCAGGCTGTCTTCCAGTGCCCTGGCCGCCAGGCGTACCTTGTTGCCACGCAGCAGACCGGCCTGGCCGAAGATGTCGCCTTCGGTCAGGCGGTTGTGCAGTTCGCCTCCGCGGCGGTGGATTTCCACCGCGCCGCTGCGAACATAGTGCAACTCGTGGATCGGCGCGCCGGTAGCGAGGATCTCGCTGCCGGCCTTGAAATAGCCGACCTGCACCTGGCGGGCGATTTCGTCGAGTGTCTGCTCCGGCAGGTTGTCGAAGGGGGCGAAGCGATTCAGGTGATCGCGGATCTCGATCAGCTCGATCTGCATCTGGAACCTCGCTGGCAGGCTGGAACTAGAGAATACGGGCATAACCCCGGGATGTCCTCCCGGGCTGTCCCGATGAGGACGTTGTCTGTGACAACAGACCAAGCAAGGAGAAGGTATGCAGCATTCGGCTTTATGGTGGAGCGTGGGCATCCTGCTCCTGCTCGTGCTCGCGGGCGTGACGGTCTTCTACTACAACCGCCTGGTGTTCAACCGTCATCGCGTGGCCGAGGCCTGGAGCGGCATCGATGTGCAGCTCAAGCGCCGCTCCAGCCTGATTCCGGCGCTGGTGGAATGCGTGCGCCAGTACATGGGTTACGAACAGAGAACGCTGGAAGCCTTGGTGCAGGAGCGCACGCGTGCCGTGCAACTGGCCGATTCGCCGCTGGGCCAGCGCGCGCCGGTCGAGGCGCAGCTGAGCAGCCAGTTGCGTCAGCTGTTCGCCCTGGTCGAGGCTTATCCCGAACTCAAGGCCGACAGCCAGTTTCGCGAACTGCAGGGCAACATCAGCGAGGTCGAGAACCATATCCAGATGGCCCGGCGTTACTACAACGGTGCCGTGCGCGAGCTGAACGTGCTGGTCGAGTCGGTGCCGAGCAACCTGGTGGCGCGTCTGTTCGCCTTCACCCAGGCAGAGTACTTCGCGCTGGATGATCCGCGTGACGGTCAATCCCCGAGGATGGAGTTCTGAGCATGCAAGGATGGCTGCGTGGTCTGTTGCTGATCTGCTGCCTGTTGCCCGGCCTGGTGTCGGCGCAGGAGGTGATCGAGAATTTCGCCGTCAGCCTGCAGGTCGAGGCAGACGGCAACCTGCTGGTGACGGAACGGATTACCGTGCGGGCCGAAGGTCGCGATATTCGCCGCGGTATCTATCGCGATCTGCCGGTCAGCTACGCGCTGCCGTCGGGGCTGGAGCAGAGCAGCCCGATCACCCTGCTGGGCGTGACCCGCGACGGGCGTGAAGAGGCCGTGCACAGCGAGCGCAAAGGCGCCTGGGTGCGTTATTACCTCGGCTCGGCGGACAGGCTGCTCGACCCGGGTCGCTATCGCTACGAGCTGCGTTACCGTGTCGAGCGCATCCTCCTGCATCACGCCGAGACCGACGAGCTGTACTGGAACGTGACCGGCAATGGCTGGGTATTTCCCATCCGCCAGGCTTCGGTCGAGGTGCATCTGCCTGCGGGAGCGCGCATCGGCCAGGCGACGGCCTATACCGGTGCAGAAGGTGATCAGGGGCGGGATTTCCGGATACTCGAACGCCGCGATGACTACCTGCGCCTGGCCACTACCAGAGAGTTGCCCGCCCATCATGGCCTTACGGTTGCCCTGGACTGGCCGGCCGGGCTGGTGCCGCGGCCAGGCGCCGCGGAAAACGCCAGGCGCGCCTTGCTGGACAACCTCGGCCTGGGCATCGGCGCGCTGGCGCTGATCGGCCTGCTGCTGTTCTACCTAAGTGCCTGGAATCGCGTCGGCCGCGACCCGCAGAAGGGTGTGATCATCCCGCTGTTCGAGGGGCCGCAGGGCATGAGCGCGGTGCAGGCTGGCTATCTCTGGCATCGCGGACTGCGTGGTGGGTTTTCGTCTTCGCGCGCGTTCAGCGTCTGGCTGACCGACATGGCCATCGGCAAGCACCTGCAGATCGCGGACAGACCGCGCAATGGTTTCATTCTGTCGCGCAAGGGGGGGCGAGATGACCTCGGCGCGGCGGACCGCGAGTTGACTGATCGCCTGTTCAAGACAGGCAAGCAGGGCGATTCGATCACCATCGGCAAGAAATACGAGCCTCGCCTGGCAGATACGCTGAGCGCCCTGCAAAGCCAGCTGCAGCAGCAGGGCAAGGCCTGGTTCAGCAATAACCGCGGCCTCTGGAGCTTTGGTCTGATCTGGGCGGTGATCGCCTGTGTGACGATGCTGGCGATGAGCGCCCATGGCGACGAGCTGGCCACCGGGGTGGCCGGTCTGGTGTTTACCCTTGGGTTCGGCTTGCCTTCGCTGATGCTTATCAACAAGGCCCGGCGCCAGGCCGGCTTTTTCCGCAAGATCGTCTCGGTTGTGATGGCGCTGATGTTCGTCTGGCCGGTGCCGATTGGTTTGCTGATGATCGCCGAGGCAGCGTCCCTGCCGGTCCTGCTGCTGAGCGTGCTGTACTTCGTGTTGGTGGTGGTTTTCTATTACCTGATGCCGGCCCCTACGCTGGAAGGGCGACGCCTGCTCGATACGCTTGAGGGTTATCGCAACTACCTGCAACTGGCCGAGCAGGATGCCCTGGCGCTGGCGGCCGATGCTCCGGCGATGAGCATTGCCCTGTACGAACGTTACCTTCCCTATGCCATGGCGCTCGGCATGGAGGACAAGTGGAGTGCGCGCTTCAGCGCCGCCCTGGCCAGCGGCCTGATTGATCCGGCGCAGCGTGATTATCAGCCGGCCTGGTATCACAGCCGCAGCAGCTACAGCTCTCCACAGGCCTTGAGCAGCGCCCTGGCCGCGGGCCTGAGCAGCGCCACAGCACTGGCTTCGTCACCGCCGGCGAGCAGTTCGTCGAGCGGCGGTGGTTCGTCCGGTGGTGGCTCTTCGGGCGGTGGCGGTGGAGGAGGCGGCGGTGGGGGCTGGTAGGTCGTTGGCGCTGCGCCGACCTCAGCCCCAGTTCCAATGGCTCTCCGCTACCGCGTCGTGGGCGTGAAGGCTTTCCGCATGCACCACCTTGAGGCGGAAGGCGCTGGCCTGCGGTAGTTGGCGCAGCGCGCGGTGCAGGCGTCGCGCGGCGTCTTCGCAGAACATCAGGTTCTGCCCGTTGGCCAGGGCGAAGGCCTGTTCGTCGGCGCGTTTCACCGCCGTCTGCACGGCTGTGCCAAGGGCCTGCTCGGCGCTGTCGATCAACGCAAGCACGGGCAGGTCGACGCAGCCTGGCGCCAGGCGCAATTGCAGGATCGCCGTGCTGCGCTGGCTGTGCGGCGTGGCGACGATGCCCTGGGTCGAGCCGAGCCAGTCGAGCACCTCCAGGTAATCCATGGGCTGCGTCGCGAAGGTTTCGGCGAAGCGCTGCTGGATCAGCTGCCGCGCCAGCGCTGCCGAGCAGGGGCAGGTGGACGAGTAGGCGACCTCGACCTGCAGCTCGATGGTCACGCCACGGCCATCCTGTCTGGCGTGCAGTTCGAAGGGGTAGGTCTTCCAGCCGTGCAGCGGGCTGACCAGCGCCGGGCGTTTGAGCGGTACCTCGCCGCGCAGGGTCAGGGTGGCGCTGTCGGACAGTGCCTGGTGGCTGCCCAGGCAGTCGTCCAGCACCTGCAACACCGCTGGCACGTTCAATTCCTGATGCACCAGGCGCTGCGCGGCCAGGTACAGACGCGACATGTGGATGCCGCGTGCGCCGGCATCATCGAGGCTCACGCCGATGTCGGCAGTGGCTGTCACGGCGGCGTCCGCCAGGCGAATGGGCAGGGCGATGCCGGCCATGCCGACCCAGTCCAGCGGCAGGTCGTGATGAGTGGCTTGGGCGGCAATATCCGGCAGGGGCTGGTCGTTCATCGTAAATCCGTGGGTAGCTGTCAGAAATAAATGTTATGTTATAACAATTAAAACAAGCTAGCCGATTTGCCATGACCCTGACCGCGACCACCGAAGCCGAGCTGCTGGCCCAGCCAGCCGATGCCTACATGAACGATGTCCAGCAGCAGTTCTTCCGCGAGCTGCTGCTGGCCCAGCGTGCCGAGTTGCAGGTGCGCATCGACGAGGAATTCACCGAGCTGCGCCAACCCGATACCAGCAGCGACGTGGCCGACATCGGCGCCGCCGAGGAACAGCGGCAATGGCAGCTGCGCCTGCTGGAGCGGGAAAAGAAGCTGCTGGACAAGATCGACCAGGCGCTCGAACGCCTGGCGCGTGGCGAATACGGCTGGTGCGCCGAGACCGGCGAGCCCATCGGCCTCAAGCGCCTGCTGCTGCGCCCGACCGCGACCCTGTGCATCGAAGCCAAGGAGCGTCAGGAACAGCGCGAAAAACATCAGCGTGACCGTGACTGAACGAGGAGCACCCCATGAACCCGCGTCTACCCGTTACCGTGCTGTCCGGCTTTCTCGGCGCCGGCAAGAGCACTCTGCTCAACCATGTGTTGAAGAACCGCGACGGCCTGAAGGTCGCGGTGATCGTCAACGACATGAGCGAAATCAACATCGACGGCAGCGAAGTGCAGCGCGACGTCAGCCTCAATCGTGCCGAAGAAAAGCTGGTGGAGATGAGCAACGGCTGCATCTGCTGCACCCTGCGCGAAGACCTGCTCGAAGAGGTCGCCCGCCTGGCCAGCGACGGGCGCTTCGACTACCTGCTGATCGAATCCACCGGGATCAGCGAGCCATTGCCGGTGGCCGAAACCTTCACCTTCCGCGACGAGCAGGGCCGCAGCCTGTCCGACCTGGCGCGGCTCGACACCATGGTCACGGTGGTCGACGGGGTGAATTTCCTGCGTGACTTCCACGCTGCGGAAAGCCTGGCCAGCCGTGGCGAAACCCTCGGTGAGGAGGACGAGCGCTCGATCACCGACCTGCTGATCGAACAGGTGGAGTTCGCCGACGTCATCCTCATCAGCAAGATCGACCTGATCAGCCAGGCCGAGCGCGAAGAGCTGATGGCCATCCTTCGTGGGCTCAACACCCATGCCGACATCCAGGCCATGAGCATGGGCCAGATCGCCCTGGAGAAGATCCTCGACACCGGCCGTTTCGACTTCGACCGCGCTTCGCAGGCGCCGGGCTGGCTCAAGGAACTGCGCGGCGAGCACGTGCCGGAAACCGAGGAGTACGGCATCGCCTCCAGCGCCTACCGCGCGCGCCGGCCGTTTCATCCGCAGCGTTTCTTCAACTTCCTCTCGCAGGAATGGCACAACGGCCGCCTGCTACGCTCCAAGGGCTTCTTCTGGCTGGCCAGCAAGTACCAGGAAGCCGGCAGCTGGTCGCAGGCTGGCGGTCTGATGCGCCACGGCCTGGCCGGGCGCTGGTGGCGCTTCGTGCCCAAGCAGCACTGGCCGCAGGACGAAGAAGGTCTGCAGGCGATCATGAAACACTGGAGCGCCGAGGTCGGCGACTGCCGCCAGGAGCTGGTGTTCATCGGCCAGAACATTGATTTCGAGCGCCTCACCCGCGAGCTGGACGACTGCCTGTTGACCGACGTGGAAATGGCCGGCGGCCCCGAGGCCTGGCGCCTGCTGCCCGACCCGTTTGGCCCCTGGCAACAGGAGGCGGCCTGATGTTCGCCCTGCAGTTGCCGAAAGCGTCCCGGCAGGTGCTGGACGAAGATATCGGCGTGCTGGGCGAGGTGCTGCACGACGGCGTCAACCTGGCGGTCTGGCAGCGCCGCCTGCCGGCGCAGATCGCCGACTTCGCCGAGACGCTGCTGGCCCAGGGCGAGCCGCTGGCGCAATCCATGACCCTGGAGCTGGCGCAGCCAGACAGTGAGCCGAACCTCGCCGGCCTGGTGGCACAGTACGCCGACCTGCCGGGCCAGGCGGCCTTTCTCGCCGACGTGGACTGGCTGGTGCGTGCCTATGCCTGCTTGCTCGATGCCCGGCGCATCGGCCTGCGCTTGCGTGCGCTGGACAAGGCCATGTGCCCGCGCTTTCACGTCGACCATGTGCCGTTGCGGCTGATTACCAGCTATGCCGGCGTGGGCAGCGACTGGCTGGAGGAGGGCGTCATGCCGCGCAGCCGGCTCGGCCAACCCGGGGCAGAGCCGCAGGACGAGGCGTTGATCCAGCGCCTGGAGGCCGGGCATGTGGCGTTGGCCAAGGGCGAGAAATGGCACGGCAATGAGGGGCGCGGGTTGATCCACCGCTCACCGCAGCCGCCGGCCGGACAGCGACGCTTGCTGCTGACCCTGGATTGGTTGGCCTGAGCGAGAGCGTTGGTTGGTGGTTCTCCGTAGGGTGCGCCGTGCGCACCGCGAATACCGCGGTGTTTGTCGGTGCGCACGGCCTAGGCGGCCCCGCGACCCCGCGACCCCCTACGGATAGCGGCAAGCCCTTAAAAAATAGGCCGGAGCGACTGCCCCGGCCTTAAGCACCAACAGATCATGTCGAGGCGTGATTCGACATGCGGGTCATGTGAGGTACCCGAGGTCATTAGGCGCCTGTTGGGTGACAGTTTGATGTCAGCGTTCCGCGTAGGGCGGGTGCAACCCGCCAAGCAGGGAGTGGCGGGTTGCACCCGCCCTACAACACTCGGCTCAGGGTTTGATCCACGTGCCCTGATACTGGCTGGTGCAGGCCGGCTCCAGGTACAGCGCGTCGCTGGCCACGCCGTAGTAGTGGATGTCCTGCAGGTACAGGTCGCTGCCGGCGCGTGCATTTTTGCAGACGCCATAGGCGCCCTGCGGGCACTGCTCGACGAATTCCACCTCGACCGTCTGCCCCTGCAACTGCGGCTGGCAGAAGCCGTCGCGAAACAGCGTGGCGGGAATGTTGCGATTCTCCTGACAGACCTTCACGTCCAGGCGCTCGGCCTGGCTATGCACCACGCAGGCTTCGGCCAGGGCCAGGCCCGGTAGCAGGGAAAACAGCAACAGCCATACACGCATCGTTTCGACTCCCGAAAAACTGCCGGCGAATCTAACATGCTGTTTCCGTGCAGTCTGTGCTGGCACTTGTCTGGCGAACCACCGACCATAAACCCATGCTTAGTCAAATCCCCACTCACCTCATTGCCGGCCCGCTGGGTGCCGGCAAGACCAGCCTGATCCGCCACCTGCTGGCGCAGAAGCCGGCGGGTGAGCGCTGGGCGGTGCTGATCAACGAATTCGGCCAGATCGGCCTGGACGCAGCCCTGCTCGAACAGGGCGACGATGGTATCGCCCTGGCCGAAGTGGCCGGTGGTTGTCTGTGTTGCGTCAACGGCGCGCCGTTTCAGGTCGGCCTCGGCCGTCTGCTGCGCAAGGCCAGGCCTCATCGTCTGCTGATCGAGCCGTCAGGCCTGGGCCATCCGGCGCAGTTGCTGGCGCAATTGCGTCAGCCGCCCTGGCTCGGCGTACTGGCCGTGCAGCCGGCGCTGCTGGTGCTGGATGCTGCCGCGCTGGCCAGCGGTCAGTCGCTGCCTGATGTGCAGCGTCAGGCGCTGGATGATGCCGGTCTGCTGCTGCTGAACAAGAGCGAAGGGCTGGACGATGCGAGCCGGGCACGGATTGCCGCGAACCTGCCGCCCGTGCCGCTGTATTGGAGTGCGCAGGGGCAGCTCGACCTGGCACTGTTGCCGGGCCTGTCGGCGCGGGCTTCGCCAAACGACGTGAGTACCGCGTTACCCACAGCCGCGCCCGCTCTGGCGCAGATCTGGCGCAACGCCGGCGAGCCGGTCTGCCAGGTGCAGGATCAAGCCGAGGGCTGGAGCATTGGCTGGCGCTGGCACCCGAGCCAGCGTTTCGATCTCGCGCAGATCAGCCAGTGGCTGCAGCGCATGGATTGGCGCAGGGCCAAGGCCGTGCTGCATGGCGCCGAAGGCTGGCGCTCGCTGAATGCCTTGCAGGGGCAGGCGCTGCAGGCCTGGAGTCCGAGCGAATGGCGCAAGGATTCAAGGCTGGAGCTGATCTTCGCCGTAGCGCAGGACGAAGCGGCCCTGCGCGCCGATATGGCGGCCTGTCGGCTGTAAGCGGGCGCCGGGGTGGCGCCCGCCAGCGCTCAGTCGGTGGTAATCCGCGAGTGGGTGCGGGTGTCCTTCATGGTGACGTACACCAGCAGCGAGCAGGCGATGCAGCCGGTCACGTACCAGTAGAAGCCGCTTTCCAGGCCGACGCTCTTGAACCACAGCGCCACGTACTCGGCGGTGCCGCCGAAGATCGACACGGTCAGCGCGTACGGCAGACCGACGCCCAGGGCGCGGATCTCGGTGGGGAACAGCTCGGCCTTCACCACGGCGTTGATCGAGGTGTAGCCGCTGACGATGATCAGCGCCGCCATGATCAGGAAGAACGCGCCCCACCAGGTCTGCACGGTGTGCAGGGTGGTCAGGATCGGGTAGGTGAACAGCGTGCCCAGCACGCCGAAGGCGATCAGGATCGGCCGCCGACCGATCTTGTCCGACAGCGCGCCGACCAGCGGCTGCAACAGCATGAACAGGAACAACGTGGCGGCCGAGATCATGGTCGAGTCGTTCTTGCTCATGCCCACGGTATTGACCAGGTACTTCTGCATGTAGGTGGTGTAGGTGTAGAAGGCCAGGGTACCGCCCATGGTCAGACCGACCACGGTGAGCAGTTCCTTGGGATGGCGCAGCAGGGTGCGCATGATGTTTTCCTTCGGTGCCTCGGTCTTCTTGAACGAGTCGGTTTCCTCCATGCCGCGACGCAGGTACATGGCCACCACGGCGCACAGTGCACCGATCACGAAGGGCACACGCCAGCCCCAGGTTTCCAGCTGTTCGACGGTCAGGGTCTGCTGCAGGACGATCAGCACGGCCAGGGCGATGAGCTGACCTGAGATCAGCGTCACGTACTGGAAACTGGAGAAGAAACCGCGGTTCTCCTTGGTCGCCATTTCCGACAGGTAGGTGGCCGAGGTGCCGTACTCGCCGCCTACCGACAGGCCCTGCAACAGGCGCGCGATCACCAGCAGGATGGGCGCGGCGACGCCGATGGTCTCGTAGCTGGGGGTCAGGGCGATGATCAGCGAGCCGAAGCACATCAGCAGCACCGAAGCCAGCAGGGCGGCCTTGCGCCCCTTGCGGTCGGCGTAGATGCCCATCAGCCAGCCGCCTATCGGGCGCATCAGAAAGCCAACGGCGAAGATCGCGGCGGTGTTCAGAAGCTGGGCGGTCAGGTCGCCTTGCGGGAAGAAGGCCTTGGCGAAGTACAGCGAGAAGGCGGCATAGACATACCAGTCGTACCACTCGACCAGGTTGCCGACCGAGCCGCTGAAAATCGATTTGATGCGTTGGGACGTGGTGCGCGTAGGCGCGGAGGCAGGCAGCGTGCTGGTGCTTTCCATCAGGGGATCCTCGATCTCGTCATTGTTCTTGTACGCATGAACATGCGCTGGCAGGCCTCATTGCAGAAGCTGTGCCATGGATCGAGAGGCCCGTGCCACGGGCCTTGCAGCGAGATTCAGGGGAACGGATCTAGCGGATTTCTGCTAGCTGATGGTGTGGCCTAGCGGATTCTTGCCAGGCGGCGGGGGGCAGCTCGGCGCGTTGTCGTCGAGGAAGTCGGTGCGTTGCAGGCCGTGGCGCTGCATCTTTTCGTTGAGGGTGCGGCGCGGCAGTTGCAGCAGCTCGGTGACCAGCTTCATATCGCCGTGGCAGCTGGCCAGGGCTTCGCGCAGGCACTGGGCCTCGTAAGCCTCCATGCGTGCGCTGAGCGAGTTGTCGGCCGTGGCACTGTCGCCACCGGCGCCGGGTAGCGCCAGCACATGGCGTTCGGCGGCGTTGACCAGCTCACGCACGTTGCCCGGCCAGTCGTGGGCCAGCAGGTGAGCCAGCAGCGTGGGCGGAATTGGCGGCAGCGGACGGCCGAAGCGCTCGGCGATCTGCCGCGCGTGGTACTCGAACAGCGCTGGCACGTCCTCGCGTCGCTCGCGCAGCGCCGGCAGTTGCAGTTCGGCAACATGCAGGCGATACAGCAGATCCTGGCGGAACGTCCCCTCGCGTACCCGCTCATGCAGATCCGGTTTGGTCGCGGCGACCACCCGCAGATCCAGGTCGATCACCTGGTTGGAGCCGAGGCGCTCGAGCTGGCGCTCTTGCAGCACGCGCAGCAGCTTGACCTGCTGGCTCATGGGCATGCTCTCGATCTCGTCGAGAAACAGGGTGCCGCCGTTGGCGTGCTCGATCTTGCCGATGCGCTTGCCCTGGGCACCGGTGAAGGCGCCGCTCTCGTGGCCGAACAGCTCGCTCTCGAACAGGTGCTCGGGGATGGCGGCGCAATTGACCGCGACGAAGGCACTCTGCGCGCGCGGCCCGAAGTCGTGCAGGCAGCGGGCGACCAGCTCCTTGCCGCTGCCGGTCTCGCCACGCATCAGCACGTTGGCCGGGGTCTGTGCCAACTCCAGCACCTGGCGGCGCAGTTGCACCATGCTGGCGGAAGACCCGAGCAGGCGCCCGGCCAGTTCGTCCTTGTGCTCGACCTGCTGGCGCAGCTGGCGGTTCTCGCGGGTCAGCTGGCGCTTTTCCAGGGCCCTGCGCAGGCTGCCGAGCAGGCGCTCGGGGGTGAAGGGTTTCTCGATGAAGTCATAGGCGCCCAGGCGCATCGCTTCCACCGCCTGGGGCACGTCACCGTGGGCGGTCACCAGCAGGAAGGGCAGTTCGGGGTCGCGCGCCAGTACTTCCTCCAGCAGGGCCATGCCATCCATGCCGGGCATACGCAGATCGCTGATCACCACGCCGGGGAAGTCTTCCGGCAGCAGCGTCAGGCATTCCTTGGCGCTCGCGCACAACTGCACGGCGAAGCCGGAGCGCTCCAGCCATTGGCGTACGGCCTCGCGGATGGGGGCCTCGTCATCGACGAAAATCACGCTGGGTTTCATGCGGGCTCCTCTGGGGCGTCAGTGGCGGGCAGGCGCAGGGTGAAACAGGCACCACCCTCGGCGCGGTTAGCAGCCTGCAGGTCGCCGTCCAGTTCACGGACGATGGCGTAGGACACCGCCAGGCCGAGGCCCAGGCCATCGCCTACCGGCTTGGTGGTGAAGAACGGATCGAATAGCTGCGGTAGGGCTTCGGGTTCGATGCCGGTGCCGTTATCGGCGATGCTTAACGACCAATACCCATCGCGCAGGGTCAGGTCGATACGCAGCTGTGGCGAAGCGCAGCCCTGCATCGCATCCAGTGCGTTGCGCAGCAGATTCACCAGGACCTGCTCCAGACGGATGGCGTCGCCGCTGACCCAGACGCCCTGCGCCGGATCGCGGTGTATCGACACCGGCACGTCGCGCAGGCGCGGTTCCAGCAACTGCATGGCCTTGTCCAGCACCTCGCCCAGCTCCAGGGTCTCGCGCAGCCCGCCGGGGCTCTTGCGGGCGTAGGTCTTCAGGTGGCCGGCCAGGGCGGCCATGCGTTGCAGCAGTTCTTCATGACGGGGCAGGGACTGGCGTGCTTCTTCCAGCTCGCCGTCGTCGAGAATCATGCGCAGGGTGGTCAGGTGCACTTGCAGGGCCGTCAGCGGCTGGTTGATCTCGTGGGCCAGCGCCGCCGACATCTGACCCAGCGCGGCCAGCTTGGCGGCCTGAACCAGACTTTCCTGGGCGGTGCGCAGGTCAGCGGTGCGCTGCTCGACCAGCGCTTGCAGCTCCTCGCGGGTACGCTGGCGCAGGCGGGCGATGCGCCAGCGCTGTTGCAGCACCAGGCCGAGTAGAAACACCGCTACCCAGGCGCCGCCGGCGGCCAAGCCGGCCGCGTGGGTATTGTCGGCGATGCTGCGGGTATCGCGCAGCAGGTGCAGCGTCCAGCCTTCGCTGGTCAGCTCACGGGTTTCCCACAGGTAGTCGCCGGCCAGTTCCGGGCTGTCCACGCGTACCAGGCGGCCACTGTCGGCCTGGGCCGGGCGCTGCTGGTAATGCAGGGGCGCCAGCGGTTTCTTGTCGTACTGGCGGGTGCTGGCCAGCGTCTCGCGCACCTCGGCGCTGATCGGTTGCAGCTCGCGATAACGCCAGGCACTGCGGTTGGCGATAAAGGTGATGCCGTGGGGATCACTGACCAGCAGCACGTGCGGGCTCTGGCTCCAGGCCTGCTCGATGCCGGGGAATTCCAGTTTCACCACCACCGCACCGAGAAAGCGACCGCTGCCATCACGCACCGCGTGCGAGAGGAAATAGCCGGGGATGCCGCTGGTCACGCCGACCGCGTAGAAGCGTCCGGTGTCCTGGCGCTGCGCCTCGAGGAAGTAGGGACGGAAGCTGTAATCATGACCGACGTAGCTGGTCGGCAGCCGCCAGTTGCTGGCAGCGATGTCCAGCCCTTCGGCATTCATCAGTTGCAGGGTCGAGGAATGGGCAGAGGCGTTGATGGCCTCCAGCTTGAGGTTCAGGCGGTGTTGCAGCACGGGCGTCAGCGGCTGCTGCAAGGCGGCTTCGAGTTC
The DNA here is from genome assembly GCF_025837155.1 of Pseudomonas sp. Z8(2022). Classification (NCBI taxonomy): domain Bacteria; kingdom Pseudomonadati; phylum Pseudomonadota; class Gammaproteobacteria; order Pseudomonadales; family Pseudomonadaceae; genus Pseudomonas; species Pseudomonas sp. Z8(2022). Next base: position 4,379,953 of record NZ_CP107549.1, on the reverse strand, counting down.
CGGGTCGAGCGCCAGCACGGCAGGCAGCGCGCGGTAGCGGTCGATCAGGGTCTGCAGGGTGCCGGCGTAGGCGGCCAGTTGCTCCTGTGCCTGCTGCCCCGCATCTTGCAAGCGAAGGCGTTCGGCCTGTCGTTCGGCCAGGTATACCGACAGCAACAGGCCGCAGAGCAGCAGGGCGATCAGTGCAAAGGGACGCAGGAGGCGGGTGTGCATAAGTCGGCGGTCGCGTCTTGATTTCAGGCTGCCGCCACAGTTGTGGGCAGTAGGGTGAGGAACATATTGCCGGGGGTCAGCATGACGACGGGCACTCGCGACGTTGGGGTGACCAGCTTACCCGATCCGACGCTGCTGCCCATCTGCGGTTCGTCTCGGCCAACTGGTAAACTCGCCGCGCCCCTGTTGCTGTGGATAACCTTCATGCACCTGCTGCCCTGGTCTCATGACACCTCTGCCGGTTTCACCCTGCGCGGCTGGCATACGCCGCCATCGGGCAAGCCGCTGCTGCATTTTCTGCATGGCAATGGCTACTGCGGGCGCGTCTACACACCGATGCTGGCCGCGTTGGCCGAGGACTTCGATCTCTGGCTGTGCGATGTGCAGGGCCATGGCGACAGCGATCATGGCGGGCGCTTCCATGGCTGGAATCGTAACGCCGAACTGGCGGTAGAGGCGTTCGAGGCATTGCGCGCACCATTCGAAGAGGTGCCGCGCTTCGCCCTCGGCCACAGCTTTGGCGGCGTGCTGAGCAGTTTGATCCTGGCGCGTCATCCCGAACTGTTCCAACGCGCGGTGCTGCTTGATCCGGTGCTGTTCAGCCCGGCAATGATCGGGGTGATGGCGTTGTCCGACGTCGTCGGCCTGGCGCAGCGCAGCGGCATGGCGAAGAAGGCGCGCAAGCGTCGCCGGCAGTGGCCGGATCGCGCCAGTGCATATGCCGCGCTGCATGGTCGCGGCATGTTTCGTGGCTGGGACGAGGAGGCTTTCGCTGCCTATATCGAGCATGCGCTGAAAGACGTGGATGGTGCTGTCGAACTGAAATGCCGGCCGAGCCGCGAGGCCGAGATATTCGGCTCCTATCCTCGTCGTCTGTGGCCGTCGCTGGCCAAGGTGACGACCCCCACCGAAGTGATTCACGGCGTCAGCACTTACCCCTTCGTGGCGCGCTCCGTGGCGCGCTGGTGCGCGGGCAATGGCCATGTGCGCAGCCAGGTGGTGCCGGGCGGGCACTGCTTCATGCAGGAGCAGCCGCGCGACAGCGCCGAGCGTGTCGCCGATTTTCTGCTGCAGCGAGGCTGAGTCAGGCTAGTACTACTGGGCCTTGCGCCGCCAGTCTTCAAGGCGGATGACGTTACCCGGATCTGCATGCTGCACCGCGACCGGCTCGGGCTGCGGTTCCAGCACCGGGTGCGGCTCCAGCTCGATGCGCCCGAGATGCGGGCCGAACATGCTGATATGCCCGCGCAGACGCTGCTCACCGGTGACGGTGAATTCGAAGTCGTACAGCCGCGCCAGGCGACGCTGCCCATTGCCGTCACGCTGAATGGCCAGGCGGCGCAGCGCCACGGCGCCGTCGAGCAGTTCCACGTCGAGTCTGGCGCAATGCTGCTTGGCGAAGGCCAGCGCGCGTTCGCGAATGCCATGGCCGCGCCACAGCCAGGCGCAGGCAGCGGCGAACAGCATCAGCAGAAAGACATCGAACAGATCGATCATGAGGACTCCGGCACAGGAGCTGCCAGCTTACCCCATCTGGCCGGCGTTGCTGAGACCCGTTCCTCCGGCGCGGGGCTCAGATCAGCAACAGTTCACGAGCACGACTGATGGCCTGTGAGCGGCTGTTGACGCCGAGCTTCTCGTGCACGCTCTTGCGGTGGCTTTTTACCGTGCCTTCGGAGATGCCCAGCAGCGCGGCGATTTCCTTGTTGATATAGCCCGCCGCGACCAGGCTGATGATCTCGGTTTCCCGTGGACTCAGACGGAAATTGGCCGCCACGCGCGCGTTGCGCTCGGCGAACGGCTTGTCGTCGGCAGTGGTTTGCAGAACGCTGCGCAGCCACTCCTCCAGATTGCCGGAGAGCAGCCGGTTCTGCCGCCGTGACCAGTTCAGCAGCTCCAGCAGGTAAGGGCGCGCCTGCTGTATGCGGTAGCTGTAGTTGCCCTGGCGCAGCAGCGCCGCCGCGCGGTGAAAATGTTCGAAGGCGGCATTGAACCGGCGCAGGGCAAAGCGCGCACGCATGCTCAGCAACTCGATGCTGACCTGGGCGCGGTTATCCAGGGTCAGCGGGTAGTTGAGCTTGAGTTTGTCGAGCATGCTCAGGCAGTCGTGCGGGCGGCCCATGTCCAGATGCAGCTCCGCGCAGGCGAGCATGGCCTGCAGGCGGGGTAACCAGTGGTAGGCGTCATTCTCCGTACCGTTGAGCACGTGTTGCAGCGTTTCGCCCTCGATCATCTGTATGGCCTGCGCCCATTGCTGCGCGCGGGCGTACTCGCGCAGCCGGGCGATCGCCATGAACTGGCTCAGGCGCGGGTACTGGCGTTCGCAGGCAAAGCGTTCGCCCTGGCGGATGACCTCCAGTGCTGCATCCAGGCCATCACGGCGGCCGGCGATTTCCGCCGCCGCACTGAACGACAAGGCGTACAGGCGCATCCAGCCATTGATCGAATGCACCTGCTGCAGTGCCGGTGCCAACAGTTCCCAGGCTTCATTGAGCTCATTCTGTTCGTAGTGCACCAGGGCCCGCACCATCTGCGCCGCGAGCACTTCGTAGGAGTCATTGACGCCGTCGCTGCAGGCCTGGCGCAAGGCTTCTTCACTGCTCAGGCGCGCCTGATCCAGCGACTGTGTGGCCAGTTCCGCGCTGATACGGTGCAGCAGGATAAAGACCGTGATGCGGTTTTCCTGGGGCTGCTGCATGGCCTGCATGCCCAGGCGGCAGACCTGCGCGACGCGTACGTAATCGCACAGCTCGACATGGTAGAAGGCCAGCACCGAGGCAATGCTGGCGGCCAGCAGCGGTTCGCTGGCCAGCAGCTGGTGCATGTACTGATCCAGACGCTGGGTGTATTCGAGCTGGCAGGGTTCATCAAACGAGACATGCAGCACCACACGTATCAGCAGGGCCCAGGCCTGCACCACATGCGGGTCGCTGCCGGCGGCGATCTCGCTGAAGCCATGGGTGTAGCTCCAGGCCTGTTCCAGCCCCGTGCGCGCTTCATGGAAGCGGCCACAACGGATGCGCTGATACAACTGGCTGATAAACAGCAGAGGCAGTTCGCCTGCCTGCTGCGGGGTGATCTGTTGCTCCAGGGTAATGTTGCGTCCGGGGCCGACCTGCACGGTGATGCCACCGGCTTCTTCGATGATGCGCGCAGCCACCGGCGTGCAACTGAGCCCGGTGGCATGATGCACCGCTTCCGCATGGTGTCCCCCGGCCAACAGGCGCTGCGCCGCAAACAGTTTCAGCGCTTCATAACGTGCCGGGTCTTCACGGCGCAGGCGCTCGCTCAGGTACTTGGAAAAGACCGGGTGAAAGGCCACCCATTCACGGCGCTCGTCGGCGTAGGCGAGAAACAAACCGTTTTCGATCTGCTCGTCCACCAGTTGCCAGGTGCACGGTGGTTCCGGCATGGCGGCGAGCAGGGCGGGGGTGAAGCGCTCGAACACGCTCAGTTGCATGAGGGCCTGCAGGGTCTGCGCCGGCAGCTTGGCGGCGAACTGATCGTCGAAGTACTCCTGCATCTCCACCGGGATGGTGTTTTCCGAGCGGCTGCTAAGCAAGCGCCGGCAGCAATCGGGGTTGCGTTGCAGCAGGCGCAGACCTGCCGGCCAGCCATCGACAAAGTTGTTGAGGTAGTCGGCTTCGTAGGCGCTGTAGCTGTCTCCGAGGATCTGCTGCGCCTCTGCGCTGTTCATGCGCAGCTGCCGTGGCCCGACCACGTTGACCAGACCGCGCAGCCGCGCGTTGTGCAGCAGGGTGCCGCGTACGCGGGTGGCGCTGGTGTACAGAGTGCTGCTGGCCGGCAGGCTGAGCATGAACCATTCGGCCAGGGCATGGGCGATGGGGTTATGCAGCTGTTCCAGGCCGTCGATGAACGCCAGGCAGTGTTCGGGGATGTCCTCCAGGCTCTCCGTACCGTCACCCATGGGCAGTTCAAAGGCTTCGCTCAGGTGCTTGCGCAGACGCTGCGGGTCATTGTCCTCGGGGGTCAGGCTGAGCCAGTGAACGCGCTGCTGACGCTGTTGATGGTAGTGATACAGCGTCTGCAGCAGGGCGGTTTTACTGAAACCGTGTGGTCCGGCCAGAACAGTGATCTTGCCGCTGGCGTCGTCCAGCAGCGCGGTCAGCAGGGCCGGTCGCTCGATCAGCGCTTCGAGCATACGCGGCGGGCTGTAGCGACTGGAGACGGTCGGCTGCCGGCCAGCGGGCGATGCCTGAGTGGTGGGCGTGACCATTATCCCTTACCTGATTCTTATCCACTGCGTGATAGCGATCCCGGAGGACCCTACCTGGAGTCGAAGGTAGACAGCGGGCGGTAGCGCCCAGATGGCATCACGTACCTGTTGGTAAATGGGCTCAGGACGGATCGTAACACTTGGTATGAGCTGTCCACCTCCCCCGTTTGGAGGAGGTACTGCCGATTGGCAGTACGCCGGGCGTGTATCCGGCATGCGCCGAGTGACGTGCCTCCCCGTCGCTGCGGCCGCTGCACCAGGCAAAGCGCTGAAAGCGCGCTGTCCCCTTCTTTTCGAGGAGTGGGGGGAGATCCGGGGCCACCTTAACCTTCCGCTGATTTTTCCGATTCGGGCCGGCTTGAGCACCTGTTCAAGCCGCATCCGCCAGTGGTGATATTTCAGGGGGAAGTATGAACAAGGTTTATTGCAGCGTTTGGAATGCCTCAACGGGCACCTGGGTCGCAGCTCCGGAAACTGCGCGTCGTCAGAGCAAGGGCAGTGCCCGTCTGGCCTGCGCCCTGCTGCTCGGCGGCGCGCTGCTCAGCACGCACCAGGCCATGGCCGCCTGCGGCACAGCGCGAAACTGTACGGGGGGAGACACTCACCGCACCAATACCGATGGCGGCATTTCCGGAGGCAACTGGACCTTCAGCGGTAACGGCTCCGACCTGCACGCCTGGTCCTCCGACCCGGTCACCGGCGGCAGCTTCACCATCACCAACAACGCCAAGGTCTGGGCCAATGCCAACAGCAGCATTAGCGGAGGCACCTTCAACATTTCCAACGGGGCCTACTTCGAGGTGATGAGCAGCAACGCCGTTACCAACGGCGTGAATATCAACCTTGGCTCGGGCGGCTACCTGGATCTGAACAGCTATACCGGTACTTTCGCGTCGCTCAATGGCAGCGGCACAGTTCTCGGTTTTTCCTCGGGAGGAAGCTTACCGCTGCTGATTCTGGACGGTGGTGCCGGCAGTCTGTCGACCTTCAACGGCAACACAGTGATCGGTGGCGCCAACCTGCAACTGAATTCTGGCCGGCTGATTCTCAACGGCATCTACGGGCATCAGAACACCACCGTCAAAAGTGGCGCTACCCTGACGGCCACCACTGCGCTGAAGAATGTAACCGTCGAGTCGGGCGCTACTCTCAACGGCAGTGCATCCAGCTACGATCAGCTGAACCTCTCGGGCACCTATTCGCCCGGTCTGAATTCGGTCACGATGACGGACTTCTGGCTCAATGGAGGCACCCTTGTGGTGACCGCCCGTGACGGGGCAGCCGCCAGCGACGCCAGCTTCATCTCGGTCAACTACATGCTTGGCATCACCAACTCCACCGTTCATGTGGAGGCGCAGCGCGGTGCATGGAATGCCCTGCGTACCTACCGGATACTCGAGACCCATAACGTCAGCAGCCTCACCGACGGTGACTTCGCCGGCGTAACGGCCAACTTTGCCTACCTGACGCCCACCCTGACCAAACATACCACCGGTACCGCCGCGTACTGGGTGCTGACGCTGGAACGCAACGGGCCTGGTGGCGCACTGTTCAGCGAGGACGCACAAACACGCAATCAGTACGCTGTTGCCAACAGCATCGACAACCTGGAACCAAATCACCCGATCTATAACTATGTGCTCACCTTGCCGGTTGGCGAGCCTGCTGCAGCTTTTGACAGCCTCTCCGGCGAAGCCCACGCCAGTTTCCTGGCGGGCCTGCCGAACATCACCAGCCATGCCTATCGCCTGCCGCTGGCCAACCTGCGCAACAGCCTCAATGCCGGCCTGAATCCGGCGGCGGTCACCGCGCAAGTGGGCGGCACCCAGGGCTCCAGCGGCCTGCCGGCATTTGGCGACAAGCCGGCCTGGGTCGAGCTGGTGGGTAACTGGCAGAACGTCGATGGCGACAGCAACGCCGGTTCGCTGGATCAGAACAGCGTGGGCGTGTTCGCCGGCTACGACAACGATATCGGCAATGGCTGGTACCTGGGCGGCGCCCTGGGCTACACGCAGACCGATGCCGATGTCAGCAGCCGCGACAGCGAAGCCGACATTCACAGCTACAGCGCAACGCTGTACGGCGGCAAGGCTTTCGCCCTGGATGTCCAGCGTCAGCTGAACGTCCTAGGCGGCCTGTCGTACACCTATCACGACATCGACAGCGAGCGCAAAGTCCGCGCCCTGGGCCAGAAGCTCACCGCTGGCTACGACGCCCACACCACCCAGGTGTTCGGCGAAGTGGGCTACCTGATCGGCAAGCCGGACGGTCGCTACGTCGAGCCGTTCGCCGGTCTGACCGTCAGCCACCTGGAAGTGGGTTCGTTCAAGGAGAAGGGCGGCAGCGCGGCGCTCAAGGGTGACAGCGATGACGACACCCAGGTGGTGTCCAGCCTCGGTGTACGCGGCCAGCTGCCCTACGAGTTCGGCAACTTCGGCGCCACGCTGCGTGGCTCGCTGGCCTGGCAGCATGCTTTCGGCGACGAGCACATGGACGCCACCATGCGTTTCGTCGACGGCGGCCATGACTTCAACGTGCGTGGCGTGTCGCTGGAGCGCGACACCGCAGTGCTGGGCCTAGGCACGCAGCTCAACGTCAGCCCCAACGCGGCGATCTCGCTGGACTACGAAGGCCGCTACGCCAGCGGTCTGCGCGAGCACAGCGCGTCGCTCAAGGCGCAGTGGAACTTCTGATCCACAGGTTCGGGCGCCATGGATGGCGCCCCCAAAACCCAGGGCAGCTTCGGCTGCCCTTTTTCATGCCCGCATGCGGTGGATCAGATCAGCAGCAACTCACGGGCCCGGCTGATGGCCTGCGAGCGGCTGCTGACGCCGAACTTCTCGTGGATGCGCTTGCGATGGCCCTTGACCGTGCCTTCGGAAATGGCCAGGCGGGCAGCGATCTCCTTGTTGGTCAGGCCTTCCGCCACCAGCAGCATGACTTCGCTTTCGCGCGGGCTGAGCAACTGCTGGCCGGCGATGGCCGGCGTGCTGGTGGCTGACGCCGGGGCGACCTGTTCTAGCCACTGCTGCATGCCTTCGGGCAACTCCCGCCCGCGGGCGACCGCCCAGCCGGCGATTTCCACCAGGCCGGCAAAGCCCGGCCCGAGGGTCCGGCGCAGGCCGCTGCGGGCCGAGAGCCGGTAGGTGGCGAAGGTGTGTTCGAGCGCCAGGCTATAGCGCCGCGTCATGAAATGAGCGCGTGCCAGCAGCAGGTGGTAGCTCAGCTGCCAACGGCAGCTCTCCCCGCGCATCATCTCTTCGTCCAGCCGCGCCAGGTAGTCGGCCGCAGCCGCAGGCCGGTTGATCTCCAGCATCAGATAGGCCGAGGCCAGCACCGCCGGCACATGGATGCTCAGCTCGTAGGCGCTGACCGGCTGGCTGTGCAGCAGATTCTCCACGCCGTCGGATTGCTGCAGCAGCAGCGCCTCGCGCCAGTGTCCGGCGCGGATACGTTCCAGCAGACGGACGATCTTCAGCAGGGCGATCAGCCGGACCAGACCACGTTCGTGGGCGAAGACCTCGGCCTGGTCCAGCAGCGGCTGGGCAGCCGCCAGACCGCCCTGCCGGGCCAGGCTGGCGACGGCGGCGGCATAGGCCTCGGCGTACAACGGGACCCAGCCGCTGGTATTGCGCACCTGGGCCAGGGCGGGCAGCAGCAGGTCGAGGGCCTGCTGATCCTCGCCACACAGGTGATGCAGCAGGCCGCGAGTCAGGCTGGCAGCGAGCCATTCGTAGGTATTCGGGCCGGCATCGGTGAGAGCATCCGCGAAGGCCGCCTGAGCGCAGGCGCAGGCACTTTCCAGTCGACCCAGGGCCAGCAGGGCATGGGCCTTGTGAATATGCAGGAAGATGCTGATGCGCGGGCGGTCATCCTGTGGCGCCAGGTTCAGCCCGACGTCGGCGGCGGCCACCGCCTCTTCGAAACGGCGCTGGTCCAGGTAACCGTAGGCCAGCACCGACCCCCAACTGGCGGCGAGCACCGGCTCGGTGACCAGCAGGCGATCCACCTCCGCCTGCATCTCGTCCAGCATCGCCGGCGTGATCGGGCTATCGACGATGCACAGGAACACCACGCGGTACAGCTGCGCCCAGCTCTGCACCTCCTGGCCCGCGGCACTGCTGCTGACCCGGGTGAATCCTTCGGTCTGCTGCCAGGCCTGCTCGAACAGCGAGCGCGCCTCGCGCAGCCGGCCGGCCCGCACGCGCTGGTACACCTGACTGATGAACAGCAGTGGAAACTCGCCGGCCTGCTCCACCGGCAACAGCTCGCTCAGCTGGATATTGGGACCGCGGCCGAGGTCGAGGGCCACGGCACCCGCGTCCTCAATCAGCCGCGCCGCCACCGGTGGCTGGTCCAGGGCCACGGCATGCAGCACGGCCTCCTTGGCATAGCCCTGCTCGCCCAGCCACCGGGCGACGAAATACTTCAGCTCGCGATAACGCTGCGGATTGAAGCGGCTGAGCCGGGTCGCCAGGTACAGACCCAGCGCCGGACTGACGCAGGCCCAGCGCTGCCGGGAATCGGCATAGCGAATCATCCAGCCTTCGCGTAGCAGTTCGTCGATCAGCCCCCAGTGGCTCACCGCTCCGGGCAGGGCTGCCACCAGTTCGGGGATGAAGCGCTGCAGCACGCTCAGCTCCATCAGCGCATCCAGGCGCGCGGGGGACATGCCCTGACAGATGTGGGTTTCGAAATAGTCGGCCAGCTCCTCCGGCAAAGCCGGCGGCGACTGCGGATTTGCCAGGTACTGCGCGCAGAACTGCGGCGCCCGTTGCAGGAAGCGCAGACCGGCCGGCCAGCCATCGACCAGGGTGTTGAGCTGGCCGATCTGCTCCCGGCTGTACTGGCCACCGATCAGGGCCGCTGCTTCATCGTCACGCATGCGCAGCTGGCTGGGGCCGATGACCCGGATCACCCCGCCCAGCTCGGCGCGGCGCAGGTTATGGGCCTTGAGCTGGCTGGCGGCGAGAACGATGCGGCCATTGGCGGCCACGCTGAGCACGAAGTTCTGCAGCCGGTCCAGGGCCTCGCGGTTCTCCAGCCAGTGAACACCGTCGATAAAGCCGCTGACGCCGGCCGGCATCTCCGGCAGCAGGTCCTGCGAGGAACTGTCCGGCAGGGCGAAGGCGTGACTCAGGTGCTGGTGCAGGGTCGCAGGGTCGTTGTCGGCATAGGACAGGTTGACCCAGCACACCGGCTCGCCGGCGGCCGCCAGCTCCTGGTAGCACTCGTTCATCAATACCGTGCGGCCGCCACCCGGCGGGCCTATCAGCACGCTGACCGAGCCCAGATTGTCGATGATCTGCTGAACCAGATGCGGGCGAGGCAGCAGAGCCTGCATCAGCCTTGGCGGCCTGAAGCGACTGCCGCGTGACGCTGCCTCGGTGGCGGAACTGCCGGCGCCCCGTTGGACAGTGTGCACTGAACTTCTCCTTTACGACTGCCTGCTGAAACGGGAGTGCAACTCGTGGAATTTGGATATTAACGGTGAAGAGCCTAACAGAGCATCTGGCAACCTCTATGCCCACCTTTAGCACCCCCTCCCGCCTCGCTCACGGCTGATTCCCGCAGCGCGTGGTACCAGCCGTGGATGCTGCGACGCCCCGTCCCATGCGCACCCCCATAGGTGGGCACAAGCAGCATCAACCCCACCCTTTTTGCGGGCTGCCGGGCTGTCTGACCGGCCACCTAGCATGGCGGCTTTCTTATGCCTGCCGCCGGCTCAGGGGGAGATTTCCGCCAGGCACGAGCAGGTCAAACTCAAGGGGAGAAGAACGTGAACAAGGTGTTTAGGAGTATCTGGAACACGGCAACCGGCACCTGGGTGGCGGCGCCGGAAACCGCGCGGAGCAGGAGCAAGGGCAATCGGAAAGTCATGGGTGCGCTGGTGCTAAGCCCCGCCCTGCTGGCGGCCACAACCGCTCAGGGGGCCGCCACTTGCGCAGGCACCGTATGTACCGGCACCGACCCAACGGATTCCTACGCCATCATCGCTCCCTTGAGCGGCGATCACACCTTCAAGGGAACCATGGAAGTGCTCCTGACCGACACCAGCGAGCTGCGCAGCGGCGAGCATCACCTTGTTCAAGACTCGGTCAAGCTGGTAGTAGGACACGACCACGCAATCACGGGCGCGACCGTCAGCCTGTCCAACAGTGCCGAGCTGAACTTTCGCCAGTCGGCCGTTCCGTCGATCACCCCCAGCAATCCAGCCATCGCCGGCGGGACATTCAACTTTGTGGATTCGACCAAGCTGAATGCCGATCTGAGCGGCGCCATCGGGGGCGGCACCTTCAATCTGGGTGGCAACTCCAGAAGTACAGCCACCCAAGGCGGAGCCATCGATGGAGCCGTACTCAACCTGTCTGGCACAGCTGAGCTGCAAGCCACCACCGATCCGTCTGCGATCAACAACACCATTTTTAGCCTGGCGGACACCTCCAAGGTCTACATCAAGGCAAACGACGCCATCGCCAACAGCAGCTTCACGCTCAATGACAGCTCCGTCATCGAAGCCGAAAAGAGCCTGAAGGCCAACCTCCTTGAACTGAATGACAGCTCTACCCTGTATCTGCATGGCAACGCCGGGACCTATACGGCAACGAGCCTGACCGGCAACGGCGGCAGCATCGTGAACGCCGACAACTCCACCCGTGCAGGTCTCAGCCTGCTCGGCGACGGAACCGACAGAACCTACTCCTGGGCCGGTACCTTCGATGGCAACGCTCTGGAAATGACGGTGATGTTCAAGCGAGGTATCTGGAACTTTACCGGCGGTTCCAACGACACCACGACACTGATCCTCGAGGACAAGGCTCAGTTCACCGGCTACGGCACCCACGGTTCCATGAGCGCTCTGGCGGGCTCTACCATCGCGCCGGGCTTCAATACGCTGAGCGTCAATAACCTGGATTTTGAAGACGGAGCTCGCTATGTGGTGTCGGCCCGCGATGACGGTACCGCCAGCAAGCTGGAGGTGCGTGGGCAGCTCGAGCTGCAGGTCCCGCTGACCATTCATGTTGACGCTCAATCCGGCGCCTGGAGTACCGAGCAGTCGTACGACATCATCACCTGGAGCAGCAAGACCGGCGCGTACTTCAGCAACAGCAACGTAACCGCCAACTTCGCCTACCTGACCCCGACCGTGATTGAGCACGGCAGCAGCAAAAAGCTTGAGCTGAAACTGGTCCGCAACAGCAATAGCTCCGGCACCTTCGCCAGCCAGGCCCAGACGCCGAACCAGCGTGCCGTAGCCAACGCCGTCGAGGCGCTGCCCTCCGGCCACGCGGTCTACAACTACGTCGAGACCCTGCCGGCCGGCGCTCCGCCTGCGGCCTTCAACAGCCTGTCCGGCGAAGCCCACGCCAGCTTCCTAGCGGGTCTGCCGAACATCACCAGCCATGCCTACCGCCTGCCGCTGGCCAACCTGCGCAACAGCCTCAATGCCGGCCTGAACCCGGCGGCGGTCACCGCGCAAGTGGGCGGCACCCAGGGCTCCAGCGGCCTGCCGGCATTTGGCGACAAGCCGGCCTGGGTCGAGCTGGTGGGTAACTGGCAGAACGTCGACGGCGACAGCAACGCCGGTTCGCTGGATCAGAACAGCGTGGGCGTGTTCGCCGGCTACGACAACGATATCGGCAATGGTTGGTACCTGGGCGGCGCCCTGGGCTACACCCAGACCGACGCCGATGTCGGCAGCCGCGACAGCGAAGCCGACATTCACAGCTACAGCGCAACGCTGTACGGCGGCAAGGCTTTCGCCCTGGATGTCCAGCGTCAGCTGAACGTCCTAGGTGGCCTGTCGTACACCTATCACGACATCGACAGCGAGCGCAAAGTGCGCGCCCTGGACCAAAAGCTCACCGCAGGCTACGACGCCCACACCACCCAGGTGTTCGGCGAAGTGGGCTATCTGATCGGCAAGCCGGACGGTCGCTACGTCGAGCCGTTCGCCGGTCTGACCGTCAGCCACCTGGAAGTGGGTTCGTTCAAGGAGAAGGGCGGCAGCGCGGCGCTCAAGGGTGACAGCGATGACGACACCCAGGTGGTGTCCAGCCTCGGTGTACGCGGCCAGCTGCCCTACGAGTTCGGCAACTTCGGCGCCACGCTGCGTGGCTCACTGGCCTGGCAGCATGCTTTCGGCGACGAGCACATGGACGCCACCATGCGTTTCGTCGACGGCAGCCATGACTTCAACGTGCGTGGCGTGTCGCTGGAGCGCGACACCGCAGTGCTGGGCCTGGGCACGCAGCTCAACGTCAGCGCCAACGCCGCCGTGTCGCTGGACTACGAAGGCCGCTACGCCAGTGGTCTGCGCGAGCACAGCGCTTCGCTCAAGGCGCAGTGGAACTTCTGAACCACAGGTTCGGGCGCCATGGATGGCGCCCCCAAAACCCAGGGTAGCTTCGGCTGCCCTTTTTATTACGCGTCTTTTTCCTCGCTCAGCGCCTGGTAGCGCTGCTGCAGCTCCTCGCGAATCTGCCGGCGCTGCCTGGCCTGGCGCTGGCGGCGCAGACCGTCGGGCGTATCCGGCTGCAGCGGCGGAACGGGCGCCGGGCGGCCCTGCCCGTCGACCGCGACCATGGTGAAGAAGCAGCTGTTGGTATGGCGTACCGAGCGCTCGCGAATGTTCTCGGTGATCACCTTGATGCCGATTTCCATCGAGGTGCGCCCGGTGTGGTTGACCGAGGCGAGGAAGGTGACCAGCTCACCGACGTGAACCGGCTCGCGGAACATCACCTGATCCACCGACAGCGTCACCACGTAGCAGCCGGCGTAGCGGCTGGCACAGGCGTAGGCCACTTCGTCGAGGTACTTGAGCAGCGTGCCGCCGTGGACGTTGCCGGAGAAGTTGGCCATGTCCGGAGTCATCAGTACGGTCATCGTCAGTTGCGAGGTTCCGGCTTCCATCGTTGCTCCGAGAATTGCGGGCTGGGGCGCTGCAGTGCTGAGTTTAGCCCGGCTAAGATGAGGTTTTGCCTGGTTAGGATGCCCAATGATGCCTATGCGCCACATTCCCCTCCTTCTGCTCGGCCTGCTCACCCTCCCGGCGCTGGCCGAATCGTCATGCGAGACGCCGGCGCAGTGCAACCAGGAGGGCACGGCCGCCTACAAGGCCGGACGTTTCGAGGCGGCCATCGAGTCCTTTGAACGCCAGTTGCGCCGTGTCGAGGGTGAGGATGAAAGCGGTTTCGAGCTGGCCCTGAACAACCTCATGCTGGCCAACCTGCGCGCTGGCGACGCCGGCATGGCGCGCGCCTGGTTGCAGGTGGCGCTGGATCGCAACCTTTCCGGTTCGGCGACTCGCCACAACCTGGCCAAGGTCACCCAGGCGCTGGATTATCGGGCGCTGAGTGCCGGCCCGGTGGGCCGCTACCTGCGCTACAGCGGCCAGGCGGTGTGGAGCGAACTGCGGATCAGCGAGATTCCTGAAGGTGGTTATCAGGCCAGCTTCGCGCCGTTGCGCGCAGGGGCGCGGGTTGAGGAGTACGGCCCCGCGGCCATCGGTGAGCTGGACGGCAAGCTGGTTGGCGACGGCGTGCAGATGCGTCTGGAGAATGCCGGTCTGGGCGCCCAGTGTGCGGTGCAGCTGCTGCGCGAAGGCATCGCCGTGCAGGTACTGGAAGTGTTCACCGATGGCTGCCAGGAATACGGCGGCATGGGCATCAGTGTGGCGGGGGATTACATCAAGGTACGCTGAGTCCGCCCCGATAGCTTGCGCTACCGGGACATGCCGTCAGGCGTGATGGAGGTACCAGCGCCAGTCCTGCTCGCCGACTTCGCCCATGAACTGACGGAACTCGGCCCACTTGATCGCCAGGAACACCTTGAGGAAGTCCTCACCCAGCGCCTGCTTGGCCCAGCTGGAGTTTTCCAGAGCGCGCAGGGCGGTCAGCCAGTCGGTGGGCAGGGTTTCGCGGGCCTGTTCATAGCCGTTGCCGACAATGGCCTCGCCTGGGTCGATCTGGTTGCGGATGCCGTGGTGGATGCCGGCGAGGATCGCCGCGGCCGCCAGGTATGGGTTGGCATCGGCGCCGCAGATGCGGTGTTCGACGTGGCGGCTGTTGGCCGGGCCGCCCGGTACGCGGAACGATACGGTGCGGTTGTTCACCCCCCAGCTCTTGGCCAGCGGCGCGTAGCTGTTGGCCTGGAAGCGGCGGAAGGAGTTGGCGTTGGGGCAGAAGATCGCCAGGGCGTCGTTGAGCGTGGCCATCATGCCGCCGATGGCATGGCGCAGCAGCGGCGTACCGTGCGGGTCTTCTGAGGCCATCAGGTTGTTGCCCTCGGCATCGGCCAGCGACACGTGCATGTGCAGGCCGCTGCCGGCCAGGTCGCCGAACGGTTTGGCCATGAAACAGGCCTGCAGTCCGTGCTTGTTGGCCACGCCCTTGACCAGGCGCTTGTAGCGCACGCCTTCATCTACCGCCTGCAGGGCGTCGAAACGGTGTTCCAGGGTCAGCTCCAGCTGGCCGGGGGCGTATTCGGAGATCGCCGTGCGCACCGGCAGGCCCTGCACCTCGCAGGCCGCGTAGAGATCGTCGAGGAACGGCTGCAGCTGCTCCAGCTCGTACACGCCGTACACCTGCGGCGCCTGGGGGCGCACGCCGTTCATTTGCAGCGCCGGCTGCGGGCGGCCGCTGGCATCGCGCTGCTTGTCCAGCAGGTAGAACTCCAGCTCCACCGCCATCACCGGGTGGTAGCCGTCGGCGTTCAGCGCCTCGACGGTGCGCGCCAGCACGTGGCGCGGGTCGCCCGGGGTGGCTGGCAGGCCCTTGGTCGGATGCATGCTGACCTGTAGCTGGCCGGTGGGCACCGTACGCCAGGGCTGCAGGGTCAGGCTGCCGGGGATGGGGTAGGTCCAGCAGTCGGCGTCGGCCACTTCCCAGACCAGGCCGCTTTCTTCCACGTCCTCACCCTGGATGGTCAGCGAGAGGATCGAACTGGGCAGCGGCCGGCCGTTCTCGTAGATGGCCAGCAGCTCGTCGCGGTGCAGCAGCTTGCCGCGCGGGATGCCGTTGGCGTCGATCAGCATCAGCTCGATGCTGCGCACTTCCGGGTGGGCGGCGAGGAAGTCACGGGCTTCCTGGGGATTGGCGAATTGCATGCATACCTCGTTGCGTTCGGTGACGCGTGATCTGTAGCCCGGATGCAATCCGGGAGGGCCCAACCCGGATTGCATCCGGGCTACGACGGGCGCGAATTACTCGCGCGCGCCGGGAATGGCCAGCAGCTCGCCCAGTGCTTCGTCCAGCGTGGCGATCAGCCTGTCCACATCCTCCGCCGTGGTGCTCGGGCAGCACAGGGTCATGTTGTGGAACGGGGTGATCAGAATGCCGCGGTTGATCAGGTACAGGTGCAGGGCCATCTGCAGCTCGTCGTGGAAGGCGGCCTCGGCCTCGGCGCCGGTCTTCGGCGATACCGGGCAGAACTGGAACTCGCTGCGCGCGCCCAGCTCGGTCACCGACCACTTCAGCTCGTACTTGGCGATCAGAGAGCGGAAGCCGTCGGCCAGGCGCCTGGCCAGCGGCAGCATGTGCGCGTAGGCGGCCGGGGTCATCACCTGTTCCAGGTTGGCGCGCATGCAGTGCATGGCCAGGGCATTGGCCGACAGCGTGGTGCCCATGCCGCTGTGGCCGTGGCCATGGCTGTTCTCGCTGGCCCGCTGACGCGCCGCGGTCATGGCTTCGGCCATCGCCGCGCTGCAGCCGAAGATGCCGCAGGGCACGCCGCCGGCAATCGGCTTGCCGACCACGAAGAAGTCCGGGTCGAGGTTCCACAGTTTGGTGCAGCCGCCGATATCGGTGGAGATGGTGTGGGTCTCGTCGATGATCAGCAGCGCCCCGTACTTGCGGGTCAGCTCGCGGCACTTCTGCAAGAAGCCCGGGTCGGGCAGGACCATGCCGATGTTGGTCATCGCCGGCTCGCAGAGCAGGGCGCAGACGTCGCCTTTCGCCAGCGCGGCTTCCAGCGCCTCGAGGTCGTTGAAGGGGATCGAGCGGCTGTACTGGGTCAGGTCGTAGGCCTGGCCGATCAGCCCGGAGCGGGCCACGGTCTGGCCATCGCGATGGCGCACCATCACGTCATCCACGGTGCCGTGGTAGCAGCCGTCGAACACCAGCAGGGTCTTGCGCCCGGTGATCGCCCGGGCCCAGCGCAGCACGTAGCGGTTGGAGTCGGTGGCGGTGGCCGTCACCTGCCAGTAGGGCAGGCCGAAGCGCTCGGCCAGCAGCTCGCCGCAGACCACGGCGTCTTCGCCCGGCAGCATGGTGGTCAGGCCGTTGTTGCCCTGTTCGGCGATGGCCTTGGCGATCGGGTCCGGCGAGTGGCCGAACATGGTGCCGGTGTCGCCCAGGCAGAAGTCGATGTATTCGTGACCGTCCACGTCATAGAAGCGCGCACCCTTGGCGCGCTCGACGAACAGTGGCACCGGTGTCGACCAGTCGGCCATCCAGTGCATTGGCACGCCGCCGTACAGCGAGTGGCGGGCGCGCTCGGCAAGGGCCACGGACTTCGGGTTGCGAGCGAGGAAACGCTCGCGCTCGCGAGCGGCGAAGGTTTCCACGGCGGCTTGGCTGATACCACTGGCAGTCATGCTGAACACCTCGTTCGAATTTCCGAACATCATATTTTGTGATCACAAAAATCACAATATGTCTCGCAATAACCGTTCTGAGTTAGTATTTATTTAATTATGTGATCACAAATCAAAGGCTGAGCTGTCAGTCCTTCAGCCCGATGTATGGAGAATCTTATGCGCGACTGTCTGCTTACCCTGTCCCAGCTTCCTGCGCCGCCGAAGGGCCTTTGAAACCATGAGCGACAATCTGCAGGAGCAGTTGTACCAGCGTATTCGCGAGGGCCTGCTGGCTGGCCGTTTCCAGCCCGGGCAGGCATTGAAGATCCGTGATCTGGCGGCCGAGTGGGGTACCAGCCCGATGCCGGTGCGCGCCGCACTGCAGCGGCTGGTGGCCGAGGGGGCGCTGGAAGGCGAGCAGCAGCGATCGGTGCGCGTGCCGTCGATGACCCGGGAACGCTACGAAAACATCTTCCAGGTGCGCCTGGCGCTGGAAGGGCTGGCGGTGGAATTGGCCACGCCGCGCCTGAGCAGCGATGACCTGGCGCTGCTGCGAGATTGCCTGCGGCGCATGGAGGTGGCCATCGAGCGGCGTCAGGTGCAGGACTATCTCGACGCCAACAGCCAGTTCCACCTGTACCTGTATGGTGCCTGCGGCAACCCCGTGCTGCTGCGTTCGATCGAGTCGCTGTGGCTGCAGATCGGACCCTTCTTCAATCGGCTGTTCACGGGGGCCGATCTGTCGCTACGGCTCAATGACTTTCATGAAGATGCCTTCGCCGCCATCGAGGCCGGTGATGCCAGGGCGGCACGTCAGGCCGTGGAGCAGGATCTGCAGTATTTCGCGCGCTTTCTGCTGAACCTGCTGGCGCTGGAGCAGGGTGAGGTGTGAAGGGCCGGAGGGCGTAGCGGGCCGCGATCCGCTCCGGCCACTGTCTGTGGCTGGGGTGTCGGTCCGCTCAGCTTTCCAGCCAGACGTCGCGACACCAATGCCAGACGGAATCCCAGCTCTCGTCAGTCAGCTCGCCTTCGTCGCCGTCCCACAGCCAGACCTGGCCCTCGACATCCACGGCGTAATAGTCGCGACCGTCCTGGCACAGCGGCACCAGGTCGCGCGGCAGGCCAAGATCCCAGGCCACTGACGCCACTTCCGGCAGGTAGGTATGCGAATGCGGGTCGGCGGCGGTCACCGGCTCCAGACGGCCATAGACCACGTCGCTGACCTTGAGCAGAAATTCGCGCAGTTCGAAGGGCAGGTGGATGAGGATCTGCTCCTGAATCTCCACCAGGGTTTCCTCGTCCGGCAGCTCCAGCGGTACCGGGACCGGCTCGTTGAGTTCGCGCAGCTGTTCGATGACTTCTTCCACGGTGTCGGCTCCTCATCATGTGGGTCGGCTTTATACAGTAGCTGGCGGTCAGAATGAAAACATGGCGCCGTGATCTCATAATGGCGCTTTTGCGGAGCCCTCCCATGTCGTCCATTACCTGGCATTGCCTGCATCACCGTGAACTCGATACCGCCACGCTGTATGAGCTGCTGGCACTGCGCACCCGGGTGTTCGTGGTGGAGCAGAACTGCCCCTACCTGGAAACCGATGGCCAGGATCTGGTTGGCGATACCTGCCACCTGCTGGCGCGTGATGGCGAGGTGCTGGTTGGCTATCTGCGTCTGCTCGACCCGCAGCGCATGGGCGGCGAGGTGGTGATTGGCCGTGTGCTGATCGCCGAGCCGGCGCGTGGTACAGGTCTGGGACACAGGCTGATGGAGCAGGCACTGGCCGAATGCAGCCAACGCTGGACGGGCGTGCCGGTCTACCTGTCTGCGCAGGCGCATCTGCAGGGTTACTACGGGCGTTATGGCTTCGAGGCGGTAACCGAGGTGTATCTGGAGGATGACATCCCGCATATCGGTATGCGCCGGGCCGCTATGGAACCGGTGTAGGAGCGGCTTCAGCCGCGATAGCGAGCCAATGCCGAAATGAAAAAACCCGGGCAAGCCCGGGTTTTTTGTGCGTCGCAGCGATCAGTTCTGGCGAATGCCGGCGATCAGCCAGGGCTGGTTGTCGCCCTGGGCACGCTCCAGGCGCCAGCTTTCGCTGAACGGTTCGCCCTGGTCGAAGCGCGAGGTCTTCGACACGCCGCTGAAGGTCAGGGTGGCGATGGTCTTCTCGGCGTTGTCATCGACGCCATCGAGCTGCACGTCGAGGTCGTCGATATAGGTGGACTGGAAGCCATCACCCAGCTCGGCGCGCTCACGCTTGAGAAAGTCCAGCAGCTGCGGGGTGACGAACTCGGCGATCTTGTCCATCTCGTTCGCATCCCAATGCTGTTGCAGGTTCATGAAGTGCTCGCGGCCGGCGGCCAGGAAGCTTTGCTCGTTGAACCAGGCCGGGGCGTTGATCACCGGTGCGGCCGGGGCCAGGCGAGCGCCAAAGATATTGCTGCCGGCGGCCGGAGCGTTGGCGGCATGTGGCATTTCACGCTGGTAGGGCGCACCGGCAGCTGCCATTTGCGGCTGTTGGCGAGCACGACGGGCGGCGAGGAAGCGGAAGATCAGGAAGGCGATCAGGCCGAAGATCAGAAAGTCCATGATCTGCAGGCCTTCGAAACCGTCGCCCATGAACATCGAGGCCAGCAGGCCGCCGGCGGCCAGACCGGCCAGCGGGCCGAGCCAGCGCGAGGCACCGCTGGCGGCAGCGGCAGGTTGCTGACGACCGGGAGTCGCTGCGCTCTGTTGAGCCGGCGGGGTGGCCTGGCGGGTCTGGTGGCTGGGAGCGGAGCCGAAGGATTTGCCACCGCCAAAACGCTTGGCGTGGGCTTCGAAGCTGAAGGTCAGCGCCAGGCACAGAACCATGGCGATACTGAGGAAACGCTGCATTACGGTTTTCTCTCTTGTGGAAAAGCTTGGTCGGCATCTTGCCCGCCATGGCTGGCGATGACCAGTGACAGAATGTTTCCGGCTTTTGCCCGTGCCAGGCTCAGCGCCAGTCGTACAGCTCCTTTTCCGACAGCGCATGCATCGAGGTCGCCAGCGCCTGGAAGGCCTGCATCGAGGTCCAGATGCGGCCATTGAGTTCGCTCTGCGCAGCAAGCTCGCCGAGCACCTGTTCGCTTTCGCGTTGCATGGCCTGCAGCACTTCGTCCGGGAAGCGCTTGAGCAGCGTGCCGCTCTTCTTCAGCTCGTCCAGCGCCAGGGCGTTGTGGAAGACGTAGTCGTCCATCATGTCCTGGGTGGCTGCGCGCGCCGCTTCGGTAACGATAGCCTGCAGGTCGGCCGGCAGGGCGTCGAAGGCCTTCTGGTTGATCAGTAGCTCCAGCACCGACTGCGGCTCCTGCCAGCCGGGGTAGTAGTAATACCTGGCTGCCTTGTGCAGGCCGAAGGCCAGGTCGTTGTAAGGGCTGACCCAGTCGGTGGCGTCGATGGCGCCGCTTTGCAGCGAGGTGAAGATTTCGCCGCCCGGCATCACCACGGTGGTCGCACCCAGGCGGCTCCAGACTTCGCCGCCGAGGCCCGGCATGCGGATTTTCAGACCCCTGATATCAGCCAGGCTGTTGATTTCCTTGTTGAACCAGCCGCCCATCTGCATGGTGCTGTTGCCCGCCGTCAGCGGCTTGAGGCCGAACGGTGCATAGGCTTCGTCCCACAGCGCCTGACCACCACCCTTGCTGAGCCAGGCGTTCATTTCCAGGGTGGACAGCCCGAAGGGCACGGCGCCGAAGAACTGTGCAGCCGGCACCTTGCCCTTCCAGTAATAGGGTGTGCCGTGGCCCAGTTCGGCGGTGCCGCGGGACACCGCGTCGAACACTTCCAGCGCCGGCACGAGCTCGCCAGCCGCGTAGACCCTGATGCTCAGGCGTCCGCCACTCATGGTATTGATGCGCTCGGCCAGGCGCTCGGCAGCGGTGCCGGTGCCGGGCGCGTTTTTCGGCCAGGTGGTGACCATCTTCCAGGTGAACGTCTGGGCAGGTGCGACGGCCTGCTCGGCAGGTACGGAGTCGTCCTTGCAGCCGATCAGACCGAGGGTGAGCAGAGGCAGTAGAAGCAGAGTACGAAGACGCATCGGTAGAATCCCCAAGAAAAAACGGGGCCTTCAGCAGGCCCCGTTCAGTTGGCTCAACGCCAGTTGTACAGCTCTTTCTCGGTCAGTGCCTGCATCGCGCTGGCCTCTTCGAGGAAGGCCTTCTGCGAGGCCCAGATGCGGCCGTTGAGGTCGCTTTCCGCGGCCAGGGCTTCGAGCACCAGGCCGGACTGCTCGCGCATGGCGTCCAGCACCTCGTCCGGCAGGCGCTTGATCTGCACACCTTCGCTCTTGAGGGTCTGCAGCGCCTTGGCATTGTTGAACACGTAGTCGTCCATCATGTCCAGGGTTGCGGCACGCGCAGCTTCGACGACGATGGCCTGCAGGTCGGCCGGCAGTGCGTCGAAGGCCTTCTGGTTGACCATGGATTCGACCACTGCCTGCGGCTCCTGCCAGCCCGGGAAGTAGTAGTACTTGGCCGCCTTGTGCAGGCCGAAGGCCAGGTCGTTGTAGGGGCCGACCCAGTCGGTGGCATCGATGGCACCGGTCTGCAGGGAGGTGAAGATTTCACCGCCGGGCAGGTTGATGGTGATCGCACCGAGCTTGCTCCAGACTTCGCCGCCGAGGCCCGGCATGCGGATCTTCAGGCCCTTGATGTCATCCAGGCTGTTGATTTCCTTGTTGAACCAGCCAGCCATCTGCATGGTGGTGTTGCCGGCCGACAGCGGTTTCACGCCGAACGGTGCATAGGTTTCGTCCCACAGCGCCTGGCCACCGCCGTGGCTGAGCCAGGCGTTCATTTCCAGTGTGGAGAGACCGAAGGGTACGCTGCTGAAGAACTGCGCGGCCGGGACCTTGCCCTTCCAGTAGTAGGGGGTGCCGTGGCCCATTTCGGCGGTGCCGCGGGACACTGCGTCGAACACTTCCAGCGCCGGTACCAGCTCGCCTGCGGCGTAGACCTTGACGGTCAGACGCCCGGCGCTCATGGCGTTGATACGCTCGGCCAGACGCTCGGCAGAGGTGCCCAGGCCGGGGAAGTTCTTCGGCCAGGAGGTGACCATCTTCCATTGGAAGGTTTCTGCCGGCGTGGCAGCGGCGGTCTCGCTGGCAGCCTTGTCTTCTTTGCAGCCAACCAGGCCGATGGCGGCGATCAGTGCCAGTGTGGCGCCGAACAGATTGCGGCGATTCATCGATTATCTCCAGATACGGTGTGCTAACAGGCTTCAAGCTTGGCATACGCCAGCATCAGCCACTTACTGCCTTCGTTTTCAAAATTCACCTGCACCCGTGCCTGCGCGCCGGCACCCTCGAAATTGAGGATGGTGCCTTCGCCGAACAGGCTGTGGCGTACCCGCTGACCCAGATTGAAGGGCGTCTGTGGCACGGCGCTGCCGGCGAACAGGCTGCCACCACTCATCGAGCTGGTGCTCACCGGGCGGCTGACGCTGTTGGACAGACGCACTTCCTGAATCAGCGGTGCGGGGATTTCGCGGACGAAGCGCGACACCTTGTTATAGGTCTCGCTACCGTAGAGACGCCGGGTTTCGGCGTAGCTGATCACCAGCTTCTGCATGGCACGGGTAATGCCTACATAGGCCAGGCGGCGTTCTTCTTCCAGTCGGCCCGGTTCTTCCAGGCTCATCTTGTGCGGGAACAGACCCTCCTCCATGCCAACCAGGAATACCAGCGGGAATTCCAGGCCCTTGGCGCTGTGCAGGGTCATCAGTTGAATGCTGTCCTCGTTCTCGGCGGCCTGGGTGTCCCCGGCCTCCAGCGAGGCGTGAGTGAGGAACGCCTGCAGCGGCGTCAGCTCGTCGTCTTCCTCGTTCTCGAAGGCGCGCGCGGCGCTGACCAGTTCCTCGAGGTTCTCCACCCGGGCCTGGCCCTTCTCGCCCTTTTCCGCCTCGTGATAGGCGAGCAGGCCGCTCTGCTCGATGACCACCTGGGTCATCTGGTGCAGAGGCATGGCCAGAACCTTCTCGGCCAGGCCCTCGATCAGTTCGATAAAGCCGGCCAGGGCACTCGAGGCGCGACCTGGCAAGGCCTTGTTGGCGAGCATCAGGCGGATCGCTTCCCACATGTGCACGTCGTGGGCACGGGCGTACTCGCGGATGCTCTCGATGGTCTTCTCGCCGATGCCGCGTGCCGGCACGTTGACGATGCGCTCCAGCGCCGCGTCGTTGCCACGTCCGTCGAGCAGGCGCAGGTAGGCCATGGCGTTCTTGATCTCGGCGCGCTCGAAGAAGCGCTGGCCGCCGTAGATGCGGTAGGGGATCTTCTCGCGCAGCAGCGCTTCTTCCAGCACCCGCGACTGGGCATTGGAGCGGTAGAGGATGGCAATCTCGCTGCGCTTGAGGCCGTCCTTGCGCAGGGCGTCCTCGATGGTCTCGACCACGTAGCGTGCTTCGTCGTGCTCGTTGAAGGCGGCGTACAGGGCCAGTGGTTCGCCGTCACCGCCATCGGTCCACAGCTCCTTGCCGAGGCGCCCGTTGTTGTTGGCGATCAGCGCGTTGGCGGCCTTGAGGATGCCGGCGGTGGAGCGGTAATTCTGCTCCAGACGGATCACCTGGGTATCGGGGAAGTCGCTGGAGAACTGCTGGATGTTCTCGATGCGCGCGCCACGCCAGCCGTAGATCGACTGGTCGTCATCGCCGACCACCATCAGGCTGTCGCCGCCCTTGGCCAGCAGACGCAGCCATGCGTACTGCACGGCGTTGGTGTCCTGGAACTCGTCGACCAGGATATGGCGGAAGCGCCGCTGGTAATGCTCGAGCAGGCCCGGCTTGTCGCGCCACAGGTCGAGCCCGCGCAGCAGCAGTTCGGAGAAGTCGATCACCCCGGTGCGCGCGCAGGCCGCTTCGTAGGCCTCGTAGATACCGCGCATGGTGGCCAGGAACAGGTCGCCGCCGGCCTGGATGTGCTGTGGGCGGAAGCCCTCGTCCTTCTGCCCGTTGATGAACCACTGCGCCTGCTTCGCCGGCCAGCGCTGTTCATCCAGGCCCAGCTCGCGGATCACCCGCTTGATCAGGCGCTGCTGATCGTCGGAGTCGAGGATCTGGAAGTTCTCGGCCAGCCCTGCCTCCTGCCAGTGCGCGCGAAGCAGGCGATGGGCCAGGCCGTGGAAGGTGCCGACCCACATGCCGGCGGGATTGTGGCCAAGCATCTGCTCGATGCGATGGCGCATCTCGGCGGCCGCCTTGTTGGTGAAGGTCACCGACAGGATCGAATGCGGCGAAGCGCCCATTGCCTGGATCAGGAAGGCGATGCGGTGCACCAGTACGCGGGTCTTGCCCGAGCCGGCGCCGGCCAGCACCAGCTGGCGGCCGAGCGGAGCGGCCACGGCCTGGACCTGAGCGTCGTTGAGCGAAGCGAGGAGGAGTTCGGGGTCGTTTTGCATCGCGGCATTCTAGGGGGCCGGACAGGGGAGGGCAAACCGTCGGCCAGGTGAAGCGAAAGCGGCGCGGTGCAACCGACGACCGGTAGGTCAGGGCACGGAAGGGTGTAGGCGGGCGATCAAGAGCCGGCATGGTCGCGGCGCCCGGGAAAAGTTGGCCGCCAGGCTGTGAAATTGGCCACAACTTTGTTGGGCACAGCGTCTGTCTCGGGTATTCTCCCGCGACGTCAGGGTTGATGGCGCCGATCGCCTCGCCCCAGACCCTTAGGCAACCATGACAAGAACAGCGCCTATGACCGCCACGACTAGCGCCGTAATTCAAGAGGTGACGCTGGACCCGCATCAGGCTGAACGGCAGTTCGCTACGGATATAGCCGTCGAGCGTACCCGTCTGTTGTTTCTGGGCTCGCGTCTGCCTACCCTGCTCATGCTGCTGGTCGGCCTGGCCTGCAGTCTGTTGCTGTGGAACCAGCAGAGCGCGCCATTGCTCGTGGCGTGGCTGGGCTGGGTGGTGTTGCTGGTGCTGCTGCGCCTGACCCAGGTGAATGCCTTCAACGATGCGCTGCCCAGCCGCCAGGCCGAACCCTACTGGCGGCGCATCTTCCTCTTCGGTGCCGGGGCCTCCGGCCTGACCCTCGCCTTCGCCGTGATCGTGCTGGTGCCGGCCGATGTGTTCTATCAGCAGGCGCTGGTCTACGGCCTGATCGCCGCGGCGATCCTGTCGGCCAGCGTGGCCTATGCCGTCAGTCTGTCCGCCTTTCTGAGTTTCGCCTTGCCCTGCCTGGTGCCTTCGGCGGTCTTCCTGCTGCTGGCCGATAACACCATGCAGCGCGGCTGGGGGCTGCTCGGGGTGATTCTGTTTCTCGCGCTGCTGGTGGTGGCCTGGCAGGTCAATCGTCTGGTCCAGCGCAGCCTGTTGCAGCGTTTTCACAACCTGGCGCTGATCAACAATCTGGAGCACGCCAAGCTGCGTGCCGAGGGGCTCAACGAGGAGCTGGCGCGCGAAGTGGAGCAACGCCGTAGGGCCGAACGCGAATTGCGCGGCGCCCACGACGAGCTGGAAATGCGTGTGGCCGAACGCACCCTGGAACTGGACGAGGCGACCCACGCCCTGGGCAAGAGCCAGGCACGTCTGGCCCTGGCGCTGGAGGCCAGTGAGCTGGGGCTGTGGGACTGGGATCTGGAGAGCGATCAGGTGCATCACTCGCACCTGCGCGAGCTGTTCGGCCTGGAGCCGGAGCAGGTTCAGGTGATGCTGCGCGATCTGACGCCGCGCCTGCATCCGGACGATCTGCCACAGCTGCGCCGGGCGCTGGTCCGGCACCTCAAGGGGCGCAGCGAGGATTATCAGATCGAGTACCGCGTGCGCCATGTCGATGGTCACTGGGTCTGGATCGAAGACCGTGGCCGGGCGGTCGAGCGCGATGCTTCCGGTCGTGTGCGGCGCATGCTCGGCACGCGCCGCGACGTCAGCGCACGGCGTCAGCAGGAGCAGCAGCAGCGCCTGGCCGCCATGGTGTTCGAGGCGGCCAGCGAAGGCATCTTCATTCTCGACCCCGACTACCGCGTGCTGGCGGTCAATCGCGCTTTCAGTGCAGTGACCGGCTACAGCAGCGAGGAAGTGGTCGGGCGCACGGTGACCAGCCTGTTCGGCAGTCGCGAGATGCGCAGGCAGTACCAGCTGATCCGCCAGGAACTGGATAACGGCGGCACCTGGCAGGGCGAACTGATCGAGACGCGCAAGAGCGGCGAACTCTACCCGCAATGGTTGCAGCTCAACCTGGTGCGCGACGCCAGTGGGCGCGCCAGTCATATCGTCGGCTTCTTCGCCGACCTGACCGCGCGACGCGAGGCCGAGGAGCGTCTGCGTTACCTGTCGCACTACGACGAACTTACCGGCCTGGCCAACCGCAGTCTATTCAAGGAGCGCCTGCACGAAGCCAGCCAGCGCGCACGGCAGAGCGGTCGCAGCATCGCCCTGGTGCATATCGATCTGGACCGCTTCAAGCTGCTCAACGACAGCCTCGGCCACGAAGTGGCGGACCAGTTGCTGCGTCAGATGAGCCGTCGCCTGACCCAGGCCGTGCCGGAAGCCGACTGCATCGCGCGGCTGTCGGGCGATGAGTTCGCCGTCATCCTCGATGCCTATGGCAGCCTGTCCAGCCTGGCGCGGGTGGCCAGCCGGCTGCTGGTCAAGCTGCGTGTGCCGATGACCGTCGGTGGTCACGAACTGGTGGTCAGCGCCTCGCTGGGCATCAGCCTGCTGCCGGACTACGCCCGTGAGATCAGCGCGCTGATCAGCCAGGCCAACATGGCCGTGCAGCATGCCAAGCACCTGGGCGGCAATACCTTCCAGTTCTTTACCGACAACCTGCAGGCCTGCACCCTGGAGCGTCTGCAACTGGAGAACCAGCTGCGGAAGGCCATCGCCGAAGGCCAGCTGGAGGTGTTCTACCAGCCCAAGCTGAATCTTGCCGACGACCAGCTCAATGCCGCCGAAGCTCTGGTGCGCTGGCGCCATCCGCAGCAGGGCATGGTCGCGCCCGGCGAGTTCATCGGCCTGGCCGAGGAAACCGGGCTGATCGCGCCGATTGGCGAATTCGTGCTGCGTCAGGCCTGCCAGCAGGTATGCGAATGGCAGCGCCAGGGGCTGACCAAGATACGGGTGTCGGTAAACCTGTCGGTGCACCAGCTGCGGCAGGGCAATCTCACCAGCCTGGTGCGTCAGGTGCTCGAGGAAACCGGCCTGGCGCCGCAATACCTGGAGCTGGAACTGACCGAGAGCGAGCTGCTCGACAACGTCGAAAGCGTCATCGCCACCTTCCAGCAACTGCGCGCGCTGGGGGTCAAGCTGGCGATCGACGACTTCGGCACCGGCTACAGCTCGCTGAGCTACCTCAAGCGTTTCCCGGTGCACTACGTGAAGATCGACCAGACCTTCATCCGCGATCTGTCGCCAGGCGGCGAGGACGCGGCCATCACCCGCGCGATCATCGCCATGGCCCACAGCCTGGAGCTGAAAGTGGTCGCCGAAGGCGTGGAAACCCAGGCGCAGATGGATTTTCTCAAGAGCCAGAACTGCGACGAGATCCAGGGCTTCCTGATCAGCCGCCCGGTGGAGGCGAGCGCCTTCGCCGAACTGCTGCGCGCGCAGATCGACAACCCGCTGGACTGAGTGGCCTTTCCCTCGGCTCCGGCGCCGGGCTCAGAGACTACTTGGCGAACAGCTGACCGATATCCTTGAACGCCTTGAACTCCAGCGCATTGCCGCAGGGGTCGAGAAGGAACATGGTCGCCTGCTCGCCAACCTGGCCCTTGAAGCGTACGTAGGGTTCGATGACGAACTTCGTCTCGCGACTGCGCAGGCGCTCGGCCAGCGCTTCCCAGTCGTCCCAGCCGAGCACCACGCCGAAGTGCGGCACCGGCACGTCGTGGCCATCCACCGGGTTGCTCACGGCCGACTCCTGATAGGCCATTTTCGGCGCTTCGTGGATGACCAGCTGGTGCCCGAAGAAATCGAAATCGACCCAGTGATCGCTGCTGCGACCTTCGGCGCAGCCGAACACTTCGCCATAGAAATGCCGCGCTGCGGCCAGGTCGTAGACGGGAATCGCCAGGTGAAAGGGAGCAAGGGCCATCACGCAGTACCTCGGGTAATTGTCTGTCGGGCTAGCCTAGCAACAGCCAAATTGATTGAAAGCGAATATCCTTGCTCGCAAGCTCAAATAATTTTGATCAATCGGGGCGTCAATGCTGCGCGAGCTGAAAACCTTCATCACCGTTGCCCGCCTGGGCACCTTCGCCGCTGCCGGCCAGCGAGTCGGCCTGACCCAGTCGGCGGTGAGCGCGCAGATGCGCGCGCTCGAACAGCACCTTGGTGTGCGTCTGTTCGACCGCAGCGGCCGCGCCGCCGTGCTCAACGCCGCCGGCCGTCATGCCCTGCCGTTGGCCGAGCAGATGCTGGCGCTGTATGCGCAGATGGCGCTGCCGCAGGCTGCCGACAAGTGGCAGGGCGAGTTGCGTGTCGGCGCCATCGCCACCCTGCAAACGGGCCTGTTGGCCGAGGCACTGCCGCGCTTTCGTCAGCTCGCGCCCCGGGTCGAGCTGAAGCTGGTGCCGGGGGTTTCCCTGCAGCTGTTCAGCCAGCTGGATGCCGGCGAGCTGGATCTGGCCTTGCTGATCAAGCCGCCGTTCGCACTGCCCAAGGAAATTCTCGAGGTGCCGCTGGCGCGTGAGCCCTTCGTGCTGATCGCGCCACTGGAGGTGGCCGGGGATGATCCGCTGCAGCTGCTCGCCGAGCAGCCATTCGTGCGTTATGACCGCAGCTCGTTCGGTGGCCGCCAGGTCAGCCGCTTCCTTCGCGAGCAGCGGCTGACGGTGCGCGAGGCGCTGGAGCTGGACGAGGTGGAGGCCATCGTGCGCCTGGTGGAGAACGGTATGGGTGTGTCGCTGGTGCCGCGCGCCGGCCTGTGGCTGCAGCGGCCGACCCGTCTGCGGGTGATCGAACTGGGTGAGCTGGCCTTCCATCGCGAACTGGTCGCCCTGTTGCGCCGTGCGCAGCGTCAGCCGGCGCTGGATTGCCTGTTGCAGTGTCTGGGCGCGGAGCCCGCGCAGGCATGAAAAAGCCCCGCACAGGGCGGGGCTCTTCGCGCAGGCGTTGCGGCTCAGAAAGCCGGAACGACGGCGCCCTGGTATTTCTCTTCGATGAACTGCTTCACCTCGGCACTGTGCAGGGCCTTGACCAGCTTCTGCACGGCTTCGCTGTCCTTGTTGTCGGCGCGGGTCACCAGGGTGTTGACGTATGGCGAGTCGCTGCCTTCGATGGCCAGGGCGTCCTTGGTCGGGTTCAGCTTGGCTTCCAGGGCGTAGTTGGTGTTGATCAGGGCGAGGTCGACCTGGCTCAGCACGCGCGGCAGGGTGGCCGCTTCCAGTTCACGCACCTTGATCGCCTTGGGGTTCTCGACGATGTCCTTCGGCGTGGCGAGGATGCCGGCTTCCGGCTTGAGCTTGATCACGCCGGCCTTCTGCAGCAGCAGCAGGGCGCGGCCGCCGTTGGTGGCGTCGTTGGGGATGGCCACGGTGGCGCCTTGCGCCAGCTCGCTCAGGTCCTTGATCTTGCTGGAGTACGCGCCGAAGGGCTCGACGTGCACACCGGCAACGCTGACCAGCTCGGTCTTGCGGCTGGCATTGAACTCGTCCAGGTACGGCTGGTGCTGGAAGAAGTTGGCGTCGAGGTTCTTCTGCTGTACCTGCAGGTTGGGCTGCACGTAGTCGGTGAACACGCGCACCTTCAGCTCCACACCTTCTTTGGCCAGAGCCGGTTTGACGAACTCGAGGATCTCCGCGTGCGGCACCGGAGTGGCGGCGACGTTGAGGGTTTCGGCCTGGGCCGAGAAGGCCGCGCAGGCGGCGATGGCAGTCAGCAGCTTCTTCATTTCAAGGTTCCTTTCGGGAAGGTGGCGCGGGTCTCGCGGGGTGGCGAGTGCCGCTTGTTGGGTACCTCTAAAAACGTCAGCGAGGTAGTCAGCACAAGGCGAAAACAAGCGAAAAAGCGGAGTTTACGAACTGTAAATGAGCATTTTGAGCTTGTTTTCAACGAGGTGATGACAACGCAGGTAGTTTTCAGAGGTACCCATCATCATTTACGGGAAAAATGTACAACCAATCGGTCACCGACCATCTGCAGCACCTGCACCAGAATCAGCAGCAGGACCACGGTCACCGCCATCACGTCCGGCTGGTAGCGCTGGTAGCCGTAGCGCACGGCCAGGTCGCCAAGGCCGCCGCCGCCGATCAGGCCGCTCATGGCGGTGTACGACACCAGGGTGATTGCGGTGACGGTGGTGGCTGCGAGCAGGCCGGGCAACGCCTCGGGCAACAGCGCGCGGGTGATGATCTGCCAGGTGGTGGCGCCCATGGCCTGGGTCGCCTCGATGATGCCGCGCTCCACTTCGCGCAGGGCGGTTTCCACCAGGCGCGCGAAGAACGGCGTGGCGCCTACCACCAGTGGCGGGATGGCACCGGCAACGCCCAGCGAGGTGCCGACCAGCAGCTCGGTGAAGGGAATCATCAGGATCAGCAGGATGACGAAGGGCACCGAGCGCAGGATGTTCACCACCAGAGACAGCGCACCGTACAGGGCCTTCTGCTCGAACAGCTGGCGCGGCCCGGTGAGAAACAGCAGTACGCCGAGCGGCAGACCGAGCAGCACGGTGAACAGCATCGAGCCGAGCAGCATGTTCAGGGTGTCGAGGCTGGCCTGCCAGATTTCCGGCCAGAAGACGTTGGGCAGCAGTTGTTCGAGCATCAGCGCAGTACCTCCAGATGCACGTCGGCGGCGCCGAAGCGCGCCAGCGCGGCGTCGATGTCGCCACCGGTCAGGGCCAGGGTGAGCTGGCCGTAGGGGGTGTCCTTGATGCGGTCGATACGACCGGCGAGGATGCTGTAGTCGACCCCGGTCTCACGGGCCACGGTGCCCAGCAGCGGAGCATAGGTGGCTTCGCCCTGGAAGGTCAGGCGCAGGATGCGGCCGGAAACGTGGGCGAAGTCATCATGCTGCTCGGCTTCATCGACGTGCTCGGACTCCTGCACGAAGCGTCGCGTGGTCGAATGCTGCGGGTGCAGGAACACCTCGGCCACCGGGCCTTCCTCGACGATGACGCCGGCATCCATCACTGCAACGCGGTCGCAGACGCGGCGGATCACGTCCATCTCGTGGGTGATCAGCACGATGGTCAGGCCCAGTTCGCGGTTGATCTCCGCCAGCAGCTGCAATACGGCGGTTGTGGTCTGCGGATCGAGGGCACTGGTGGCCTCGTCGCAGAGCAGGATCTTCGGTCGGGTGCTGAGTGCACGGGCGATGCCGACGCGCTGCTTCTGCCCGCCGGAGAGCTGCGCCGGGTACTTGTTGGCGTGATCCTGCAGGCCGACGCGCGCCAGCAGCTCGGCGACGCGTGCATCGATCTCGGCGCGGCTCAGTTCGCCGGCCAGGCGCAGCGGCATGGCGATGTTGTCGGCGACGGTCTTCGACGACAGCAGGTTGAAGTGCTGGAAGATCATCCCGACCTGCTGACGGAAGCGGCGCAGGCCATTGGCATCGAGGGCGGTGACGTCGACACCGTCGATCTCGATGCGCCCGCCGGAGGGTTCTTCCAGGCGGTTGATCAGGCGCAGCAGGGTGCTCTTGCCGGCGCCGGAGTGGCCGATGATGCCGAATACCTGACCGCTGCCGACCTGCAGCGTGGTCGGCTGCAGCGCCGGAATCTCGCGGCCCGCGACGCGGTAGGCCTTGTGGACGGATTGAAACTGGATCACGCGAACGACCTTTTGGGTATGTTCAGTGGCGGGCCTCGAGATAGAAGGGGCCGGTCATCGGGCGCCGGGTGGGCGCAAAAGGGCGCTAGTCTACCCGGCGGTGCTTAGGCCGAGAAAATCTTTATTGGCCTATGATTATTACAAAACAGCATTAGTGATCGGCGCTGGGCAGCGCCCTCGCTTCACTGGCGCTGCGGACTCAATAGCAGACGCGGTACCTGCTGCGGCGCGATCTTCTGGCTCAACTGCGGACGGAAACCCGGGTCGAGCTTCTTGATGCGTGCCGAGAGCAGCGCCGCGACCCAGGGATAGTCCTTGGTCTCGCGTACTTCGATGCGTACGGCGCAGCGAAAGGTCACGACATCCGCCGCCACGTTGTCGAGCAGGCGGCGCAGATTTTCATTGTCCTGGGTGTCGAGCATGGGCAAGGCCACACTGCTGGTGGCCGCGTCGGGGTTGATCAGCCGTGCTGAGGGCTTGCTCTCGACCAGCGGTTTCGCCTCGTTCTCCGGTGTTGCCACGATCGCTGCCCTGGCCTGGCGCTCGCTGGCCAGGCGTTGCTGGCGCAGTTGTTCCTGGCGCTCGGCATCGAGCTTGGCGCTGGCCTCGCGCGCCTGCTGTTCGGCTGCCGCCTGGCGGGCGGCGCGGGCACTGTCGATGGCCTGGTTGAGGTCGTGACTCAATGCTGGCGCCTGTGGCATCAGGCTGCGGGCCTGACCCAGGGCCTGCGCGGCGCGATCCAGATCGCCCTGCTGCAGTGCCTCCCGGCTCTGCTCCATGTAGGCCTCGGCGAGCTGGCGCTGGTATTGCTCCAGGCGTGTGTCGCGGCCGGCGCGCTGTTGCAACGCGTTGATCTGGTTGCGCGCGTCGTCGAGACGCTCTTCGGCCAGGCTCAGGTCGAGCTGACGGAAGGCAAGGACCAGATCATCGACCGGCGGCAAGCTGGGCTGTTGCGTGTTCTGGCAGCCGGCCAGCAGCAGAACCAGAAAAAGCGGAAGACCACGAAAAGCGAACGACTTCATGACAACGCGTCTCGAATTGTGCAAAAAACGCGCAATCATACAGCTTCGTACCGCTGATTTCACGCCGTTAGGGTTCCACTCTCCCATTCATGGGAGAGCGATAGGGAGAAATAGGGCGGAAATATCATCCGTTGCGCTTGGGCAAGGCGAAGCTGGCCAGGAACAGTGCGGCAGCGCTGACCACGATGGAGGGGCCGGCCGGAGTGTCCTGATACCAGGACAGCGCCAGGCCGCAGCACACCGCCAGCAACCCGAGCAGGCTGGCGCCCACGGCCATCTGCTCCGGCGTACGCGCGTGGCGCTGGGCCGCGGCGGCGGGGATGATCAGCAGGGAGGTGATCAGCAGCACGCCGACGATCTTCATCGCCACGGCAATGACCACGGCGATCAGCAGCATCAGCGCCAGGCGGATCGCCGCTACCGGCAGGCCTTCTACCCGTGCCAGTTCCTCGTGCACGGTGATCGCCAGCAACGGACGCCACAGCCACGCCAGCAGTGCCAGCACCAACGCGCTGCCGCCGATGATCCAGGCCAGATCGATGGGGCTGACGGCGAGCAGGTCACCGAACAGGTAGCTCATCAGATCGATGCGCACGTCATGCATGAAGCTCAGCGCCACCAGGCCCAGCGACAGGGTGCTGTGGGCGAGGATGCCCAGCAGGGTATCGGAGGCCAGCGGCTGGCGTTGCTGCAGGGTAACCAGCAGCACGGCGAGCAGCACGCAGCCGACGGTCACGGTGAGCGTCGGGCTGACGTCGAGAAGCAGACCGAGCGCCACGCCGAGCAGGGCGGCGTGGGACAGGGTGTCGCCAAAGTAGGCCATGCGTCGCCACACCACGAAGGAGCCGAGCGGGCCGGCCACCAGGGCCAGCGCCAGGCCGGCGAGCAGGGCGTTGAGAAGAAAGTCGGGCATCAGTGTTTGCAACCTGGGCCGTGAACGTGGGCCGGACCATGGATGGTCAGGCCGGGTTTGACCACGCCGCCATGCAGGTCGTGATCGTGGTCGTGATGGTGGTGGTAGATCGCCAGGCTGCGGGCGTCCTGACCGAACAGCTCGATGAAGGCCGGATCGCCGCTGACCTGCTCGGGGTGGCCGGAGCAGCATACATGGCGGTTGAGGCAGACCACCTGGTCGGTGGCGCTCATCACCAGATGCAGGTCGTGGGAGACCATCAGCACGCCGCAGCCATGGCGCTCGCGCAGGCGGGAGATGAGCCGGTACAACTCTGCCTGACCGGCCACGTCGACGCCCTGCACCGGTTCGTCGAGCACCAGCAGCTGCGGTTCGCGCAGCAGCGCACGGGCCAGCAGCACGCGTTGTAGCTCGCCCCCGGAAATGCTTTGCAGCGGGCTGTCGATCACCTGCTCGGCACCGACCTCGGCCAGTGCCGCCAGCGCGCGAGCGCGATCCACTCCCGGCACCAGGCGCAGAAAGCGCAGCACGGACAGTGGCAGGGTAGCGTCGACATGCAGTTTCTGCGGCATGTAGCCGATGCGCAGGCGCGGCGTGCGCTGCACGCTGCCGCGCTCAGGCTGCAGCAGGCCGAGTACCACGCGCACCAGGGTGGTTTTGCCGGCGCCGTTGGGGCCGATCAGGGTGACGATTTCGCCGGGCTGTACGCTGAGTTGCACATCGTCCAGCACCGGCTGGCCGTTAAAGCTGACAGCGACGCCGTCGAGGCGGATCAGCGCTTCGCTCATGCTGCGTCCTTGCAGCCCGCGCAGAGGCCGACGACTTCCACAGTCTGGCCTTCGACGACGAAACCGACGCCGGCCGCACCATCGATGATGGCCCGGCTGATGGCGGGCTGCTCCAGCTCGGTCGCAGCATGGCACGCCCGGCAGATCAGGAACTGGCCCTGATGCGGGTGCTCGGGGTGGCTGCAGCCGATGAAGGCATTGAGTGAGGCGATGCGGTGCACCAGGCCGTTTTCCAGCAGAAAATCCAGTGCCCGGTAGACGGTGGGCGGCGCTGCGCGGCGACCGTCTTCCTCGCTCAGTACACCGAGGATGTCGTAGGCGCCGAGCGGCTTGTGGCTGGCCCAGACCAGTTCCAGCACGCGTTTGCGCAGGGCGGTCAGGCGCAGGCCCTGGCGAGCGCAGATGGTTTCGGCTTCGGCCAGCGCATGGCTGACGCAGCGGGAATGGTCATGTGGGCGTGAAGCCAGAGGCGTGTCGGTCATGGGCAGGGACGGCGCTAGAGAGAGACGTTATTATATTACCCGCTCAATTCCTTTCGGGTATGCCCTGTGTTACGTCTTTTCTGTCTCTTACCCCTGCTTTTCGTCGCCTGCGCCCAGGCCGAGGTGCGTGTTCTGACCAGTATCAAACCGCTGCAACTGATCGCCGCGGCAGTGCAGGACGGCATCGGCGAACCCGAGGTGCTGCTGCCGCCCGGTGCCTCGCCGCACCACTATGCGTTGCGCCCATCCGATGTACGGAGAGTGCGTGATGCCGACCTGCTGTACTGGATCGGTCCGGACATGGAGGGTTTTCTACCGCGTGTACTGAGCAGCCGCGACAAGCCCCAGGTGGCGGTGCAGGATCTGCCCGGCATGACCCTGCGCCACTTCGGCGATAGCCACGACGAACACGATCATGACCAAGACGAGCATGATCATGGTCACGGACATGCCAGCGATGAGCTTGGTCATGACCATGATCACCGTCCGGGCAGCCTGGATGCCCACCTGTGGTTGGCCGCCGACAACGCCAAGGTGATCGCCGCCCGCATGGCCGCCGACCTGGCCAAGCTGGATGCCGCCAACGCCGCGCGTTACGCCGCCAATCTGCAAGCCTTCGAAGCGCGCCTGGATGCGCTCGATGGCCGCATTCGCCCGCAACTGGCCGCTTTGCAGGGCAAGCCGTATTTCGTCTTCCACGAAGCATTCGACTATTTCGAGGCTGCCTACGGCCTCAAGCACGCCGGCGTGTTCAGCGTGCTGACCGAAGTACAGCCCGGTGCGCGCCATGTCGCTGCCATGCGCAAGACGCTGCAACAGACCGGCCCGAGCTGCGTATTCAGCGAGCCGCCGCTGCGCCCGCGCCTGGCCGAAACCCTCAGTGCCGGCTTGCCGGTGAAACTGGCGGAACTCGATGCCCTCGGCGGCGCCCTGCCAGTCAGTGCCAACGGCTATGAACAACTGCTGGAAAACCTGGCAGGCGGCCTGACCGAGTGCCTGAATAGCCTGTAAGACCTTTGGCGTCGTGAACGTTTTTCACGTAGCCTGGATGCAATCCGGGAGCGATGGCAACGGCCCCGGATTGCATCCAGGCTGCAACTGATCGAACGTCTTGCCTCGTGTGAGGGGCTTCAGCCGCGACGAGTCGAGCTACGAACTGTAACCACCGCCTCGTTGCCGCCCGCAGGCGCAAACCACTAGGCTTGCGCTTTTGCCGCGAGCGCCCGCCATGTCGCCCACCGCCTCTCGCCCGTCCAACGCCACGCTGGTGCTGCTGGCCTCGCTCTATTGCGCCCAGGGCCTGCCCTCGGGGCTGATCGCCCACTCGTTGCCGGTGTTGCTGCGCCAGCATGGTGTCGATCTGGCGCTGATCGGCCTGCTCAAACTGCTGGCGCTACCCTGGCTGTTGAAAGTGTTGTGGGCGCCCTGGATCGACCGTCTGGCCTCGCCCCGCCTCGGCCATCACCGTGGCTGGATCCTGCCGCTGCAGAGCGGGGTGATTGGCTGTGTCGCCGTGCTGGCGCTGCTGGCACCGCAGACCCTGTTCGGTACCAGCCTATGGTGGCTGCTCGGCCTGTTGCTGCTGATCAACCTGTTGGCCTCGACGCAGGACGTGGCCACCGATGGCCTCACCGTGCGCCTGCTGCCCGAGCGCTGGCGCGGTCTGGGCAACAGCCTGCAGGTGGGCGGTTACAAGGTCGGCATGATCGTCAGTGGCAGCGGCCTGCTGCTGGTAATCGACCCGCTGGGCTGGAACCTGGCGCTTGGCCTGCTCGCTGGCCTGATCCTTTTGATGACCGTGCCGATCTGGCTGTTCCCCGAGCGCCGCGTGCTGCCCTTCCAGCCCGCCTTGGCGGAGCGTGCCTTCGGCCCGCGCCTGCTACTGGATCACTACCGTGGCCTGTTGGCGCAACCCGGCATGCTGCTGTGGCTGGCGGTGGTCCTGACCTTCAAGCTGGGCGACTCGTTGGGCTCACCGATGATCAAACCGATGCTGGTGGATCAGGGTTGGAGTACCGCAGCGCTAGGCCAACTGACCCTGATCAGCAGCCTGGCCGGCATCGGCGGCGCCTTGCTCGGTGGCCTGCTCTACGCACGTATCGGCGTGCTGCGTGCCTTGATCCTGTTCGGCGCCCTGCAGGCAATCGGCATCGCGGCCCTTGCCTTGCTGGTGGAGCAGGGCGCCAACACCGGCCTGGTCTATGCCGTGACCCTGTTCGAACAGGTGGCCGATGGCATGTCCACTGTCGCCCTGTTCGCCGCCATGATGCGCATGTGCCGCCCGGAACATGAAGGCGCTGACTTCACCCTGCAGGCCTCGGCGCAGTTGCTGCTGTCCGGTTTCGTTGGGGCCAGCAGCGGGGTGCTGGCCAAGGCGTTGGGGTATGAGGGGTTGTTCGTTGGGGCGGGAGTGTTGGGGATGCTGGTTTTGATGTTGTTGATTCCGCATGGCCGCAAGATGGTTCAACAAGCGTAGCACTAGTCTGCATGCATTCGGTCAGGGCCCCGCTTGAGCTCTGATATGACGAGATTCGCATAGTCGTGACCTGAGTTTGGGCCGCATGCCTTGCGTGAGATATGTTCGTATAGCGCTTTGAGATACGTCCTGACGGGCCTGCCTAGGCTAAACGGACAACTGATTCAACAAGGATGTTTCATGAATAACCGATTGATCCTCTCTCTTCTCCTGCTCGCCACCCTGGAAATTCGGCTGGCTCGCTACTGTCGCGGCACACCACTGACCGCGCTGCGCAAACTGTAGTGGTCTACTAACCCCAGACACCCATTTAGGGCGAGAATGCTCGCCATACAGAGGTGTTCGATGAGCAGACAACGACGTACCTTCACCCCGACTTTCAAGCGAGAGGCTGCCAGCCTGGTGCTCGACCAAGGCTACAGCTGTCCCGAGGCCGCCAGATCTCTCGATGTAGGTGAGAGCTTATTGCGCCGCTGGGTTACCCAGTTGCAGCTGGAGCGCGGGGGCGTTACGCCCACTGCCAAGGCGCTCACACCGGAGCAGCAGACCATTCAGGAGCTTCAGGCCCGTATCAACCGGCTGGAGCTTGAGAAGAAAATATTAAAGGAGGCCACTGCGCTCTTGATGGCCGAGGAACACGGGCGCAGACGTTGAAGTCGATTCGGCAGTTGGTAAAGCACTACCCTGTTCAACTGTTGTGTTCAGTCTTCGAGCTACCCCGGTCTTGTTATTACGCCCACTTGGCCCGGCGGCGTCATATCGATGTCCGCCGAGTGAACCTACGCAGTCGTGTCAACGAGCTGTTCAACCAAAGTCGTGGCTCAGCGGGCAGTCGCAGTCTGGTTGCCATGCTGCGGGATGAAGGCGTTAACGTCGGGCGTTTCAGAGTCAGAAGATTGATGAAGGAACAAGGACTGATCAGCAAACAGCCCGGTTCTCATGCGTACAAGAAGGCCACGGTCGAGCGCCCCGACATTCCCAATGTGCTTGATCGCAAGTTCACCGTGGCTGCGCCAAACAAGGTCTGGTGTGGCGACATCACGTATATCTGGGCAGAGGGTCGATGGAGCTATCTGGCGGCGGTCTTGGACTTGTACAGCCGCAGAGTGGTGGGTTGGGCGATGTCCGCCAAGCCTGATGCGGAACTGGTCGTCAAAGCGCTCGACAGGGCTTACGAGATGCGTGGCAGACCACAAGGCGTGCTGTTTCACAGCGACCAGGGCAGCCAATATGGCAGCCGGGGTTTCCGCCAACGGCTCTGGCGCTATCGGATGATTCAGAGCATGAGCCGAAGGGGAAATTGTTACGACAATTCGCCCATGGAGCGGCTGTTTCGTAGCCTGAAAACGGAGTGGGTGCCGACAGTGGGTTACATGACGACAGCGTTGGCCGAGCAGGACATCGGCCGCTACCTCATGCAGCGGTACAACTGGATAAGGCCGCATCAGCACAACGGCTTCGTACCGCCGGCGGTTGCGGAAGAAAAACTCAATTCTGTGTCCGGGAATTGTTGACCACTACAGTGCCATTCGCAGGGCGCGAAGGCAGTCTGATCGGAGCGCGCTATCAAGCCCGTGATCCTGGCAACCCAGACTGGCAGCCCCCGGAAACCTACCGGATGGTTGCCGATGTTTCAGCTACCGAACACCTGCCTTCGTTATCGCTGAACCTTGACTCCCAACAAGCCGAGGGCATCCCGCGTTTCGAGCAGGCCGAAGCCGAGTTCAAGGAAATACTCAAGAGCTTCCGCCCACTTCCGGGTATTGCCGCCCAGATAAAGGCAGCCTCGAGGCCATGATGCCCTCCCTTGGTCCGTGCCTTTGAAATCGCGTCTGCGCGCTTTGGGCCTACATGCTGTTCTGGCTGGACATCTCGAGGTAGCGATGACGCCCGGTATACGGCTGATATCGGCAAGAAAGACCGCCTGGAGCTACTCGGAGCTTGACCAGCTTGGCGCCGTCCTTATTGCAGACAGCCGCTGCAGCGGCGGACGGCAGGCAGAGCACATCAGGGCGGCAGCTTTCATGCTGTGTAACTCTTTGACAGGGGACAGCAGGTGCTCAGAGGTCTTCGTCAGTCACCAAGCGTACTTCGCCGGCGTCCATGGCGTAGGCCGCATCGGCCAGTTCGTTGCTGATGCTTTCCACCTTGAGCGTGCCGCTGACCCACAGCGGTGAGTAGATGTCCTCGAGCGGGATGCCCTTTGGATAGCGCACAAGCACCAGCTGGTTGGGCGGCGGTGGCGGCACATGGATGCAGGCGCCGGGGTAGGGGACTAGGAAGAACAGGGTGCTGTTGCCTTTCGCGTCGCTTTCCAGTGGTACCGGATAGCCGCCCAGGCGGATGGCCTTGCCGTTCAGTGCGGGCACGGTCCTGGTCGAGTACATCACTGCGGGCAGGTCACGATCCTGCTGGCGCAGGCCGCCTTCGCTGTAGAAGGTGCTGTCACCCTCGGGGCTGTCGTGGCTGATGTCGGGCATATCCTCGAGAGCCTGGCGGTCCTCGGGGGGCATCAGGTCGAGCCAGTCGGTTTCTGGTAATTCGGCCTGGGCCAGGCCGCACAACAACAGCAGGGTAAGCAACAGATGGCGCATGGGGGCAGCAGCTCGTTCGAGGAGTGCGAACGGCGAGTGCAACACCGGCGACCGTCGCTTGCGCTCGGGTCGCCGGCAAGGCCGTTCCGATAGAGGAAGGATCAGTTCTTCTTGATCAGCCCATAGATTATCAGCAGAACGATGGCGCCGATCACCGCGCCAATGAAACCGGCTGCTTCGCCGGCATCGTAGATGCCCAGCGCCTGACCGCCGTAGGTGGCTGCAAGCGAGCCGCCGATGCCGAGCAGGATGGTCATGATCCAGCCCATGCTGTCATCACCCGGTTTGAGAAAGCGCGCGATGAGGCCGACGATCAGGCCGATCAAAATGGTTCCGATAATGCTCATTGGCGTATCTCCTTGATAAGTGCCGCAGGGGCGGCGGGCCATGTATGGGACAGGCCCGGGCGCTGTCAGTTCGCTTCGTCTGGCGGCGCGACGCCGTGGCGTCGGTAAATCCGGCCGATCTCTCCGCGGATGCGCATCTGCTCGAGTTCGTTGCCCAGGCGGTCATAGAGGGCGCGTCGGTCGCTGTTATAGCGCTTGAGCGAAGCGCCGAAGTGATTGCCCAGTGCCTGCTGGTGTACGTAATCGCTGAAACTGTAGCCCTGGAAGCCCAGGGCGGCGAATTGAGCTTGCAGCGGTATCAGGTCGATGACGGCAATGCTGTCGAGACGCCCGGCGCGGAACATGGCGGCCAGCTGGGCGTCGTCGCTGGCATATACGCGTTGCAGCCGGGGGTCGCTGTCGAATGGCTCGAAATAGATCGTGCCACGTTTGACACCGACGGACAGACCATAAAGATCGCCATATTGCTGCAAGGCCTGCTCTTGGCCGGGATGGACGACGAAGCGGACGTTCAGTTGCTGGTTGCCGATACTGGGCAGGAAATGGATGTAGTCGAGGCGTTGCTCGGTGAGCAGCACGCGCGGTACCAGATCGACTCGTCCGGCGCGAAGGTCTTCCAGGCTGCGCAGGAAGGGGGCTTGACGCCACTGCAGACGCACCCCAGCACGTTGTGCGGCGGTTTTCAGCACGCTCACCAGCGGGCCGCTGGGACGTCCGTCAACTGCGCCCATTTCCGGGGGGCGCTCGCGAAAATCGACGCGCAGCACGTCGTCTGCGCTGGCGTAGGTCAGGACAAAAAGCAGGGGCAGTAAGGTAAAGAGGTGTTTCATGGGGGCTCTTGGACGACGGCCGTCGTCCAAGAGTTTAGCTGCGAATCAGCGAGTCAGCCTTTGGCGATCAGAGCCTGGACGGCGGTGATGCCGGCCTCGAGGCCGGTACGATCAGCGCAGCGCAGGGTGGCGTGACCGACCTTGCGCCCGGTCTTGAAGGCCTTGCCGTAGTGATGCAGATGGCAGTCGGCGATGGCGATCACCTCGTCCACCGGCGGTACTTCGCCGATGAAGTTGAGCATCGCGCTCTCGCCCAGCTTGGCAGTGGAGCCCAGCGGCAGGCCGGCGACGGCGCGCAGGTGGTTCTCGAACTGGCTGCACTCGGCGCCTTCGATGGTCCAGTGGCCGGAGTTGTGCACGCGCGGGGCGATCTCGTTGGCCTTGAGGCCGCCATCCACCTCGAAGAACTCGAAGGCCAGCACACCGACGTAATTGAGCCTGTCCAGCACGCGACCGACGTAGTCTTCGGCCAGCGCCTGCAGCGGGTGATCGGTGCTGGCCACGGACAGCGCCAGGATGCCGCTGTCGTGGGTGTTGTGCACCAGCGGGTAGAAACGGGTTTCACCATCGCGGGCACGCACGGCGATCAGCGATACCTCGCCGCTGAACGGCACGAAGCCTTCGAGAATGCACGGCACGCTGCCCAGCTCGGCGAAGGCGCCGGCCACATCTTCCGCCTTGCGCAGGACCTTCTGGCCCTTGCCGTCGTAGCCCAGGGTGCGGGTCTTCATCACCGCCGGCAGGCCGATGCTGGCCACAGCAGCTTCGAGGTCGGCCTGCGACTGGATGTCGGCGAACTCGGGAGTGGGAATGCCCAGCTCGCGGAACATGGATTTCTCGAACCAGCGGTCACGGGCGATGCGCAGCGCCTCGGCACTCGGGTAGACCGGGACGAACTGGGAGAGGAAGGCCACGGTTTCGGCTGGCACGCTCTCGAACTCGAAGGTCACCAGATCGACCTCGTCGGCCAGCTGGCGCAGGTGATCCTGATCGCCGTAATCGGCGCGGATATGCTCGCCGAGCGCCTGGGCGCAGGCGTCCGGAGCAGGGTCGAGGAAGGCGAACTGCATGCCCAGCGGAGTACCCGCCAGCGCCATCATGCGGCCCAGCTGGCCGCCACCGATCACACCGATCTTCATTGCATCAGGCCTCGCGCGGGTCGGGGTTGTTCAGCACGGTTTCGGTCTGTTCCTCACGGAACTGCTTGAGCGCCGCGTGGAACTGCGGGTGCTGGTGACCGAGGATGCTGGCCGCCAGCAGCGCCGCATTGACTGCGCCGGCCTTGCCGATGGCCAGGGTGGCTACCGGAACGCCGGCCGGCATCTGCACGATCGACAGCAGCGAGTCGACGCCCGAGAGCATGGACGACTGCACCGGTACACCGAGCACCGGCAGGTGGGTCTTGGCCGCGCACATGCCCGGCAGGTGCGCGGCGCCACCGGCACCGGCGATGATCACCTGGATGCCGCGGGCCTCGGCCTCATCGGCGTACTGGAACAGCAGATCCGGGGTGCGGTGGGCAGAGACCACCTTGACCTCGTGGGGAATGCCCAGCTTGTCCAGCATCTCGGCGGTGTGGCTAAGGGTGGACCAATCGGACTTGGAGCCCATGATCACGCCAACCAGTGCGCTCATCGTCGTGCCTCTTCTCTCGTGCGCCTCGCGGCGCGTCAAAAACCAACAAGCCACGCGGGCGGGCCAGCGTGGCTTGTCATGATTCGTTGGCCGGGTGCTGCCGGCCGAAGGCCGCGCAGTATAACGCAAAGCCGTGGCTGGCGGGCAGTGGCCACGACCGTTTGTCATGCCGGCCATGACCATATGGCAAAACCGCCCGAATCTCGCTCTGAAGCAATGCCGGTGCAGGCTGTGCGCACTGCAAGAGCGGCTGGGAAACCCTCTGCGATACTCAGTAGGACACCGGCTGTTCAATCAACGGCGGTAGTGCTCAAGTTCGGAGCCGCCAGGTTGTCAGGGAGGGGCGATTTGCCTACAGAGCGGACGCGGAAGGGCGCACAGATTGCCGCCAGGTGGCTGGCTATACTGAGCGCCTTTCATCTGTACAAGGACGTGCTCAATGAAACCCTGTCTTGCGTTATTCGCGCTTCCCCTGTTCTCCCTGCAGGCGTCGGCCATCGAGCTGGCCAGGCATCCTCAGGTGTTCGATGCCGGTCAGGGCGTTAGCCTGGCGCTGGCGCCCTCTGCCGATGGCAGGCAGGCGCTGGTGCAGGTACGCGGCATCAACCATCCGCTCGATGAAGTGGTATTTCTTACCGACATTCGCGAGCTGGGTAACGAGCAGCGCGACTACGCCATCCGTCTCGACGGCCGCGACTACAACCTGTTGAACAAGCGCCGCGCCTGGAGCGGTGAAAGCTTTCTGCTCAACCTGCCGAATACTCAGGGCTTCGAACTCAGCTATAGCGAGGACAAGACCGAGGCGCTCAAGCTGACGGACCTCCTGGCGCTCTATGAAAAGCAGGAGAAGGACGGTGTTCAGGCGCGCCTGGCGGCCTTCGACCGCAAGCAGCGCCTGGCCGACTACATCGCCCGC
The DNA here is from genome assembly GCF_025837155.1 of Pseudomonas sp. Z8(2022). Lineage (NCBI taxonomy): Bacteria > Pseudomonadati > Pseudomonadota > Gammaproteobacteria > Pseudomonadales > Pseudomonadaceae > Pseudomonas > Pseudomonas sp. Z8(2022). The sequence goes on along the minus strand of NZ_CP107549.1, from coordinate 4,336,196 downwards.
CTGCAGGAAATGGATGGCGAAGCCTCCAAGGCCTGCGGCACGTCGCTTACGACCAGGGTCGACTGGAGCGCAATCAGCGACGAGCAACTGATCGCCCTCAGCGTGCCGAGTTTCTGTGGCGAGGTGGTCAACCAGATGGCTTACCTGTGCGGCAAAGATGATCGCTACAAGGCCGAAGCCAAGACCTTCAAGGGCGTCGACTGCCGCTTCGGCGAGACGCTGAAACTGCACGAGAAGGACGGTCAGCTGCAGTTCACCACCCACCCGGATGAGGCCAATCAGGGCGACTTCATCAACGCCGTCCTGCGTAACCGCTGACAGCGATCCCCGTCTTCGGGCGGGTATCAGCCTTCGTTGTCGAGCAGTTCGAATGACCTCAGTCGATCGATCCCACTACCCAGGCTGCCGATTTCGAACACCAGTTTCTTGATGGGGCTTGTCAGATGGTCGTCGTTGTCGATGAGCACCTCTAGCTGTCGTTCGTCCACGGCCTTTTGCAGCTCCGGATCGCATTAGATTCATCCTTGAAACGGTAGCGGACTCCAGCACGCGCAACCCGCGTTCGGCCGTACGCGAGTACGTGAGTACATCGCAGTAGTGACTAACTGCAAGGCATGCTTTTTGCGTTCTTTTGTCCATCTGCATCGACGGAACGCATCATGCTCCACGCCTCTCTGACGACTCTGCATGTGGTTTCCCTGATTCTGCAACTCTTCGCCGATCAGCCCGAGCTGCGCCCGCAGTTGTTGGCCGGGAGCGGGATTGGTGCGGCCGATCTGGACAATGCCGATGCGCGCATCACCCGGGTGCAGGAACTGCGGGTATGCGCCAATGCGCTAGCCTTGCGTGCCGACCTGGGGCTGGAGTTGGGGGGGCAGCCTGCATGTTTCCTCCTATGGACTGGTCGGTTACGCCGCCCTGTCGGCTGCCACCTTTGGTGACGCCTGGCGCTTGCTGCTGCAGTACCCGGCTCTGCTTGGCACTTATTTTCGCCTCGATATGCAGGTAGAAGGTGAGCTGGCCTGGATCAGCGCCAGCGGTTACCGCCACGCCGCCGCGCTCGAAGTGTTCAACGTCGAGATGTGCCTGGCTTCGCTGAAGCTGATCGGCGATGAACTGCTGCGCCAGCCGTTGCCGTTGGCAGGTGCCGAGTTCACTCATGCCCGGCCGCGCTACGTGAAACGCTATGTGCATAGGTTCCCCTGTCCATTGCGTTTTTCCGCACAACGCAATGCCTTCGCTTTTCCCGCTGCCCTGCTGGAGCGCCGCCTGCCACTGGCTGACAGCGTTACCCATGGCGATATGGTGGAGCGCTGTCGTCGCCTGAATGCCGAGTTCAGCAGCCGCCAGGCCTGGCTGGAGCGAGTGCGTCAGTTGCTCGCCGCGCAACTGGCCGAGCCGCCCGGGTTGGAGAATCTGGCGCAGCAGATGCATTGCTCGCCGCGCACGCTGCGTCGCCACCTGCAGGAGCTGGGCACGAGCTACCAGAGCCTGCTCGACGAATTGCGTTTCGAGCGTGCCAAGGCACTGCTCAATGAGGAGCAATGGCCGGTGTACCGCATCGCTGAGGTACTTGGCTTCAGCGAGACCGCCAGCTTTCGTCACGCCTTTCAGCGCTGGAGCGGCGTGCCGCCGAGTCGTTTCCGCGCCTGACTGCTGCCTCCTCAGTGAGCCGTCTCTATCGACTCAGGTGAAAGTCCGTCACGGTTTGGCTTTCAAGCGTGACTATGTGCCGAATAGTGGGTGGGGTCAGCGGTCGTGGAATTTGGCCATTTCGATCCCCTTTTGGCCATTGTCAGCGTTTTCCCGCAATGTGCGGTGAGCGAACAATGCAGGCACAACAAGGAATCTGGAGCGCCATGCATGCTCACCTACTACAGCGACGACCATCACCTGCACCATGGCAAATGCGAGCTGATCGACGGGCAACTGATGCCCTGTTTCGAGAAGCCGCAGCGTGCCGATCACATCCTCGCCCGCGTGAAGAATCGCCAGCTCGGCGAGATTCGTGCGCCCAAGGACTTCGGTCTGGGGCCCATCGAGCGCATCCACAGTAAGGCCTACCTGGAGTTCTTTCAGGGTGCCTGGGCGCGCTGGCAGGAGCAGGGCGGCAAGGGCGACCTGCTGCCGTTCACCTGGCCTGCGCGCACCCTGCGGCGGATGATCCCCAATGACCTGCACGGCCAGCTCGGCTACTACAGCTTCGATGGCGGTGCACCGATCACTGCCGGTACCTGGCAGGCCGCTTACAGCGCCGCACAGGTGGCGCTCAGCGCCCAGCAGGAGATCGCCAACGGCGCCCACAGCGCCTTCGCCCTGTGCCGTCCGCCAGGCCACCATGCTGCCGGCGATGTGATGGGCGGTTACTGCTATCTGAACAACGCCGCCATCGCCGCCCAGGCCTTCCTCGATCAGGGCCGCAAGAAGGTGGCCATCCTCGATGTCGACTACCACCACGGCAACGGCACTCAGGACATCTTCTACCAGCGCAGCGACGTGCTGTTCGCTTCCATCCACGGCGACCCGGCCGAGGAATTTCCGTTCTTCCTCGGTTACGCCGACGAACTGGGCGAGGGCGCCGGCGAGGGCTACAACTTCAATTACCCGTTGCCGATGGGCAGCTCCTGGGAAACCTGGAGCGCGGCGCTGGAGCAGGCCTGCCAGCGCATCGCCGAGTACGGCGCCGAGGTGCTGGTGGTGTCGCTGGGCGTGGACACCTACATGGAAGACCCGATTTCGCAGTTCAAGCTCGACAGCCCGGACTACCTGGCCATGGGCCGGCGTATTGCCGCGCTGGGCCTGCCGACGCTGTTCATCATGGAAGGCGGCTACGCGGTGGAGGCCATCGGGGTCAACGCGGTCAACGTACTGGAAGGGTTCGAGGGCGCCTGAACGGCGCCTCGTCAGCAATCAGAAATCTGCCAAACAAGAGCAACATTTCAGGGGTGCTAGAACGATGAAAGCCATCAAACAGATGCTTGGCGCCGCCCTGTGCGGCGCTACCCTGCTCAGCGGCGCGGTGCAGGCCAAGGAGCTGCGTGTATACAACTGGGCGGACTACATCCTGCCGTCCGTGCCCAAGGAGTTTCAGAAGGAGTCCGGCATCCAGATCACCTGGGACACCTTCGAGACCAACGAGGCGCTGGAGGCCAAGCTGCTCACCGGCAACTCCGGCTATGACCTGGTGATCCCTTCCAACCAGTTCCTCGAAACCCAGATCAAGGCCGGCGTGTTTGCCCCTCTGGACAAGTCAAAAATACCAAACTGGAAGAACCTCGATCCCGTGCTGCTTGGCCTGCTGGAGAAGAACGACCCGGGCAACCAGTACGGCGTGCCCTACATGTACGGCACCGTACTGATCGGCTACAACCCGGACAAGGCCAAGGCGGCACTCGGCGACGATGCTCCGGTCAACAGCTGGGATCTGGTGTTCAAGCCCGAGTACATGGAAAAACTGAAGTCCTGCGGCGTGGCCATGCTCGACTCGCCTACCGAGATCATCCCCATCGCCCTGCACTACCTGGGCCTTGATCCCAACAGCACCAACCCGGCCGACTACGACGAGGTCACCGAGCTGCTGCTCAAGGTGCGTCCGTACGTGACCTACTTCCACTCTGCCAAGTACATGACCGACATCGCCAACGGTGACATCTGCGTGGCCGTCGGTTATTCGGGCAGCTTCTACCAGTTCGCCAACCGCGCCAAGGAAGCCGGCAACGGGGTGACGATCAACTGGCGTCTGCCCAAGGAAGGCGCGCCGATCTGGTTCGACACCTGGGCCATCCCCAAGAGCGCGCAGAACGTCGACGAAGCCCACGCTTTCATCAACCATCTGCTCGAACCCAAGGTCATCGCGCCGATCAGCGACTTCCTCGGCTACCCCAACCCCAACGTGCCGGGCATGCAGCTGGTGGGCAAGGAAATCGCCGGCGACCAGGACCTGACGCCGACCCCGGAATTGCAGCAGTCGCTGTACGTGGTGCAGCCGCTGCCGCAGAAGATCGAGCGCATACGTACGCGGGCGTGGACGTCGATCAAGTCGGGCAAGTAAGGCTCAGCCGCTTGGCTCGACCATAAAATCTCGCGGCTGAAGCCGCTCCTGCGGGGTATGTGATTCTCTGTAGGAGCGGCTTCAGCCGCGAATGCGCTAACCCGTAGCCTATGCCGCGTGCACCGCGTGAATGCCGGCGCGCATAGCGCACCCTACCCGGTTCACTCAGCCGCCCACCGCCCCTGTTTCCAGTTTGCGCCACAGCAGGCGCACGGCCGCCTTGCGCGACATGCTCCAGCGATACAGGCGGATCTCCAGCGGGATGTACCAGTGCTCCTTGCCGCATATCATCAGTTCGCCACGTGCCAGCTCGGCTGCCATCGACAGCCGCGGCACCCAGGCCACGCCGAGGCCTTGCAGGGCCATGGCCTTGAGGCTGTCGGCCATGGCGGTTTCATGCACGGTAGTCGAGCGCAGCGCGCGCTGGCGTAGCAGCAGGTTCACCGAGCGACCGAGAAAGGTGCCGGCGCTGTAAGCCAGTAGCGGCACGCTCTGCCCCGAGTCGAGGTCGAACAGCGGCGCACCGGTTTCATCCGCCGCGCATACCGGCAGCATCTCGCTGTATCCCAGATGCAGGGACGGGAACATGTCCGGTGCCAGCTGCACTGCGGCGTCCTGGTCGTGATAGGCGAGGATCAGGTCGCAGGTACCCTCGCGCAATGAATGCACCGCCTCGCCGACGTTTGTGGCGACCAGTCGCGTGCTCAGGGGCAGGCCGTCCCGGCGCAGGCGCGCGATCCATTCCGGAAAGAAACTGAACACCAGCGAGTGCGCTGCCGCGATCTGCAGGGCTTCACCCTGCTGACCTTCGAGGTGGTGCAGGTGGCGCACCACCTCGCCCAGTTGCTCGACCATGCTGCGCGCAGTGAGCAGGAACAGCTGGCCGGACTCGGTCAGCTCCACCGGCGTGCGCGAGCGGTTGACCAGCGTCAGCCCCAGCGCCGACTCGAGGCTACGGATACGTCGACTGAACGCTGGCTGGGTAACGAAGCGTTTCTGCGCCGCCTGGGAGAAGCTGCGGGTAGCGGCGAGGGTGACGAAGTCTTCCAGCCATTTGGTTTCCAGGTTCACGAGTGCGTCCTTCGCTCAATATCGGCTCATGCACACGTTTGGTGCATCATTGCGGTCACATCTGCATTATGCCGATTGTGCATAGGACAGCAAGTAACAGCATTGGCCTGCAGATAAGCGAAGCCCTTAATCTATAGGTATCGCGGCGCTCGCCGTATTCCCCAAGAGTCATCTCGATCATGTCCCCTGCTGCATCTGTTCGCGTCGAAAAAGACCTGCTCGGCACCCTCGAAGTCCCCGCCGATGCCTATTACGGCATCCAGACCCTGCGCGCCGTGCAGAACTTCCGCCTGTCCGGCGTGCCGCTGTCGCACTACCCGAAGCTGGTGATCGGCCTTGCGATGGTCAAGCAGGCCTCGGCTGACGCCAACCGCGAGCTGGGTCATCTGTCTGCCGCCAAACACACGGCGATCAGCACCGCCTGCGCGCGCATCATCCAGGGCGAGTTTCACGATCAGTTCGTGGTCGATATGATCCAGGGCGGCGCCGGCACCTCGACCAATATGAACGCGAATGAAGTCATCGCGAATATTGCGCTTGAGGCCATGGGTCACGAGAAGGGCGAGTACCAGTACCTGCACCCGAACAACGATGTGAACATGGCGCAGTCGACCAACGACGCCTACCCGACCGCCATTCGCCTCGGCCTGCTGCTCGGCCACGACAGCCTGCTCAACGCGCTGGAGAAGCTGATTCAGTCCTTCGCCGCCAAGGGCCTGGAGTTCGGCCACGTGCTGAAGATGGGCCGCACCCAGCTGCAGGACGCCGTGCCGATGACCCTCGGCCAGGAATTTCACGCCTTCGCCACCACCCTCGGCGAAGACCTGCAACACCTGAAGATGCTTGCCCCGGCGCTGCTCACCGAGGTCAACCTCGGCGGTACAGCCATCGGTACCGGCATCAACGCCGACCCCAAATACCAGGCCCTGGCGGTCAAGCGCCTGGGCGTCATCAGCGGCCATCCGGTCAAGCCGGCTGCCGACCTGATCGAAGCCACCAGTGACATGGGCGCCTTCGTGCTGTTCTCCGGCATGCTCAAGCGCACCGCGGTCAAGCTGTCGAAGATCTGCAACGACCTGCGCCTGCTTTCCAGCGGCCCGCGCACCGGCATCAACGAGATCAACCTGCCGCCGCGTCAGCCGGGCAGCTCGATCATGCCGGGCAAGGTCAATCCGGTGATTCCGGAAGCGGTCAACCAGGTGGCCTTCGAAGTGATCGGCAACGATCTGGCACTGACCCTGGCTGCCGAGGGTGGCCAGCTGCAGTTGAACGTGATGGAGCCGCTGATCGCCTACAAGATCTTCGACTCGATCCGTCTGCTGACCCGTGCCATGGACATGCTGCGCGAGCTGTGCATCGACGGCATCACCGCCAACGAGGCGCGCTGCCGCGAGCTGATGGAAAGCTCCATCGGCCTGATCACCGCGCTCAACCCCTACATCGGCTACGAGAATGCCACGCGCATCGCCAAGGTCGCGCTGGAAAGCGGACGCGGCGTGCTGGAGCTGGTGCGCGAGGAGCAGTTGCTGGACGAGGTCACCCTGGCCGACATCCTGCGCCCTGAAAACATGATCGCCCCACGCCTCGTCCCCCTGCAGCAGTAACGGAGAACGACCATGCAGCCGTCATCGACCCCGACCGTCAAGTTCCTGTTCCGTACCCTGCATCCGCCGCGCCGCTTCTGGCCGGGCCTGGCTGGTTTCTACAGCGGCGCGAGCCAGGCGCCAGCGCGCAAACGCAGCTGAACCCCTTTCATAGGAGGCCTTCACCAGCCTCAACCTTCAGGGATGGCCTCGGCCATCCCTTTTTTATTTCGGGTCTGGACTCGGCGTGGTTGCGGTCAGCGCTGCGTGAGTCGGGGAGACGGACACCTGCTGGCTCGGTCCGGGGCTTTCCGGGGGATCATTTGCTGTCTGCTCGACGAGCCGCCTTCACTCCATCTCGAACAGCCCGTCACGCAACTGCGCACCGCCAAGGCGCTGGCGGATGTCGTCGTCGATGCGTGCGTCGTCCGGCGCGTAGAGCATCAGCTGGCGATAGGCGTTGACCCGGTTGATCTCGTTGCCCAGGTACTGCCAGACCACGCGGGTGCAGGCCGGCGTGCGCCGGTCGCCGCTGGAGACGCCGGTCTTGATGCCGTTGAGGCGGATGATGCGGCTCTTGAAGCTGGGGATGAGGATGGTCTGGCTCATCTCGTTGCCGGTGAGCGACTCGTAGTCCACCAGAAACAGGCGATCCTGCAGGAAGAAAGCCGTGCCCAGATAGCGACAACGCACCCAGTCCTCACTGCCGCCACGCGTGGGTTCCTGGCGCTCCTGGCGTTCCTGGCGCTCGAACAGGTAGTTGCCGCGCTCTTCGCGCAGGTGCACCAGTGACAGCAACACATGCCCCGGTACCGACATGCAGTTGGAGTACTCGAAGTAGTAGCCGCAATAGCGCTCCATCGGGCTGGCCTGACGGCGCAACGGGGCGAACAGCTCCAGCAACGGGTCGCTGCCGCCGTGCGGTTGCGCGGCGCCGCTGCGTGCACCGATCAGGCGGGTGAACTGCTCGGCCGGCATGGCCAGCTCGAAGGGCTCGACGCCGAAGAAATCGCAGATGCGCTTGAGGTTGTGCGTGGTCGGCCGACTCTGCCCGGCCAGGTAGCGGTTGAACTGCGCACGGTTGATCGACAGCTTGCGACACACCTCGGCAATCGAGCGGTAGTGGCTGCAGAGCAGTTTCAGGTTGCTGCCGAGGGAATCGGACATATGACCGCTCCGGATGATGCGAATGACGCGATTCTAGCATCAACTCGCATCAGCTTGCCGCGACCTGCGAAATTGCCCGGCGAGGCCTCTATCACGAACCATTCCGCAATCCGCCCACAGCGGCGTATTCCCATTCAGAACAACAAGAGAGAAAGCCTCCATGCTCGATCTTCTCAATGACTTCATCTGGAGCAAGCTGCTGATCGTGATGCTGATCGGCCTTGGTCTGTACTTCACCGTCGCCTCGCGTTTCGTCCAGTTTCGCTACTTCAGCAGCATGTTCCGCATCTTCGGTGAGGCGTTCAAACGCCAGCCGGGTCAGCTCAGCTCGTTCCAGGCACTGATGCTGTCGGTGGCAGGCCGCGTCGGCGCCGGCAACATCGCCGGTGTATCCGTGGCGATCATGCTCGGTGGCCCGGGTGCCATCTTCTGGATGTGGGTCGTGGCCCTGGTCGGCATGGCCACCAGCTACTTCGAGTGCTCGCTGGCGCAGCTGTACAAGCGTCGTGAGCCCGATGGCACCTACCGTGGCGGCCCGGCCTTCTACATCCAGCACGGCCTCGGCCAGCGCTGGCTGGGTATCGTCGTGTCGATCCTGCTGCTGGTGACCTTCGGCTTCGGCTTCAACGCCGTGCAGTCCTTCACCGTGGCCAGCTCGCTGCATGACACCTTCGGCCTGCCGACCATCGTCAGCGGCCTGATCCTGACCGGGGTGATCGGCGTGATCATCTTCGGCGGCATCAAGCGCATCGCCAGCATGGCCGACGTGCTGGTGCCGATCATGGCGTTCTCCTACATCGGTATGGCGCTGGTGGTGATCGGCATGAACCTCAGTGAGGTGCCGGCCACCTTCGCCATGATCTTCAAAGCGGCCTTCGGCCTGGAGCCGGCCTTTGCCGGCGGCATCGGCGCAGCCATCATGATGGGCGTCAAGCGCGGCCTATTCTCCAACGAAGCCGGTCTGGGCAGCGCGCCGAACGTGGCGGCGGTGGCCGAGGTCAAGCACCCGGCGGCGCAGGGCATCGTGCAGTCGCTGAGCGTGTTTATCGACACCCTGCTGGTGTGCACCAGCACCGCGCTGATCATCCTGCTCTCTGGCGTTTACCAGCCGGGCAGCGAAATGGCCGGTGTCGTCCTGACCCAGACTGCCCTGGCCGCCGAAGTCGGTGAGTGGGGCCGGGTGTTCGTCAGCATCGCCCTGCTGCTGTTCGTCTTCACCACCCTGATCTACAACTACTACCTGGGTGAAAACGCCCTGGGCTTCTTCAGCCAGAAGCGTGGCCCGGTGGTGATCTACCGCGTGCTGGTGGTGGCTCTGGTGCTGTGGGGCTCGGTGCAGGATCTGGGCACCGTGTTCGCCTTCGCCGACGTGACCATGGGCCTGCTGGCGATCTGCAACCTGATTGCCCTGGCACTGCTGTTCAAGGTGGGCCTGCGCCTGATGCGCGACTACGATGCTCAGATCAAGGCCGGGGTCGAGTCGCCGGTGTTTGATCCGCAGAAGTTCGCCGAACTGGATCTCGATCCCAAGGCCTGGCAGGCTCCGGCAGATGCTCCGGTAACCCACGCCGAACTGGGTGATCGCGTTTACCAGCGCTGATAGCCCCTGCTCGAAGAAGGGGGCGCCGCCCCCTTTTTTATCGCCCGCATTTCCCGAGGAGAGCCCATGGCGACCCCAGAAAAACTCCTGGTGCTGTACACCGGCGGCACCATCGGCATGCAAATGAGCGCAGATGGCCTGGCACCCGCCTCGGGTTTCGAGGCGCGCATGCGCACTCAGCAAGCCAGCGAGAACGCCAGCGAGCTGCCGCAGTGGAGCTTTCGCGAGCTGCTGCCGCTGATCGACAGCGCCAACATGAACACCGGCCACTGGCTGACGCTGCGCGACGAAATCGTCAGTGCCGTGCAGCGCCACGGCCACGATGCCGTGCTGGTGCTGCACGGCACCGACACCCTGGCCTACAGCGCCGCGGCGCTGAGCTTTTTGCTCCTCGGCCTCGACGTGCCGGTGGTGCTGACCGGCGCCATGCAGCCGGCCGGCGTGGCCGGTGGCGATGCCTGGCCCAACCTGTTCGGCGCCATGCGCGCGCTGCATCGCGGTGTGGCGCCAGGCGTGCACCTGTACTTCAACGGCCAACTGCTGCATGGCGCGCGCTGTTCGAAGCTGCGCAGCGATGCCTTCGATGCCTTCCAGGTGCTGCCGCGTCAGCGTCAGGCCGAGCACGTCGGGATCAGTGCCCTCATCGACTACCGTCAGGCGCGAGAGCGGGTGAACCTGGCCGTGCTGCCGCTGCATCCGGCGCTGCAGGCGAGCCATCTCAGCTCATTGATCGACAGCGGCGTGAAGGGTGTGCTGCTGGAGTGCTACGGCAGCGGCACCGGCCCGGCCGGTGATGCCGAGCTGATGGCGGTGCTGCGCGATGCGCATGCGCGCGGTGTGGTGTTGGCGGCGATCAGCCAATGCCCGCAGGGTCATGTGCAGTTCGGCGTGTACGCTGCCGGCAGCCGTCTGGCCGAGGTGGGTCTGGTCTCCTGCGGTGGCATGACCCGCGAGGCCGCATTGGGCAAGCTGTTCGCCCTGCTCGGCGCCGGATTGACACAGGCCGAGGTCGAGCACTGGCTGGCGCGCGATCTCTGTGGTGAGATGAGCGACTGATCCACCTGCCCGAACAGAGGAAGGACGATGAGCATCGAAATTCGCCCTGTAGTCGCTGCCGATCATGAAGCCTGGTTGCCCTTGTGGCAGGGTTACCAGCGCTTCTACATGACCGAAATACCGGCCGAGACCGGCGCCCTCACCTGGCAGCGCTTTCTCGACCCCGCCGAGCCTATGGGCGCTGCACTGGCCTGGCGTGATGGCCAGGCCGTCGGCCTGGTGCACTGGGTCATCCACCGCTCGACCTGGACCAGCGGCGACTACTGCTACCTGCAGGACCTGTTCGTCGCCAAGGGTGAGCGCAGTGGCGGTATCGGCCGTAAGCTGATCCAGCACGTCTACGACCATGCCCGCGCCGCCGGCTGCTCGCGGGTGCACTGGCTGACACACGAGAGCAACAGCCAGGCCAAGCTCTTGTACGAGCGCATCGGTGAGCGCTCGGGCTTCGTGCAATACCGCAAGCTGTTGTAAGGCCTCGCATCACGTGCGGGCGGCGATTGGCCGCGCTGGCCGCCCGACAGGGCGCGCCATGCGCAGCAGCACTCATGCGCGGCTCAAAACACCGACCAGCCGATGCGCTCGCTGAGCAGCTCCAGCGCCTTGATCCCGGCCAGGGAATTACCCGCGGAGTTCAACTCCGGTGACCATACGCACACACTGAACTGCCCGGGGACGACCGCGACGATGCCGCCGCCCACACCGCTCTTGCCCGGCAGGCCAACACGGTAGGCGAAGTTACCCGCTTCGTCATACAACCCGCTGGTGGCCATGATGGCGTTGATCTGCTTGCTCTGCCGCGGCGACAGCACCTGCTCGCCGCTGTGCTGGCAGAACCCCTGGTTGGCCAGAAAGCCAAAGGCGCGCGCCAGGTCGACGCAGCTCATGCGCAGCGCGCAGCAACTGAAATAGCTGCGCAATACCGCCTCGACTTCGTTATGAAAATTACCGAACGACTGCATCAGGTAGGCCGCTGCGGCATTGCGCGCGCGGTGCTGGTATTCCGATTCGGCGACGTGGTTGTCCACTGTCACGTCCGGATTGCCCGACAGGCGCCGGACGAAGTCGCGCATCGACAGCGCCGGCGCGGCATAGCGCGACTGGTTGATGTCGCAGATCACCAGGGCGCCGGCATTGATGAACGGATTGCGCGGCTTGCCGCGCTCGAACTCGAGCTGCACCAGCGAGTTGAACGGCTGGCCGGACGGCTCGTGGCCCAGGCGCTGCCAGATCGCCTCGCCACTGTGGCCGATGGCCTGTACCAGGCTGAACACCTTGGAAATGCTCTGGATGGAAAAGGGCATGTGCGCATCGCCTGCGACATGCAGCTGGCCATCGTTGCCATAGACGGCGATGCCCAGTTGATCGGGCACCACGCTGGCCAGCGCGGGGATGTAGTCGGCCACCTTGCCCTGGCCGATCAGTGGGCGGACTTCATCGAGAATTTCGTTCAACAGCGCTTGCATGTTCGGGCTCGCAAGTAGGCCGGGGAACGTCCCGGCAGGTCAGTGCTAGACGCCTGCGGACGCTGCGGAATCACAGGCAGACGCTTGCCCTGAGCGACGCGGCCGCCTAGTCTCGGCCCTCCCTCGTTGAAGACGTAGCCCGATGTCCACCGTTCTCAATGTGCTGCTGCCGATCTTCGGCCTGATCCTGGTCGGATTCGTCTGTCAGCGAACCAATCGCCTGGGGCCAACCGCCGCGTCGGAAATGAACCGCTTCGTGGTCTGGCTGGGGCTGCCGGCGTTGCTGTTCAGCCTCACCGCCAAGGCCGACTGGGCGCACATCTGGCAGCCCGGCTTCCTCCTCGCCTTCACCGGCGGCATGCTCGCGGTTTTCCTGGTCACCCTGGTGTATCGCTGGAAAACCACCGGCAGCCTGGTCGACGCCAGCATCGACGGGCTCAGCGCCGGTTATGCCAATACCGGCTACATCGGCATTCCGCTGTGCGTGCTGGTGCTGGGCGAGGATGGCATGGCGCCGGCGTTGATCGCCTCGCTGCTGGTGGTCTGCGTGTTGTTCGGCCTGGCAGTGGTGTGTATCGAAGTGGGCCTGCAGACTGACAAGGGCCTGGGCGGCGCCATCGTTCAGGTGGTCACCGCGCTCCTGAAAAATCCATTGGTGGTGGCGCCCCTGCTCGGAGCGGCCTGGGCCTTGGGCGGTGTGCAGATGCCTGCGGCGCTGGACGAGTTCCTGCGTCTGCTTGGCGCCGCTACCGTACCCTGCGCGCTGGTTTCGCTGGGGTTGTTCCTGGCCCAGCGGCAGAGTGGGCCGAGTGGAGGTGCGTGGTCGCTGGTGGCATTGAAGCTGGTTCTGCAGCCACTGGTGACCTGGTTCATCGCCTTCGTGCTGCTCGATCTGCCGCCGTTCTGGGCGCACGCCGCGTTGCTACTCAGCGCGCTACCCACCGGTACCGGGCCATTCATGCTCGCCGAGTACTACCAGCGCCAGGCAGCGCTGGTGTCGCGGGCGATCCTGTTTTCCACCCTGGGCTCGCTGCTGACCCTGTCGCTGATCCTGCTGGCGATCAGTTCTTGAGCTGCAGCTCCACGCCCAGCTGTTGAGACAGGCACGGCCAGCGCCGCCAGGCCGATACGATGTCCGGCGCCGCCAGGCGTTCGCGGTAGGCCTGCACCGAGGGCTGATCGAAGCTGGCCTCATCGAGCATGCCGCTCAGAGCGTGATGTACGGCCTCATCGAGCTGATTGGCGAACGGCTCGCCGATCAGCTGGTGAGCGACCAGGTTGGCGCGCGTTGTGTCCAGCGGGATAAGTGGCTGGCCGAGGTGGGTGATATAACGGTCATTGACCTCCTCTACCAGGCGGTGGGCCAGATAGGCCTCGTCGAGCAGGCCTTCCAGGCCTTCATGGCCTTCCATCAGCGCCGGAGGCTGCAGAAAGAAATGCTCGGCGATCTTCAGCACGGGTTTCACCGCGGCCTCGATTCCGGCTTCGCGCGCCACCTCGGCTGCGGCCTCCAGTACGTCCGGCACTTCCTCGATATAGGCGATGACGAAGGTAGTCAACGCGCCCCGTGCATCGTCCTCGGGCAGGCGAATGGACGGGTGCAGACTCTCCAGTTGAGCCTGCAGGTAGTGCGCGAGTGCCTGGCTATCGCTTTCCTGCTCACGGGCCTGGGCGATCAATTGGCGAAGGGCGGCGGTGTTCATGACTGCTCCTACATTTCAGGACATGGACGTGAACCTTGGTCGGCTCGGATGGTCGGCTAAGACGCGATTGTCATAACTTTCTCGTGCTTATGCGAGTGCGCTATATCCACCTGTATCAGAATGGCTACAGCCCGCGTCAGCCGCGACGTTTAGGGTGAGGGCTGCGTGGCTTCGGCCTTTGCCCGGCTCACGTTGCGAGGTGAAAGTCGCCGTCTATACTCGATTTCGAAAGGCAGTACCTGATGGAACCGGACGAGCTTTTGGCACGGAAAGGTTCGACAGTAGTCGCCAGCAGTCAGGAGTGGTCGCGTCGGCAGCGTGCGCCGGCAGTCCACTTCAATACGGCAGTCGATCCCTTAGCCGCAGGCTCAGCCGGCGGGATAACAAGAACAATCAAGGGGAACCCGCAATGATGCGACATCCACGAGTCTGGATGGGCCTCCTGCTGTGGCTGGCATTAGGCTCGGCGCACGCCCAGTGGACGGTCAACATGACGCCCGGTGTCACCGACGTCAGCCGCTCCGTGTTCGACCTGCACATGACCATTTTCTGGATCTGTGTGGTGATCGGCATACTGGTATTCGGCGCCATGTTCTGGTCGATGATCATGCACCGCCGCTCCACCGGTCAGGAGCCCGCGCACTTTCACGAAAGCACCACCGTCGAGATTCTCTGGACCGTCGTGCCACTGGCGATTCTGGTGGTAATGGCGATTCCGGCGACCAGGACGCTGATCGAGATCTACGACTCCTCCGAATCCGAACTGGACATCCAGATCACCGGCTACCAGTGGAAGTGGCACTACAAATATCTGGGTCAGGACGTCGAGTTCTTCAGCAACCTGACCACGCCACGCTCGCAGATCAACAATCGCGAAGCCAAGGGCGAACACTACCTGCTGGAAGTCGACGAGCCGCTGGTGGTGCCGGTTGGTACCAAGGTGCGCTTCCTGATCACTGCTGCCGATGTCATCCATTCCTGGTGGGTGCCGGCGCTGGCGGTGAAGAAGGACGCCATCCCCGGTTTCATCAACGAATCCTGGACCCGTATCGAGGAACCGGGCATCTACCGCGGGCAATGCACCGAGCTGTGCGGCAAGGATCACGGCTTCATGCCGGTGGTGGTCGAGGCCAAATCCAAGGAAGACTTCGCCGCCTGGCTGGCCGAGCGCAAGGAGGCCGCTGCCGCCGAGCGCGAGTTGACCAGCAAGGAATGGACCATGGAAGAGCTGATGGCGCGCGGCGAGAAGGCCTACAACACCACCTGCGCCGCCTGCCACCAACCCACGGGTGAAGGCCTGCCGCCGATGTTCCCGGCGCTCAAGGGCGGGCCTATCGTCAAGGGCCCCACCGAGGGCCATATCGACATCGTCTACAACGGCAAGCCGGGCACCTCGATGGCGGCCTTCGGCAAGCAACTGTCGCCGGTCGACCTCGCCGCCATCATCACCTACGAGCGCAATGCCTGGGGCAACAATGTCGGTGACATGGTCACGCCCAAGGACATTCTCGATTTCTCCAAGGCTCAGGAGTAAGGACATGAGTGCAGTGATCGACCACGGTCATACTGACCACCACCATGGCCCTGCCAAGGGCCTGATGCGCTGGGTGCTCACCACCAATCACAAGGACATCGGCACGATGTACCTGTGGTTCAGTTTCTGCATGTTCCTGCTGGGCGGCTCGATGGCGATGGTCATTCGCGCCGAGCTGTTCCAGCCGGGCCTGCAGATCGTGCAGCCTGAATTCTTCAATCAGATGACCACCATGCACGGCCTGATCATGGTCTTCGGTGCGGTGATGCCGGCTTTCGTCGGCCTCGCCAACTGGATGATCCCGCTGATGATCGGCGCGCCGGACATGGCCCTGCCACGGATGAACAACTTCAGCTTCTGGCTGCTGCCGGCGGCCTTCGGCCTGCTGGTCAGCACCTTGTTCATGGAGGGCGGCGGGCCGAACTTCGGTTGGACCTTCTACGCGCCACTGTCAACCACCTACGGGCCGGAGAGCACGACCTTCTTCATCTTCGCCATCCACCTGATGGGCATCAGTTCGATCATGGGGGCGATCAACGTGGTCGCCACCATCCTCAACCTGCGTGCCCCGGGCATGACCCTGATGAAGATGCCGCTGTTCGTCTGGACCTGGCTGATCACCGCCTTCCTGCTGATCGCGGTGATGCCGGTGCTGGCCGGCTGCGTGACCATGATGCTGATGGACATTCACTTCGGTACCAGCTTCTTCAATGCGGCCGGTGGCGGTGATCCGGTGCTGTTCCAGCATGTGTTCTGGTTCTTCGGTCACCCCGAGGTGTACATCATGATCCTGCCGGCCTTCGGCGCGGTCAGTTCGATCATCCCGGCTTTCGCGCGCAAGCCGTTGTTCGGCTACACCTCCATGGTTTACGCCACCGGAGCGATCGCCTTCCTCTCGTTCGTCGTCTGGGCGCACCACATGTTTACCGTCGGCATCCCGCTGACCGGCGAGCTGTTCTTCATGTACGCCACCATGCTGATTGCCGTGCCTACCGGGGTGAAGGTGTTCAACTGGGCCAGCACCATGTGGCAGGGCTCGATGACCTTCGAGGCGCCGATGCTGTTCTCGGTGGCCTTCGTCATCCTCTTCACCATCGGTGGCTTTTCCGGGTTGATGTTGGCCATCGCACCTTCGGACTTCCAGTACCACGACACCTATTTCGTGGTGGCGCACTTCCACTACGTGCTGGTACCGGGGGCGATCTTCGGCATCTTCGCCTCGGCCTATTACTGGCTGCCGAAGTGGACCGGCTACATGTATGACGAAACCCTGGCCAAGCTGCATTTCTGGATGAGCTTCATCGGCATGAACCTGGCGTTCTTCCCGATGCACTTCGTTGGCCTGGCCGGCATGCCGCGGCGCATTCCCGACTACAACATGATGTTCGCCAACTTCAACATGGTCTCCAGCATCGGCGCCTTCATGTTCGGGGCGACTCAGTTGCTGTTCCTGTTCATCGTCATCAAGTGCATCCGCGGCGGCAAACCGGCCCCGGCCAAACCTTGGGACGGTGCCGACGGCCTGGAGTGGACGGTACCGTCACCGGCGCCCTACCACACCTTCAGTACGCCACCGGAAGTGAAATAGGAGGTCGGCCGTGAGCGAGGTGATCGCGACTCGTCGCCTGGTCAGCCGCCTGCTGGTCGTGGTGGTGGTGATGTTCTGCTTCGGCATTTTCGTCCTGCCGCCGTTCTACGATGCCATGTGCCGGGTGTTCGGCATCAACGGCAAGACGGCCGGGGCCTATCAGGGGGAGCGGTTGGTGGACGAGCAGCGCCAGGTGCGCGTGCAGTTTCTCGCCACCAACGCCGCCGGCATGGTCTGGGAATTCGGCCCGCAGGCCGACGAGATCCTGGTCCATCCGGGGGAGACGCGGGACATGCTGTTCGTCGCCTACAACCCCAGCGATCACGCGATGAGTGCGCAGGCGATTCCCAGCGTTTCGCCTTCGCAGGCGGCAGCTTTCTTTCACAAGACCGAGTGCTTCTGCTTTACCCAGCAGGTGCTGCAACCGGGCGAACGCATCGAGATGCCGGTGCGCTTCATCGTCGACCGCGACCTGCCACAGGACGTTAAACACCTGACACTGGGCTACACCCTGTTCGATATCACCGAACGCAAACCGCCAGTGGCACAGGCGACTCTTGCTCGGGCGACTCCATAAGGAGAACAACAATGTCGAGTCACGAAAACTATTACGTACCGGCGCAAAGCAAATGGCCGATCATTGCCACCCTGGGCCTGCTGACCAGCGTCTTCGGGGTCGGTACCTGGTTCAACGATCTGTCGGCCAATCGCGCGGACTCCAATGGCCCGATGATCTTCTTCGTCGGCGGCCTGATCCTCGCCTACATGCTGTTCGGCTGGTTCGGCAACGTCATCAGGGAGAGCCGCAGTGGTTTGTACAGTGCGCAGATGGATCGCTCGTTCCGCTGGGGCATGAGCTGGTTCATCTTCTCCGAGGTAATGTTCTTCGCCGCTTTCTTCGGCGCCCTTTTCTACATCCGCATGTGGGCCGGCCCCTGGCTCGGTGGTGAGGGTGACAAGGGCGTGGCCAATATGCTCTGGGAAGGTTTCGAATACAGCTGGCCTATGCTGCAGAACCCCGATTCCAAGCTGTTTCCGCCGCCCAGCGGTGTGATCGACCCCTGGCACCTGCCACTGGTCAACACCATCTTGCTGGTGTCCTCCAGCTTCACCATCACCTTTGCCCACCACGCTCTGAAGAAGAACAAGCGCGGCCCGCTCAAGGCCTGGCTGACGGCCACCATCCTGCTGGGGGCGGCGTTCCTGTTCTTCCAGGTCGAGGAATACATCGAGGCCTATACCGAACTGGGCCTGACCCTGGGCTCAGGCATCTACGGCGCCACCTTCTTCATGCTCACCGGCTTTCACGGGGCGCACGTGACCATGGGGGCGCTGATCCTGACGGTGATGCTGGTGCGCATCATGCGCGGACACTTCGACTCCGAGAAACACTTCGGCTTCGAGGCCGCGTCCTGGTACTGGCACTTCGTCGACGTGGTCTGGCTCGGCCTGTTCATCTTCGTCTACGTCTTGTAGCGAGCCTCACCAGGTAACTTGAGAAACCAGCTGCCCTGAATAGAAGCCCCAGGCGATCAGGGCAACGGTTATGGCGGTCAGGCCGACACGGATAGTCAGAGCGCCTACCACGCGGGAACCATGGCCTTCGTCCTTGACCAGGAAGAACAGGCCGCTGAACAGACTGGCGAGAGTGGCCAGCAGCATGAGGATGATCGCGGCCTTGAGCATGCGGGACTCCGGGGGATTCGAGTGATGCAATGCAGTATAGCCAGCAACCTCGACCGCAATGGCAGGGGCCAATGAGCTCCTTCCGTCCTGGCTGGCTGCCCAGCCTGCTGGTCGCCCTGCTGCTGCCGGGCCTGCTCTGGCTGGGTTGCTGGCAGCTTCAGCGCGGCGATGAGAAGCGCGAGCTGCTGGCCAGTTTCGAGACCCGCCGTCAGGCCGCACCGGTCAGCCTCGAGCAGCTCGAGCCCATGCGTGATCCCGCCTACCGTCGCGTCCAGCTACGCGGACACTTCGACGGTAAACACAGTCTCCTGCTCGATAGCCGCATTCGCGATGGCCATGCCGGTGTCGAGTTGCTGCAACCCTTCTACGACCAGTCCAGCGGCCTCTGGGTATTGCTCAACCGCGGCTGGCTGCCCTGGCCGGACCGGCGCACGCCGCCGCGGTTCGATACCCCTGAGGGCGTGCTGCAGCTTACGGCGTGGATCTACGTGGCGCCTTCCGGAGGGCTGAATCTGCGATCCGGCGCGGCGACCGAAGGCTGGCCGCGACTGGTCACTCAGGTCGAGGCCGAAAGCCTGTGGCAGCAGCTCGGGCGTGGCGGCCTGCCCTTCGAGGCGCGCCTGGAGGCGGGGCCGGCCAGCTACCGCGTCGACTGGCCGGTCGTTGCCATGAGCCCGGGCAAGCATCTTGGCTACGCAGTGCAATGGTTCGCCCTGGCCGCCGCGCTGATCGGTCTGTTCATCTATCTCGGAATACACAACGCACGGGAGAGTCGTCATGAACCCAGCCATCGCCATGCCTGAGGCGCCACGCAAAGGCCGTGGCCGCCTGCAGTTGCTGCTGATCCTGGCCATCGTCGTCGGCCCGATGTTTCTCGCCAGTGCCATGTATCAGTGGCGTTTCTGGGTGCCGGAGACGCGCAGCTATCACGGTGTGCTGATCGGTGACGGCCGCACCCTGGCCGACCTGGGCGTGCAGGCGGCGGTCGAGCCGCGCTGGCAGATCCTGGTGACGGCGCCGGGGGCGTGCGAGGCCGACTGCCAGCAACTGGTTTACCTGGCCCGGCAGATCCAGATCGGTCTCAACCGTGAGACCTCGCGCGCCAGTCATGGCCTGGCTCTGGCCGAGCCGCTGCCAGCCGACTATGACGCCACCCTCAAGCGCGAGTATCCACAGCTCGGCCGCTATCAGCTCGATCTGCAGGCCTATGAAAAGGCCGCCGAGGCCGTGCCGGGGGCGCAGCTTTGGCTGGTCGATCCGCACGGCAATCTGGTGTTGCGCTATCCGGCCGGCAGCAACGGCAAGGCGATTCTCGATGATCTGCGTTATCTGCTGAAAATTTCCCTGATCGGTTGACGCTGCGCTCTGTCCATATCGACAGAGCGCCAAGCCCCCTGTCCAAGGAGTCGACATGCACAAGCCCGGTTACCGTCTGGCACTGTTCGCTACTTTCCTGGCCGTGGTGGTGGTGCTGCTGGGTGCCTACACCCGTCTGACCCATGCCGGCCTGGGCTGTCCGGACTGGCCGGGGTGCTACGGTTTTCTCGGCGTGCCGATGAGCGAGCACAAGCAGGCCATCGCCGAGGCACGTTTTCCCGAAGCGCCAGTGGAGGTCGCCAAGGGCTGGTACGAGATGATCCACCGCTATTTCGCAGGCTCGCTCGGGCTGGTGATTCTGTTCATCGCCACCCAGGCCGTACGCCGACGCGAGGAACCGATGCAGCCGGTGAAGCTGCCGCTGGCAATTCTCGCGCTGGTGATTCTGCAGGGCGCGTTCGGCATGTGGACGGTCACTCTGCAGCTATGGCCGCAGGTGGTCACCGCCCATCTGCTCGGCGGCTTCGCCACCCTCAGTCTGCTGACCCTGCTCACCTTGCGTCTGTCCGGACGTTTCGCTCCGTTGCAGCTGCCAGGCCGCCTGCGTGCGCTGGCGGCTGCCTGCCTGCTGCTGGTGATCGGGCAGATCGCCCTGGGCGGCTGGGTCAGTTCCAACTACGCCGCGGTCGCCTGCGTCGACCTGCCCACCTGCCATGGCGAATGGTGGCCGGCGATGGACTTCGGCAAGGGCTTTCATCTGACCCAGCATATCGGTCCCAACTACCTGGGCGGGCAGCTCGACAGCGATGCGCGTACCGCCATTCACATGAGCCATCGTATTGGCGCGGCGCTGGTGACACTGGCGTTGCTGGTACTGGCCTGGCGACTGTACGCGGCCCGGCTGTCGCGCCTGGCTGGCCTGCTGGTGCTGGCGCTGGCCGTGCAGGTCAGTCTGGGTATCAGCAACGTGGTTTTTCACCTGCCACTGCTGGTGGCGGTGGCGCACAACGCCGGCGGCGCCGCCCTGCTGCTGACCATGGTGCTGATCAACTATCGCCTGAGAGCTGCTTCTGCGGCGCCGCGTACAACATCCGATCTGGTGGGCAATTGCACCACGCCGGTTTCCAGCGGTCTGGTTCAAGGCCGATAAATAACGAATCAAGGAGAAATGCCATGGCGACAATGCTGCGCACTCACTCCGAACGCGCCACCTGGCGCGATTATCTGGAGTTGACCAAGCCGCGGGTGGTGATGCTGATGCTGATCACCTCGCTGGTCGGCATGTTCCTCGCCACGCGGGCGGGTGTGCCCTGGACAGTGCTGCTGTTCGGCAACCTCGGTATCGGCCTGTGCGCCGGCGCGGCGGCTGCGGTCAATCACGTGGTGGACCGGCGCATCGACTCGATCATGGCGCGTACGCACAAGCGACCTGTCACTGCCGGCCGCGTCACGCCGGTGGCCGCGCTGACCTTCGCGCTGCTTCTGGCGATCGCCGGCATGAGCCTGCTGATGGTGTTCACCAACGAGCTGGCCGCCTGGCTGACCCTGGCATCGTTGCTCGGTTATGCAGTGATCTACACCGGCTTTCTCAAGCGCGCCACGCCGCAGAACATCGTTATCGGCGGCCTGGCTGGCGCCGCGCCGCCGCTGCTGGGCTGGGTCGCAGTAACCGGCCACCTCAGTGCCGAACCGCTGCTGCTGGTGCTGATCATCTTCGCCTGGACACCGCCGCACTTCTGGGCCCTGGCCATCCATCGCAAGGAGGAATACGCCAAGGCCGACATCCCCATGCTGCCGGTGACCCACGGCGAGCACTACACCAAGGTGCATATCCTGCTCTATACCCTGGTGATGTTCGCGGTGACGCTACTGCCTTACGCCATCCACATGAGCGGGCTGCTGTACCTGGCCTGCGCCGTGCTGCTGGGCGGCCGTTTCCTGCACTGGGCCTGGGTGCTGTACCGTGACAGCAAACCGCACGCCGCGATCAGCACCTTCAAGTACAGTATCTGGTACCTGTTCCTGCTGTTTATCGCGCTGCTTGCGGACCACTACCTGCTGCTGAACATCTAAGGCCTTTCATGACGCGTACCCACACAACGGTTTTCGTTCTTGTTGCAATCGTGGCCCTGGTGCTGGGGCTTACCGTCAACAAGGTGCTCAGCAGCAGGAGTCAGGGCGACCCGGCGGCATTGCTCGATGCTGGTATCGTCCTGCTGCCGCAGAACCGCAGCCTGCCGGCGCTGAGCCTGGTCGATCAGGACGGCAGGGAAGTCGTGGTGGATCAGCTCAAGGGCAACTGGAAGCTGCTGTTCTTCGGCTACACCTTCTGCCCGGATATCTGCCCGGCCACCCTGGCCCAGCTGCGCCAGCTGCAGGGGCAACTACCCGAAGAAACCCGCGCGCGGCTCGAGGTGGTGATGGTCAGCGTCGACCCGCACCGCGACACACCGGAGCAGTTGAGCAAGTACCTGGGCTTCTTCAATGCAGGCTTCAGGGGGCTGACCGGCGAAGAGGAAACCCTGCAGAAGTTCGCCAATGCGGTGAGCATCCCCTACATCCCGGCCGATACCAGCAAGGAAAACTACACCGTCGATCACAGCGGCAATCTGGTGATCATCGGCCCGGATGGCACCCAGCGCGGCTTCATTCGCGCGCCGATCAACAATGCCAAGCTGGCCGAGCAGTTGCCGCGACTGGTTTCGGGCTCGTAAGGCGCGCCGTCTAGTTAAGGTCATTGGTGCGCAACGCGCACCCTGGCGGGTCTACAGCGCGAATGGCAGCGGCAGATCGACCTGTTGCCGTTGCGCCAGGCGTCGCTGGAATTCAGCCGGATCATGAATCAGCACCTCCTGCCCGGCGAACGATTCGGCGGCGATCAGCCGCGACAGCCAGAAGCGCACGCAGGCCACACGCAGCATGGCCGGCCACAGCTCCGCTTCGGCAGCGCTGAATGGGCGCAACGCCGCATAGGCGCCCAGCAGCGCACGGGCGCGGGCCCCATCGAGGCTACCGTCTTCGTGTGAACACCAGTCGTTCAACGTGATCGCCAGATCGTAGAGCATCGGCCCGGAACAGGCGTTGTAGAAGTCGATCACCCCGGTGAGGTGGTTGCCGTCGAACAGCACGTTGTCGCGGAACAGGTCGGCATGCAGATTGGCACGCGGCAGGGCGAGGATGCGCGACTTCAGGTTTGCGATCTCGGCCAGCGCATCGCGCAGCAGCGGCAAGGCCTGCTCGTCGAGTTTCAGCGCCTGGCTCGGCCCTTCGGCGAGCATCCAGTCCAGCCCGCGGTCACTGCGGCGCTCGATGGGTGCGTCGCGGGTGGCCAGGTGAATGCGCGCCAGCAGGCTCCCCACTTCCTGGCAGTGATGGGCGTTGGCCTCGTGCACGTGCTTGCCGGAAAGCCGGGGCTGCAGCAGCGCCGGCTTTTCCGCCAGGGTGCGCAGTGCTTCGCCATCCTGCGTGCGCAGGGCATAGGGCACCGGTAGGCCGGCCTCATGGAGTACGTCGAGCAATTCGATGAAGAACGGCAGATCGGCCACCGGGCCGCGTTCGACCAGGGTCAGAACGTATTCGCCCTGCTCCAGACTGACGAAGAAGTTGCTGTTTTCGCTGCCTGCAGCAATACCCTGGAAGTCACGCAACCGACCAAGCCCGTAGGGCGCCAGGAAGACTTCGAGCTCATGACGCTCCAGAGGGGTGAATACCGACATATCAGACCTTAATCGCTTACCAGCTAAAGATTTCCCAGGAGGGGATCAGCATGTCCGGATCGTCCGAACGTACGAAATTGCCGTCGCTGCCATCGGCGCGAACGAGAAAGTAGGGTTTACCGTTCTTCGGAATCACCTTGATGGCATAGAGGAAGCCATTGACCCGGTATTCCTGAATGGTGCGGTCGCCGTCCTGGCGGATGGTCACGTCCGGATCGCCCGAAACCGGATCCTCGGCATGCGCGGCAAGCGGAAGGCAGGTCATCAGGCCGACCAGCAACAGGCGATTCAGCGTACCCATGATAATCTTGCTCCTTTGTTTTTCACCGATGCAGCCATTCTACCGCTGCACCCGCCGAAAAGGTTGATCCCGCGCATGAGCCAAGCTCCCCTCGTTCTGGTCGACGGTTCCTCGTACCTGTACCGCGCCTTCCATGCCCTGCCGCCGCTGACGACTTCCAGGGGCATGCCCACCGGAGCGGTTAAGGGCGTGCTGAACATGCTCAAGAGCCTGCGCAAGCAGTACCCGGACAGCCCCTTCGCCGTGGTCTTCGATGCCAAGGGCGGCACCTTCCGCGACGAGCTGTTCGCCGAGTACAAGGCCAACCGCCCGTCCATGCCGGACGAGTTGCGCGTGCAGGTCGAGCCGTTGCATGCCAGCGTGCGTGCCCTCGGTCTGCCGCTGCTGTGCGTCGAAGGCGTCGAGGCCGACGACGTCATCGGCACCCTGGCGCGCCAGGCAGCCGGAGAAAAGCGCGACGTGGTGATCTCCACCGGCGACAAGGACATGGCGCAACTGGTCTGCCCGCACGTTACGCTGGTCAACACCATGACCGGAAGTGTCTACGACGAAGGTGGCGTAAAGGAGAAGTTCGGTGTCGGCCCTGAGCTGATCATCGACTACCTGGCGCTGATGGGTGACAAGGTCGACAACATTCCGGGTGTGCCCGGCGTGGGGGAAAAGACCGCGCTCGGCCTGCTGGTCGGTGTCGGTGGCGGTCTCGATGTGATCTACGCCAACCTCGACAAGGTGCCGGGCCTGCCGATTCGTGGCGCCAAGGGGCTGCCCGCGAAGCTCGTGGAACATCGCGAGATGGCCTACCTGTCCTATCAGCTGGCGACCATCAAGACCGATGTGCCACTGAATATCGAGATCGACTCGCTGCATCCGGGCGAGCCGGATCAGGCTGCTCTGGTCGAGCTGTACGGCCAGCTGGAGTTCAAGAACTGGCTGGACGAGCTGCTGCGTCAGAACAAGGCGCTGGTGGCCAGGGCTGCTGCGCCGGCCGGTGATCTGTTCGCCGAGCCGACTGGAGAGGTCGTTGAGGAGGCCGCCGAGCCGGCGTCGGACAGCGCCGGCGACTACCAGCTGGTGCTGGAGCAGGCGCAGTTCGATGCCTGGCTGAAGAAGCTGGAGGAGGCCGAGCTGATCGCCTTCGACAGCGAGACCACCAGCATCGATGCCCAGCAGGCGCAATTGGTCGGTCTGTCCTTCGCTGTCAAGGCCGGCGAGGCCGCATACGTGCCGCTGGCGCACAGCTACATGGGCGTGCCGCATCAGCTCGATCGCGACACGGTGCTAAAGGCGCTCAAGCCGATCCTCGAAGACCCGGCCAAGGCCAAGGTCGGCCAGAACGCCAAGTACGACATCAATGTCCTGGCCAATGCCAGTACGCCGATCATGGTGCAAGGGGTGGCCTTCGATACCATGCTCGAATCCTACGTGCTGGATTCCACCGCCACCCGTCACGACATGGACAGTCTGGCGCTGAAGTATCTGAACCACAGCACCATCCGTTTCGAGGACATTGCCGGCAAGGGTGCCAAGCAGCTGACCTTCGACCAGATCGCTCTGGAGCAGGCCGGCCCCTACGCAGCCGAAGACGCCGACGTGACCCTGCGCCTGCATCAGGAGTTGTGGGGCCGTCTCCAGGCCGTGCCATCGCTGGCCAGGGTGCTGCGTGAAATCGAGATCCCGCTGGTGCCGGTGCTGGCGCGCATCGAGCGCAACGGTGCACTGGTCGACGCCAGGCTGCTCGGCGAGCAGAGCGTCGAACTGGGCGAAAAGCTGGTGGAGCTGGAGCGCAAGGCGTTCGAGATCGCCGGCGAGGAATTCAACCTGGCATCGCCCAAGCAGCTTGGTGTGATCCTCTACGAGAAGCTTGGCTATCCGGTGATCAGCAAGACCGCCAAAGGTCAGCCTTCCACCGCCGAGGCGGTGCTCGCCGAACTGGCCGAACAGGACTTCGAGCTGCCCAAGGTGCTGATGCAGTACCGCAGCCTGAGCAAACTCAAGAGCACCTACACCGACAAGCTGCCGGAGCAGATCAACCCGCGTACCGGGCGGATTCACACCAGTTATCACCAGGCCGTGGCCGCCACCGGCCGGCTGTCGTCGAGCGACCCGAACCTGCAGAACATCCCGATCCGCACCGCCGAAGGACGACGCATCCGTCAGGCCTTCGTCGCGCCCAAGGGTTACCGGATGATGGCGGCCGACTACTCGCAGATCGAGCTGCGCATCATGGCGCATCTGGCCAAGGATGAAGGTCTGCTGGATGCCTTCCGTCATGACCTGGACGTGCACAAGGCCACGGCGGCCGAGGTGTTCGGTGTGCCGCTGGAAGAGGTCAGCAGTGATCAGCGGCGCAAGGCCAAGGCGATCAACTTCGGCCTGATCTACGGCATGAGCGCCTTCGGCCTGGCCAAGCAGATCGACGTCGAACGCAGGGAAGCGCAGGCCTATATCGAGCGCTACTTCGCCCGTTATCCCGGCGTGCTCGCATACATGGAGCGTACCCGTGCCCAGGCCGCCGAGCAGGGTTACGTGGAAACGGTCTATGGCCGTCGCCTGTATCTGCCTGAGATCCACGCGCAGAACCAGGCCATGCGCAAGGGCGCCGAACGCGCCGCGATCAACGCGCCGATGCAGGGCACCGCTGCGGACATCATCAAGCGCGCCATGATCGCCGTGGATGCCTGGCTGCAGGACAGCGGCATCGATGCGCGCATCATCCTGCAGGTGCACGACGAACTGGTGCTGGAGGTGCGTGAGGAACTGGTCGAGGAGGTCAGTGCCAAACTCAAGAGCCTGATGAGCGGTGCCGCCGATCTGGACGTGCCGCTACTGGTCGAGGTGGGCGTCGGGGCCAATTGGGATGAAGCCCACTGATCACCCCTTGCCGCGGCGCAAAGCCGCGGCCGCTCCAGCTTTGGGGTTCTGCGGAATCAAAAGTCATTTGCTTATGGCAAATGGTTTTTAAAAGGGCGATGAACTTTCCGCAAACCCGCCCGGTCAGAGTTCATGAATGGCCGTTAAGCCCTTCAATGCTCCTTTGTTGTGTTAAGTGTTGGCAGACATCTGAACCCCGCCCTAGCGGTTCAGACCTTAAACCCCGAACTTCTCCCTCCCCATACGAAGCTCGGGGTTTTTTTTGCCCGGAGAAAAGTGCTGCCTGCAGCATTCTGATGACCCTCCCTCCCCCATTCAGGAGAGAGGTGGTAGGCCGTAGAGTCGGGTTGCGCCTTACGCCTGCTCGGCGTTCTCACCATCCTCTTCCGGCAACAGATCCAGCCAGCCGGCCAGTACCATCTGTGCCTCTTCCACGCCCATGCGCTTGGGCGCCGAGAACAGCTGGATGGTGATGCCCTCACCCCATTGCTTGCGAATGTCCTGGCGTACCTTGAGCAGGGCGTTCTTCGCTGCGCCGAAGGCCAGCTTGTCGGCCTTGGTCAGCAGGATGTGCAGCGGCATGCCGCTGGCCACCGACCAGTCCAGCATCATGCAGTCGAATTCGGTCAGCGGGTGACGGATGTCCATCATCAGCACCAGTCCGCACAGGCTCTCACGGCTGCCCAGATAGGCCTCCAGGTGCTTCTGCCAGTGCTGCTTGAGCGGGATCGGCACCTTGGCGTAGCCGTAGCCGGGCAGGTCCACCAGGCGGCGTTCGTCATCCAGGCGGAAGAAGTTGAGCAGCTGCGTGCGCCCCGGCGTCTTCGAGGTGCGTGCCAGGCTGGCGTGGGTCAGGGTGTTCAGTGCGCTCGACTTGCCCGCGTTGGAACGGCCGGCGAAGGCGACTTCCAGGCCGCTGTCCTCGGGGCACTGGTCGACCTTGGCGGCACTGATGAGGAAGCTGGCCTGCTGGCACAGACCGATGATGGGATTCTTCGGGAGCATGGAGGGGTATCCGGTGGTTGCCTCGATTCCATGAGAGGGTGCCTACAAATTGCTGCGCTCGACCATGCTGCGTTGGAGCCAGCCTCAAAATGCTCATGTACTACTCGTACATTCCGCTTTCTCGGCTGCCTCCGCCTTGCCTGACCTTCGCTCGCTGCTTTGTAGATACCCTCTGGCGAATCGAGGGCTTGCGACATTTCCGCGCACCTGCTGCACGCCAGGGGGCGTGGCAAGCGGCGTCGTTTCCGTTTCAGCGTTGCCAGTATATAATGCCGCAGATTTTGTGTGCGCTTTGTCCCACCCGCAGGAACCCGATTGCCGGGAGCGATTACATCTCTGCTCGATAGAAAGCAGGACGCTTCCCACCCTGATGAGGTTGATCTGATGAAGAAAATGCTGCTTGCAGCTGCCGTCATGACGCTGTCGTTCAACGGCTATGCTGCTCAGGATCCGCAAGCTGTGTATGACCGCGCCTGTGGTGTATGCCACAACGGCCAGATCCCCACGGCGCCCCAGAAGGGCGACAAGGCTGCATGGGAACCACGCCTGACCAAGGGCATGGATACACTGGTGCAGAGCGTCACCAATGGTTTGAATGCCATGCCGCCGCGCGGCCTGTGCATGGACTGTACGGCCGAGGATTACCAGGCGGTCATCAAGCTGATGACCGAATGAGTAAGCCTGACCGATAACCCTTTCTCTCTTAGCCGTAATTGGATTAGCTGATGAACAAAGTACTCGTGAGTCTGCTGTTGACCCTGGGCCTCACCGGAGTGGCTCAGGCTGCTGGCGATGCCGAAGCCGGTCAGGGCAAGGTCGCTGTCTGTGGTGCCTGCCATGGCGCCGATGGCAACAGCCCCGCGCCAAACTTCCCCAAGCTGGCCGGTCAGGGCGAGCGCTACTTGCTCAAGCAGCTGCACGACATCAAGTCCGGCAATCGCCAGGTTGTTGAAATGACCGGCATGCTGGACAACCTCAGCGATCAGGATCTGGCCGATATCGCCGCCTACTTCTCCAGCCAGAAGATGAGTGTCGGTGCTGCCGATCCCAAGCTGGTCGAGCGTGGTGAAGCGCTGTTCCGCGGCGGCAAGCTGGAAGAAGGCATGCCGGCCTGCACCGGTTGCCATTCGCCTGACGGCGCTGGCCTGGCAGCTGCCAGCTTCCCGAAACTGGGTGGCCAGCACGCTCAGTACGTAGCCAAGCAGCTGACCGATTTCCGTGAAGGCAACCGCACCAACGACGGCGACGCGATGATCATGCGCGCCATCGCCGCCAAGCTGAGCAACAAGGATATCGAAGCCGTATCCAGCTTCATCCAGGGTCTGCACTGATAGACCACTGTTGCTTTTGGCAAGACAAAGGGTGGCTTCGGCCACCCTTTTTCATATGCGCCATGGCTACAATGGGCGGAACCAGCCCAGCGGTAGCGAGTCATAGTCTCGAATCGCCATCAGGGCGAGCTTGTCCAGCCAAGGAGTACCCTCATGCGTAACCTGATTCTCGGCGCCGCTCTGGCGATCAGCAGCCTGTTCGGCCTTACTGCTCATGCCGAACCGGTCGCCGGCCAGCAGTATGTCGAGCTGAAAAGCCCGGTGCCGGTGTCCAAGCCCGGCAAGGTCGAGGTCGTTGAGCTGTTCTGGTACGGCTGCCCGCACTGCTATCAGTTCGAGGCGACGCTCAACCCCTGGGTCGAGCAACTGCCGGAAGACGTCAACTTCGTTCGCGTGCCGGCATTGTTCGGTGGCATCTGGAACGTGCATGGTCAGGCGTTCATCACCCTGGAAATGATGAAGGTCGAGCACAAGGTTCATGACGCGGTGTTCAACGCCATCCATCAGGAGAAGCAGAAGCTGGCCTCGGCTGAAGAGTTCGCCGATTTCGTCGCCACTCAGGGCGTGGATCGCGATGCCTTCCTCAAGACCTTCAACTCCTTCGCCGTCAAAGGCCAGATGGAAAAGGCCAAGAAACTGGCCATGGCCTATCAGATCACTGGCGTACCGGTGATGATCGTCGGCGGCAAGTATCGTTTCGACCTGGGTTCGGCCGGTGGTCCGCAGCAGACCCTGGAAGTGGCTGACCACCTGATCGCCAAGGAACGCGCCGCTCTCTAAGCGGCTGCGCACAGCAAGGCATGCTGCGCCGCTGGCGAAAGACACGTGCGGTTGGTCTGTGCGACCCGCAGATCAACCCGCATTGCCCGGCCGAGACTGACTGGCCAGCCGACGGACTTTTGCGTCTGCTCAGTTTCAATGTCCAGGTCGGCATCAACACCGAGCGTTATCACCACTACCTGACGCGCAGTTGGCAGCATCTGCTGCCCCATGCCGGGCGTGCCGGCAACCTGCAGCGCATTGGTGATCTGCTTGCCGACTTCGATCTCGTGGCATTGCAGGAAGTCGATGGCGGCAGCCTGCGCTCGGGCTACGTCAATCAGGTCGAATACCTGGCCCAGCAGGGCGCGTTTCCCTACTGGTATCAGCAGCTCAACCGCAATCTCGGGCGTTTCGCCCAGCACAGCAACGGCGTGCTCAGTCGCCTGCGACCTACCCTGCTGGAGGATCATCCGTTGCCCGGACCGCCCGGACGGGGTGCGATCTTCATGCGCATTGGCGAAGGTGAGGGCGCTCTGTGCGTGGTGATGATGCATCTGGCCCTGGGCGCCCGTACCCGTACCCGGCAACTGGCTTATATCCGCGAGCGGGTCAGCGAGTTTCGCCATCTGGTGCTGATGGGGGATATGAACACCCACGCCGTCGACCTGCTGGAAAACTCTCCCTTGCGTGATCTCGGCCTGCTCGCCCCGCAGGTCGAGGCGACCTTTCCCAGTTGGCGTCCACAGCGCTGTCTCGACCATATCCTGCTCAGCTCCGAGCTGGAGTTGGGGCGAGTGGACGTACTCAGTCAGCCGATCTCGGATCACCTTCCCGTCGCCGTGGAAATCCGCTTGCCGGATGCACGAAGTGGCCCGCAAATGCCTATGCTGAAGACGCCATCTTCCGAGTAAGCCGTATGAGCGATGACGCGCAACGCTGGAAAGACAAGTACCTCGGCAGCCTGGAACAGCAGGAAAGGCTAGAGCGTCGCTGGGAGTCGCGTCTCGACCTGTTGCGTCGTGGTC
This sequence comes from Pseudomonas sp. Z8(2022), assembly GCF_025837155.1. Classification (NCBI taxonomy): domain Bacteria; kingdom Pseudomonadati; phylum Pseudomonadota; class Gammaproteobacteria; order Pseudomonadales; family Pseudomonadaceae; genus Pseudomonas; species Pseudomonas sp. Z8(2022). Next base: position 4,305,366 of record NZ_CP107549.1, on the reverse strand, counting down.
TGGTGCGCAGCAGTCTGGCTGCCGAGGGTACGGACAAGGCGGTCGATCAATGCATGCAGGAGATGCGCGAGATTCTCCGCCGCGATGATATCGACGCGGCGCTGGATGGTCTGCTTCCTCGCCTGGAAAAGGCCGTGCTGGATTCCGAGCAGCGCCGCCAGCAGCGTGCCGAGCAGGCCGCCGCGGCCCTGGCAGCCCTGATCGAGCAGCTGCAACGCCTGCAGCCACCGCGTGAGGTGCGCAAGGCGCTCAAGTCACTCGGCAAGCAGTTGCAGGACGCCACCAGCCACCATTACCTGCTCCCCGCGCTGCTCAGTCAGTTGAGCAATCTGCAGGGGCAGGCGCTGACCGTTCTGCAAGCCCCGATCCAGGAGCAGCCGGGATTGCTGCAGCGTCTGTTCGGCTCTCGCAGTGAGAGTGGCGACGAGGCCGCGAACAGTACTACTCCTGCCCTTGTCCCTGAGTCCGAAGATTCGACTCCGGCTGAGGCTGCGCCCGCACGCGAGTCATCGCCTGCCGTTCCCGCGCAGCCGGCCCATCCTCAGGTCAGTGCGGCGGCGCCGATGCTGGACAGCCTGCCGCTGCCGCCTGGCCTGGTGCCGCAGCAAGATATCAGCGACAGCCGATTCTCTCTGCCCGGCAGTGAGCCGGGATACAGCACGGTAGCCCCGCATATCGCCAGCAGCCTGCGCCACCTGCTCGATGAGCTGGAGTTACCGGCACGCCACCTGCCGCAAGGCGAGGCATTGCGCCGGCGTCTGGAAGGCAATCTCAACTGGTACGAGCTGGTGCCGGTACTGGATGACCTGGCTGTGCTGGTACTGGCCGTCACCGACAGCGGCCAGCGTGAGTTTGCCGGCTATCTCAAGCAACTCAATGAGCGTCTGGCTGCCTTTATCGGCACCCTCAGTGAAGCGCACGAAGGCTATACCGCCTCGGTGGAAAGCACGCGCAACTTCAACCAGCAGTTGCGCGATCAGGTCAGCGACTTGCAGAACAGCGTGCAGGAAGCGGCCGATCTGGACGCGCTCAAGCTGGCACTGGAGCAACGCCTGGAGGGCCTGCTGCAAAGCGTCAGCAATCATCAGCGCCAGCGCGACAGCGGCGAGGATGCGGTGGCCGAGCGGCTGCAGGGCCTGGTTCGGCGCGTTGCTGAAATGGAACTGGAAGCGCAGCAGTTTCGCCAGCATATCGAGGAGCAGCGACAGAAATCGCTGACCGATCCCCTGACCGGCCTGCCCAACCGGGCGGCCTGGAGCGAGCGCCTCGACCTGGAGATTGCCCGGCATCAGCGCTATGGCGGTCAGTTGCTGATGGCGGTGCTGGATATCGACCACTTCAAGCGGATCAACGATGGTTACGGCCATCTGGCAGGCGACCGGGTTCTGAAGATCATTGCCGGAGAGCTGCAAAAGCGTCTGCGCAAGACCGATTTCATTGCCCGCTTTGGTGGTGAGGAGTTCGTTCTGCTTATTCCGGGTACGCCCCTCGAAGGGGGCGTGCAATTGCTGGAAACCCTGCGGGCCGCTGTGGAAGCCTGCCCGTTTCACTTCAGGGGTGAGCCGGTGACCATCACTCTTTCCGGCGGTATTGCCGAATTCCGCAATGACGAGGCCACCGAGGCCACCTTCGAGCGTGCGGATCAGGCGCTATACCGCGCCAAGGGTTCTGGCCGAAACCGCGTCGAACAGGCCTGAGCCGGTATAGACCCGGCTCCGACAAGCCCTGCTCGGCATCGCCATTGGCCTGCCCCTTCAGTGCGTAAGCTCTTCGCGCTCCTTGCCGGTCGCGGTGGCGGTGCGGGCCCGCGGAGCATGGTCATCGTCATCCTGTAGCGGTACTTCATTGCCCTGTGCGTCGTACAGCTTGCCACCGATGAAATGATCGCCCTCGTGCAGTGCGGCGATGTCCTGATAGCGCAGGCTGCGTTCGGTGCCGGCGACGAACACCGACTGCTGGTCCGAGTTGCCCGTGGTGAAGTGGTTGAACAGCAGATTGAGCAGGATCGCCATGATCGCCGCCGAACTGATGCCCGAATGGAAGATGGTTTCGAACCAGGCCGGGAAGTGATGATAGAAGCTGGGCATGGCGATGGGGATCATGCCGAAGCCGATGGACGTGGCGACGATCACCAGATTCATGTTGTTGCGGTAGTCCACCTTGGCCAGGGTGCGGATGCCGCTGGCCGCGACCGTGCCGAACAGCACGATGCCGGCGCCGCCGAGTACCGAGGTCGGTACTGCGGCGATGACCCGGCCGATGATCGGCAGCAGGCCGAGCGTGACGAGAATCAGGCCGCCGGTGGCCACGACATAGCGGCTCTTCACGCCGGTGACGGCCACCAGGCCGACGTTCTGGGCGAATGCGCTCTGGGTGAAGGAGCCGAACAGCGGCGCGATGATGCTGGCGATCATGTCGGCGCGCAGACCGTTACCGAGGCGTTTGGAGTCGATCCTGGTATCGATGATGTCGCCCACGGCGAGGATGTCGGCCGAGGTTTCCACCAGGATCACCATCACCACGATAAGCATCGAGATGATCGCCGCTACCTCGAATACCGGCATGCCGAAGTGCAATGGCGCCGGAAGCGCCAGCACCGGACCTTCGCTGACCCTGGAAAAGTCGGCCATGCCGAACGCCAGGGCGACCAGCGTGCCGATCACCATGGCCAGCAGAATCGACAGTCGCTAGATGGTGGCGCTACCCACCTTGCTCAACAGAAGCACGGTGGCCAGGGTAAAGGCGGCCAGGCCGATATTGGCCATGCTGCCGAAGTCGGCGGCCTCGCTGTTGCCGCCCATGGCCCAGCGGGCGGCTACCGGCATCAGGGTAAGGCCGATGGTGGTGATGACGATGCCGGTGACGAGAGGCGGGAAGAACTTGGTGATCTTGGAGAAGATGGGGGTGATCAGCAGGCCGATCACCGCTGCGCCTATCACCGCACCGAACACTACCGGCAACCCGCCTTCGCCATTGCTGGTACCCACTATCGCCACGATGGTGGCGACGCTTGCGAAAGACACACCCTGTACCAGTGGCAGCTGGCAGCCGAAGAAGGGTATGCCAATGGTCTGCAGCAGGGTAGCGGCGCCACCGACGAACAGCGAGGCGGCAATCAGCAGGCCTATATCGGCAGGCGACAGGCCCGCGGCCTGGCCAACTATCAGCGGCACGGCGACGATGCCGCCATACATGGTCAGCACGTGCTGCAGACCGTAGAGCAGGTTGGAGCCAAGGCCGAGGTTCTCGTCCTCGGGGCGCTGAGCGGTGGAGGTCATTGGAAAACTTCTCGCTGTTGTTCTTGTGCGGTCAATTTAGACATTTTGTAGCCATCTTGGCTACTGCTTTGTATACATTCTTACGAGCGGTCGTTGCCGCGAACGTTGCCGCGTTTCCGGTCATGAAAAATCCGCACCTGCCGAAAAAATTGCATATCCGACCCACACGCGGGCTCGCGGGGTGGCCCGGGCAGGCCCTAGACTATGCGCACCTGTCAGCGGAGATACCCATGGACATTTTCAGCATCGCCGTGCTGATCTTTTTGGTCACAGACCCTTTCGGCAACATTGCCATCTACATCGCTGCCCTGAAGAACGTCGAGCCGCGCCGGCGCCTGTGGATCGCCGCGCGCGAACTGCTGTTCGCCCTCGGCCTGCTGCTGCTGTTCCTCACCTTTGGTGACAAATTCCTCACCAGCCTCGGGTTGTCGCGCGAGGCAACCGCCATTGCCGGCGGTATCATCCTGTTCGTCATCGCCATGCGCCTGATTTTCCCCAGCCCGCAGGGGCTGCTCGGCGATGTGCCGGACGGCGAACCGATGCTGGTGCCGTTGGCGACACCTGCGGTGGCCGGACCTTCGGCCCTGGCGGTGCTGATGACCCTGCGCAACACACACACCGGGCCGCTCTGGGAGCTTTATCTGGCCCTGATCCTGGCCTGGGCGGTGACGGCATTCATCCTGTTGCAGGCGTCGTTCCTGCAGCGGTTCCTTGGTAATCGCGGGTTGATGGCAGTGGAACGTCTGATGGGCATGCTGCTGATCATGCTCAGCGTCGACATGCTGCTGGACAACCTGCAGAGCGTATTCGGTCACGCATGAAGTCTCTTTGTCTTGCTCTCGCGCTTGTTCTGCTAGCTGGCTGTAGCGGCGGTCTGCGGATCGACGACAGTCATACCGCCACTGGCCAGAACAGCCGCGTGCAGTACGTCGTGCTGCACTACACCTCCGCCGACCTGCAGCGCTCGCTCGATTTGCTGACGCAGACGGAGGTGAGCAGCCACTACCTGATCGGTGACGCGCCGCCGACCGTCTACCGCCTGGTGGACGAGAATCGCCGCGCCTGGCACGTCGGCGTCAGCGAGTGGAAGGGGCGTACCTGGCTCAACAGCACCACCATCGGCATCGAGCTGGTCAACCAGGGCTATTACCAGACTCCGAGCGGTCGCTACTGGCAGCCTTTCGCGCCGCAGCAGATCGATACCCTGATCGTGCTGCTCAAGGACATCGTCAATCGTCACCAGCTGCCGTTGGGCTCGATCATCGCGCACGGCGACGTGGCGCCTCAGCGCAAGGTCGATCCGGGGCCGCTGTTTCCCTGGAAGCGCCTGGCCGACGAAGGCCTGGTGCCCTGGCCGAACGAGGATGAGGTGGCGCGCCAGCAGGCGCTGTTCAGCACCAGCCTGCCCAGTGTGCAGTGGTTCCAGGAGCAGCTGGCGCAGCAGGGGTACACGGTGCCGCAGCATGGCGAGCTGGACGAGGCGACGCGCAACGTCATCGCCGCCTTCCAGATGAAGTACCGGCCGGTCAACTATGACGGTGAGCCGGATGCGGAAACCGCAGCGCGCCTGCTGGTGCTCAACCTGCAGGCGGCGGGATAGGGCTCAGGCAGGGGTCGTGCCGATCAGCCGGGAGTCGCTCAGCGCGGCGCTACGGTGAACGGTGGCGGCCTTGTACTCCGGGTCAGAGAGCATGCTCAGAAAGGCCGCTGCCGAGGGATAGCGCACCAGCAGAAGCAGGTCCCACTGCTCGTCCTTCGGTGCGATCGGCGACAGGTGAACGTCAGCCATCACCTGCACTTCGCCACCTACCGCACGGACCTTGCTCAGCGCGGTACGGCTGTAGCGCGCGTAGGCTTCGCGCCCGCTGCATGGCGCATGGGGGTTGTCTGCACCATACGCGGCCTGCTCGTTGAAACGAAGCAGGTTGAGCATCAGGATCGGTGTGTCGCCGGGCATGCGCTCGGCGAACGCCAGTAGATCCGCTTGGCTAGGGTTGATGCTGGGCATGCACTTTCCTCGGCTGGACGTTTTGCCGAGCGTCCCGTCTGCAGCCGAGTACGGCAAGTGCTATCGATCTGCCTGATAGGCGATCATCTGGACAGCGTGGGATGTCGACCGTGTCAGGCGCCCGCCAGGTCGTCCAGCCGTTGTGCCAGCAGTCCCAGGTCGTAGGGTTTGACGATGCTGTTGGTGGCGGCCGCGCTGTCGCGGGCGCGCACTTCTTCGAGCAGTTCGCGCTCATCGTAGCCACTGGCGAACAGCACCGGCAGGGTCGGCCGCAGCTGGCGCGCGGCTTTCACCAGTTCGCGCCCGTCCATGCCGGGCATGCCGATATCGCTCATCAGCAGATCGACCTGCTGGTCGCTGCGCAGCAGATTCAGGGCACTGGGGCCATCGCTCAGGGCATGCACGCGATAACCGAGCTCACCGAGTACCTCAGTGGTGAGTTCGCGTACTACATCGTCATCTTCGACCAGCAGAACGGTCTTGGCAGTGACGTAATCGGTTTCGCTCATGAAGCTCCCTGTTTCGGCGCGCAGAATGTGCAAATGTTTGGCAAACTTCGGGGGCCGCGCGCGGTCAGTGTGCCACACGCCTCCCCCCGACAGATAAGAAGAAGCGAGACAATCATCGAATGGACGTCCCAATGTCGAATGAGTCCGCAATGGACGAGAAAGGTTTTCGCCGAATTCTCAATCGTAACGTCGGGCTACCGCTCGGCCTGGGCCTGATTGGTGCCCTGTTCTTTGCGGTATTGATCGGTTACCTGCTCAACGTGATCCGTTGGGTCGAACACACCGACCAGGTGCTCAACCGGGCCAGCGAGGTATACAAGCTGACCCTGGATCTGGAAACCGGTATGCGCGGCTTTCTGCTCAGTGGCGACGATGACTACCTCGCGCCTTACGAACAGGCGCGTGGCAAGTTTCGTCCGCTGACCGAACAGGTCATCGACATGGTCGGGGACAACCCGGCGCAGGTGCAGCGGCTCGAGCGCCTGCTGGCATTGCAGGAGCAGTGGGACCAGTTCGCCCGGGACGTCATAGACAGGCGTCGCGATGGTGGCAACTACCTGCAGGAAATTGCCCGGGGGCGCGGCAAGAACCTCACTGACGGCATGCGCCGCGAGCTCGATACCTTCATCAACAGCGAGCGCGAGTTGCGCCGGCAGCGCAATGCCGATGTCAGCAGCACCACGCTCTGGGGCGCCGGCATCTACCTAGTGGTCAGCATTCTGTTCAGCGCCATGCTGGCCCTGTTCGGCCGTCGTGAACTGATGAACCTCTCGCAGACCTACTCCAAGACCCTGGCCAAGCAGGCTGACTATGCCGAGGAGCAGAGACGCCGCGCCTGGCTGGGCGGTGGCCAGACGCTGTTGGCGGAGCGCCTGCTCGGCCAGCCACAGGTGCAGGAGCTTGCCGACCGTTCTCTCGAATTTCTGGCCGAATATCTCAACTGCGTGGTCGCGGCGCTGTATTTGCGCAATGAGCACAGCGGCGATCTGACGCGTGTTTCCGGCTACGGCTTCAGCGAAGACGCCAGCCTCAAGGAGCATTTCTACAAGGGCGAGGGGCTGGTCGGGCAGGCTGCCCGCCGGCGTCGTCTGATCTGTCTGGACGAATTGCCGGTCGACTACATCAAGGTCGCTTCGAGCCTCGGCGAAGGGCAGCCGGTCAGCGTTGTTCTGGTGCCGCTGCAGTCCGAAGATCGCGTCAACGGCGTGATCGAGCTGGCTTTCATGCGCAAGCTCGATCTGCGTGAGCGCGAGTTCCTCGAAGCCATTTCCGGCAGCGTTGGCACGACCCTGGAGGCCGCGCGTTATCGCCAGCGCCTGCAGGAGGTGCTCGATCAGACCCAGCAACTCAACGAGGAGCTGCAGACTCAGCAGGAAGAACTGCGCGCCGCCAACGAGGAGCTGGAGCAGCAGGCGCGGGTGCTCAAGGAGTCCCAGGCGCACCTGGAAACCCAGCAGGCCGAGCTGGAACAGACCAACGAGAAGCTCTCCGAGCAGGCTCAGGTGCTGGCCGACCAGCGCGACGAGCTGGACCAGCGCAATACCACGCTGGGCCGCATCCAGGCCCAGCTCGAAGAGCGCGCCGAGGAACTGCAGCGCGCCAGCCGCTACAAGTCCGAGTTCCTCGCCAACATGAGCCATGAGCTACGCACGCCGCTCAACAGCTCGCTGATCCTGGCCAAGCTGCTGGCGGAAAACGGCAACGGCAACCTCGACGACGAACAGGTCAAATTCGCCGAATCGATCTATTCGGCCGGCAACGATCTGCTCAATCTGATCAACGACATCCTCGACATCGCCAAGGTCGAGGCCGGCAAGCTCGAAGTGCGCCCGGAGCGCACCCAGCTGGCGAGCATGCTGGAAAGCCTGCGCGACGTGTTCGTACCGATGGCCGGCGAACGTGGTCTGGATTTCCGCATCGAGCAGCAGGGCGAGCTGCCACAGGTGCTGTTCACCGATCGCCAGCGCGCCGAGCAGATTCTGCGCAACCTGCTGTCCAATGCCTTCAAGTTCACCGACCGTGGCGGCGTGACCCTCAGCGTGTCGCGCCAGGACGATCATTACCTGGCCTTCGCCGTACGCGATACCGGCATCGGCATCGCGGCGGACCAGCAACAGGCGATCTTCGAGGCGTTCCGCCAGGCCGACGGCACCACCAACCGGCGTTATGGCGGCACCGGTCTGGGTCTGTCCATCTCGCGTGACCTGGCTGGGCTGCTGGGCGGCTCCATCTCCGTCAGCAGCGCGCCCGGTGAGGGCAGTACCTTCACCCTGCTGCTGCCCGAGCGGATGGTCGAAGGCGTGGCCCAAAGCAAACCGATGGAGACGCTTCAGGTGATGGCACCGCAACCTGTGCCGGCCACTCCCGAGATCCCCGCTTCAGCTTCGGCGATGCCGCGTACACCGGCGCCTTTCGCCGATGACCGTGAGCAGCTCGAAGAGCGTGGCGGTCGCCGCGTGCTGGTGGTGGAGGATGAAGTGCGCTTCGCCCGCATCCTCTTCGACCTGGCTCACGAACTGGGCTATGCCTGTCTGGTCGCTACCAGCGCGGATGAGGGCCTGGAGCTGGCGCAGCAGTACCGCCCCGACGCGATCCTGCTCGATATGCGCCTGCCCGATGGCTCCGGCCTCAGCGTGCTGCAGCGCCTGAAGGACGACGCGCAGACCCGCCATATTCCGGTTCACGTGGTTTCGGTCGAGGACCAGACCGAGGCGGCCCTGCACCTGGGCGCTGTCGGCTACGCGCTCAAGCCCACCAGCCGTGAGCAGCTCAAGGAGGTGTTCGGCAAGCTGGAGGCCAAGCTCAACCAGCAGGTCAAACGTGTGTTGCTGGTGGAGGACGACCCGCTGCAACGCGACAGCGTTGCCCGCCTGATCGGCGACGAAGACATCGAGATCACCGCCGTCGCCCTGGCTGGCGAAGCCTTGGAGAAGCTGCGCGAGACCGTGTTCGACTGCATGATCATCGACCTCAAGTTGCCCGACATGCTCGGCAACGAGCTGTTGCGGCGCATGGCCGAGGAGGACATCTGCTCCTTCCCGCCGGTGATCGTCTACACCGGGCGCAACCTGACCCGCGACGAGGAAGCCGAGCTGCTCAAGTATTCGCGCTCGATCATCATCAAGGGCGCGCGTTCGCCGGAGCGCCTGCTCGACGAGGTCACCCTGTTTCTGCACAAGGTCGAGGCCGAGCTGTCCAGCGAGCGTCAGCGCATGCTCAAGACCGCACGCAGCCGCGACAAGCTGTTCGAGGGACGGCGCCTGCTACTGGTGGACGACGATGTGCGCAACATCTTCGCCCTTTCCAGTGCGCTGGAGCAGAAGGGTGCCGCGGTCGAGGTGGCGCGCAACGGTCATGAGGCACTGGCCAAGCTGCGCGAGCGCGACGACATCGACCTGGTGCTGATGGACGTAATGATGCCGGAGATGGACGGCTACGAGGCCACCCGGCAGATTCGTCAGGAAGAGCGCTGGAAGAACCTGCCGATCATTGCGGTGACGGCCAAGGCGATGAAGGATGATCAGGAGCGCTGCCGTGAGGCCGGCGCCAACGATTACCTGGCCAAACCCATCGACCTGGATCGCCTGTTCTCTCTGATCCGCGTGTGGATGCCCAAGCTGGAGCGTCTGTGATGCCTGATGAAATAGAGCTGCGCCTGCTGATCGAGGCGATCTACCTGCGATACAGCTACGACTTTCGCGATTACTCGAAAGCCTCGCTCAAGCGCCGCGTGCGCCAGGCACAGGTGCAGCTCGACTGCCCGACCATCTCGGCGTTGCAGGAACGCATCCTGCACGAGCCGCAGGCCTTCATGCAGCTGTTGCAGTACCTCACCATCCCGGTCAGCGAGATGTTCCGCGACCCCGGCTACTTTCTCGCCCTGCGCCAGCAGGTGGTGCCGCTGCTGCACACCTACCCCTCACTGAAGGTCTGGGTGGCCGGCTGCAGCACCGGCGAGGAGGTGTACTCCCTGGCCATCCTGCTGCATGAGGAAGGCCTGCTGGAGCGCACCATGATCTACGCCACCGACATCAATCCACATTCGCTGGAAAAGGCCGAACAGGGCATCTTTGCCCTCGACAATCTGCGCACCTACACCCAGAACTACCAACTCTCCGGCGGCAAGCGGGCGTTCTCCGACTACTACTCGGAAGCCTATGACCGCGTGCTGTTCGACAAGTCGCTGCGGGCCAACGTGACCTTCGCCGACCACAGCCTGGCCACCGACAGCGTGTTCGCCGAAACCCATCTGGTCTCGTGCCGCAACGTGCTGATCTATTTCAACCGCGACCTGCAGGACCGCGCGCTCGGCCTGTTCCACGAGTCCCTCTGTCACCGTGGCTTTCTCGGCCTGGGCAGCAAGGAAAGCCTGGACTTCTCCGCCTATGCCCAGCAGTTCGAGGCGGTATCGCGGCCCGAGCGGATTTTCCGCAAACGATGAACGGCCAACGAATCAAGCTGCGCGGCCAGGTTCGTGCACCGCTGCGGGCACTGCTGATTGGCGCCTCGGCCGGCGGGGTGGAAGCGCTGCTGGGGCTGCTCGAAGACCTGCCGCCGGACTACCGACTGCCGGTGGTGTGCCTGCTGCATCAGCCGGATCGCAGCGACAGTCTGCTCGCCGATCTGCTGGCGCGGCGCCTGAAATTGCCGGCCAAGGAGGCCGAGGACAAGGAATACCTGCGCCCCGGCATGGTCTACGTGGCGCCGGCGGGTTACCACCTGTCCATCGAAACCGAGCGCTGCTTCTCCCTCAGCCGTGAGGAGCCGCGACATTTCTCGCGGCCGTCCATCGACATTCTTTTCGAGTCCGCGGCCGATGCCTACGGTGATCAGCTGGCGGCTGCGCTGCTCACCGGCGCCAACGAGGATGGCGCCGCCGGCCTGCTGGCCATTCACAAGGCCGGTGGTCTTACGCTGGTGCAGGAGCCGGCCGACGCGCAGGTGCCCACCATGCCGAATGCCGCGCTGGCGCTGTTCAAACCGGACTTTCTCCTGTCTATCAATGCCATGCGCCTGTTGCTGGCCGAACTGGATGCTCCGCCATGTTAAGGAAGATTGAAGCCAAGGTACTGATCGTCGACGATCTGCCGGAAAATCTGCTGGCACTGCGCTCACTGATCCAGAGTGAGGACCGCACCGTGTTCGAGGCCAGCGGTGCCGATGAGGCGCTGTCGCTGCTGCTCGAGCATGAGTTCGCCCTGGCCATTCTCGACGTGAAGATGCCGGGCATGAACGGCTTCGAGCTGGCCGAGCTGATGCGCGGAACGGAGAAGACCAAGCACATTCCGATCATCTTCGTCAGCGCCGTCGGGCGCGATATGGACTACGCCTTTCGTGGTTACGAGAGCGGCGCGGTGGACTTCCTGCACAAGCCGCTGTCGCCCTTCGAGGTGCGCAGCAAGGTGGCGATGTTCGTCGACCTCTACCGCCACCGCAAGGCGCTGAGCATGCAGCTGGAGGTGGTCGAGGCCGCGCGCCGCGAGCAGGAGGCGTTGCTTGCCGAGTTGCGTGAGACACAGGCCGAGCTGCAGAAGGCGGTGGAGATGCGCGACGTGTTCATGTCCATCGCCTCGCACGAGCTGCGTACGCCGCTCAACGGCCTGATCCTCGATGTGCAACTGCGCCGGCTGCGCCTGGAACAGGGGCGCATGGACGCCTTCACCGCCGACAAGCTGCGGGAGATGGTCGCCCGCGACGAGCGGCAGATTCGCAGCCTGAGCCGCCTGATCGACGACATGCTGGATATTTCGCGTATCCGTACCGGCAAGCTTTCCGTGAGGCCGCAGCCGGGTGATCTCGGTGTGCTCGCCGGCAGCGTGGTCGAGGCCCTGGCTGCACAGTTCGCCAGTACCGGCAGCCATATCGAACTGCATGTGGAAGGGCCGGCGCCGGTGATGATGGACGAGTTCCGCATCGAGCAGGTCCTGGCCAATCTGCTGACCAACGCCTTGCGCTATGGTGCTGGCAAACCGGTGTCGGTACGGGTCCGTGCCGAGGGCGAGATGATTCGCGCCGAGGTGAGGGATCAGGGGGTGGGGATCTCTGAAGCTGACCAGCGACGGGTTTTCGAGCAGTTCGAACGCGTATCCGGTACCAGCGTCGCTCAGGGGCTGGGGCTCGGCCTGTTCATCAGCGAACAGATCGTTCAGGCCCATGGTGGCCGTATCGAACTGACCAGCCGTCTTGGTGAGGGCTCCTGCTTCAGTGTCGTGCTGCCGCGCCGTGAATGATCGTGCAATTTGCACGTGTCACAATGGGGCATCTTGCAAAGTGCATGGGGGTTGAGGAACTATGTCTTTGTAAGCTATTGATTTATAAGGATATTTTTATTTTTTGAGATTGGCATGAGCGCTGCAAAATCAGTCATGTAAACCCCCGACTGACCTGCTATGGAGAAGCGCCATGTACATTATCCGACTGAGCCTGTTCTGCGTCTCTGCATTTCTGGTCGGCGGGGTTTACGCCAATGATTTCAGTGATTCGGCTGACGCTGTTGCCAAGACAGCCGAATTCAGCTTTTCCAACTCGCCGATGTGGGAGTCCCGCGCCGATCTGCAGCCGAACGGGTCTGCCGAGGCGCGCACCCAGTCTGCTCGCGCTGCCGGCACCATTGGTGACGACGCCCAGTGGTTGCGCATTTCCGACGAAGGCGGTGCCGAAGGCGCAAATCGTGAATCCCGCCCCGCCAACAGCACCCCGCGCTGGGTGTTCTGACCGACAAGGAGTCCAGCCATGTCCAGAAGTGCCATCCTGTTGTTGATCATGACCCTGGCCAGCCTGGCCGCGCTTTGGTTGAGCCCGGGCCTGGAGCAGGAAGGGGTCGCCATGCTGCTCAAGGGGGCCAGCGTGGTTTTCGGCCTGGGTTTCCTGGTAGCGCTGCTGGCCGGGCGTCGCATCAAGTTCGATCCGGTCCTGCGCTGAGCCTGATTCGGCACCGAAGCAATAAAAAACGCCGCGAAGATCGCGGCGTTTTTTATTGGCCGGTCATCAGCCTGCTACAAGGCGCAGACCTCAGACCGGCAGGCTGAAGTAGAAGTTGGCGCCTTCTCCCGGGCGCGAGTGCACCTTGAGCTGGCCGCCGTGCAGTTGCGCGATTTCCCGCGCCAGGGCCAGACCCAGACCAACGCCGCCCTTGCGTCGGCCGGCCTGAACGAAGGGCTCGAAGATACGCGCCTGCTGCTCGAAGGGGATGCCCTCGCCCTGGTCCTGGACACTGACGATGACCTGCTCGGCCTGGCGACGTATGCGTAGTCGTACCTCGTCGCCGGGGTTGCTGTAGCGCAGGGCGTTGTCGACCAGATTGTCGAGCAGGCGCTCCAGCTGTGCGGTATCCACGCTGAGGTGCGGCAGTGGTTCATGGATTTCGCAGGCCAGCGTCACTTCCCGCTCCGCGCACCGCTCGGCAAAGCGCGGCGGCGTCTGGCGGATCAACTCGGCCAGGTTGCAGGGACGGCGCTGCAGGGTCTGCACGCCGTTCTGGTAGCGCGAGAAATTGAGCAGGTCGTTGATCAACTGCACCAGGCGGTGCATCTCCTCGTCGACGGTGCGCATCAGCTCCTGTTCGCGGCCGCCGGGCGGCAGCGTCAGGCGCTCGCGCAACAGGCTGAAGGCCATGTGCATGCCGGTGATCGGCGTGCGCAGCTCATGCGAGGCGCGCAGAATGAACTCGCTGCGCACGCGCTCGAAGGCGCGCTGCTTGGTGACGTCACGCAGCACCATCACCGCGCCCACGCTGTCTCCCTCACTGACCTGGACAGGAGTCAGTGCCCAGGCCAGCAGGCGGGTTTCGCCGTTGCGTTCGATCTGCAGATCGGCAGGGGGCTCGTGCAGCAGCTCTCCGGCCAGCACCTGGTGCAAGGCCTCGTCGACGGCATGGTTCGGCAGCCGCGGGCCGATCGGCTGGCCGAGGATATCGGCCTGCCAGGACAACTGGCGCAGTGCCACCGGGTTGGCGTGCTCGATCCGGCCCTGGTTGTCGAGGATGACCAGGCCATCGTCGATGCTGTCGAGCACGGCTTTCAGCCGGCCTTCGCTGCTGAGCAGCTGATGCAGGTTGCTCGAGTGGTATTCACGCAGCGCCTGGGTCATCAGGCCGAAGCGACGGCTCAGCACTGCCAGTTCCACCACTGGCGATACCGGCAGCACCACATCGTATTTGCCCTGGCCGATCTGGTCGGCTGCACGGGCCAGCATGTCGATGGGAGCGCCGAAGCGGCGCGCAATGCCATGGGCGGTGAGTACGCCGATCGCCAGCACGGCCAGGCCGGTCAGCACCAGTAGTCCGGCAATCAGCTGCGAGCGCTCGCCAGACTTCTTCTCGGCCTCGATGACCCATCCGACGATCCTGTCCTGCTCGGCGAGCAGGTGGTTGCGCAGGCGCTGGAATGCCTCGGTAAAGGCGCTGTGGGCGCCCAGATTGTGCGGCGTCTGGCCTTCGGGCGTTGCGCTGGCGGCGGCCTCTTCCATCTGATCGTAGAGCCTGGCGGCCTCCTCGAGGCCCAGCTGGTAGTGCGTACCGAGATTCGCTTCGAGGCCTTCGGCGAGGGTGGTGCGGAATCCCTCGCGCACCCGCGCGAGGTTTTCGGGGTCAGGGTTCTCGCTGAGCAGCAGGATCAGCTCGTCGCCCAGATGCTGGCGCAGCTTCTGGCCGAGCTGCACGGCGGTGAAACCGCTCTGGTTCAGCTCACTCTGGCTGCGCGTTACCTGGGTGACGCTGAACAGACCGAGCAGCAGGCCCAGCAACGCCACGGTGATCAGTGCGGAAATGCTGAGGAACAGGCGTGTGCGAAGCTTCATCGACAGCTTCATGGAGATCCCATGTCAGAGGTTGTACTGCTTGCGTTTGCGGTAGAGCGTCGAGGTATCGATACCCAGCGTCTTGGCCGCCATGTCGAGGGTGCTGCTGCTGGCCAGCACCGCAGCGATGTGGGCTTTTTCCAGCTCCTCGAGGCTCATCGGCGCGCCGATGCGCAGGGCGCTGTTGGGGGCTTCGCTGCTGCCGCCAAGGCCGAGGTGGGCGATTTCCACTGTCTCCTGCTGGCAGATGATGCTGGCGCGCTCGATGACATTGCGCAGTTCGCGGATGTTGCCCGGCCAGTGGTAAGCCTGCAGGGCCGCCACCGCCTCGGGGCTGAAGGCGCAGGCCGGACGACCGTAGTCGCTGACGAAGCGGGCGAGAAAGCGCTCGGCCAGGGACAACACGTCCTCCTGGCGTTCGCGTAGCGGTGGCAGCTTGAGGGTGATGACGTTGAGGCGGTACAGCAGGTCTTCGCGGAAACGCCCTTCGCGCACCATCTCGTCGAGATCCAGGTTGGTGGCGGCGACGATACGCACATCGGCACGGCGTGTGACCGGATCGCCGACCCGTTCGTACTCCTTGTCCTGGATGAAGCGCAGCAGCTTGGGTTGCAGGGCCAGCGGGAAATCGCCGATCTCGTCGAGGAACAGGGTGCCGCCGTCGGCCTGGCTGACCCGGCCCTGGGTGCTCTCGCTGGCGCCGGTGAAGGAGCCGCGGGCGTGGCCGAACAGCTCGCTCTCCATCAGCTCGGCGGTCAGTGACGGACAGTTGATGGTCACGCAAGTGCGTTTGGCGCGGCGGCTCCAGCCGTGAATGGCGCGGGCCAGCTCGCCCTTGCCGGTGCCGGACTCGCCGAGAATCAGGATATTGGCGTCGGTGGCGGCGACCTGGCGTGCGGTTTCCAGCACCGACATCATCGCCGGGCTGTGCGAATCGAGACCGTCCTTGACCTTGCGCACCTCGCCTTCCAGCGCTTCCAAGCGTGCGGCCAGGGTGCGCACTTCCAGCTGCTTGGCAGCCGCCAGACGCAATTGATCGGGGGTGCAGGGCTTGACCAGGTAATCGGCTGCACCGGCCTGGATCGCATCGACCGCAGTGTCCACGGCCGAGTGGGCTGTAACGATCACCACGCGCATCCAGGGTGCCTGGATGCGCATCTGCGCCAGCAGCTCGAGGCCGCTGTCCTCGCCAAGGCGCAGGTCGAGGAAGCACAGGTCGAACACCTGGCGATGCAGCAGCGCTTCGGCCTGGGCCGCGCTGCTGGCGCCCGCGACGTCGTAACCTTCGTCTTCCAGGCAGTAGCGGAAAGTACGCAGGATTGCCGCCTCGTCATCCACCAGCAAAATTCGTCCGCTGGTTTGCTCTGCAACTGCCATGTTTGTGCTCCGTCTCGCTGGTCAATGCAGCTTAGTCAGGTAAAAACCGTGCAAGTTGCACGGCGTGACTGCGCAGATACTGCACCCTGCATGCAGGCAGGGTGCCCGACCTTTTCTTAACTGTTTGTTTTTACGCGATTTTCTTCTTTTTTCCTGGCTGGCATGGGGCTTGCGAGATTCCTCGTACCGTCTCACGAACAGGAGTGAATCATGCCCCCGTTCAAACCCCTGATGCTGGCCGTCAGCACGACGCTGTTGCTCGGCCTCTTGCCGCTGGCCAGCCAGGCCGCCGAAGCTGCGTCGGCTGCGCAGCTGGAAGCCGCACGCCAGGAAGGCTCGATCTGGACCGCCTTCGCCCTCAACCGCCATCTCAACCCGTTCAAGCTCAAGGCCGAAGTGGAGGATGGTGTCGCCACCCTCGAGGGCAAGGTCGAGAACGACGTGCAGAAGGACCTGGCCGAGCAGGTGGCGCTGAGCATAGAGGGCATCGACTCGGTGGACAATCGCATTGCAGTCGGCAGTGACGCCGTCGAGGACAATCCGCCCGCCATGGTGCAGCGGCTCGAGGACGCCAGCCTCGCCGCCACGGTCAAGTCCAAGCTGCTGTGGAACAGCAATACCCGCGGCCTGGACATTCAGGTCAAGAGCGAGACCGGCAACATCACCCTGAGCGGTCATGCACAGACGCCGGCGGCCAAGGAGCTGGCGGGCCAGTTGGCGGCCAACACCGATGGCGTGCGTGAGGTGTTCAACCACCTCAGCATCAGCACGGCAGACAGCAGTAGCAGCGAAGTGCAGACCACCCTCGAAGAGGCGCGCGAGGAGATCAGCGACGCCTGGATCACCAGCAAGGTCAAGGCGAGTTTCCTCTATAGCCGCAACCTGGATGCCATCAACATCACGGTGAACACCGACGACGGTCTGGTCAGTCTGCGCGGCAGCGTGCTGAGCAGCGCCGAGAAACGCCTGGCGGTGGAGATCGCCCGCAACATCCGCGGTGTGCGTGGTGTGGACGCCGATGCCCTGCTCATCAACAGCTGAATTCAAAGCAACAGCAGCCGCTGGAGCGGTCGCTGACCCGCAAGTCCCATAGCCAAGGAGAGAATCCATGAGCAGCAAGACCGCACAACTCAATGAATTGATCGAAATCACCCGTGACGGCAAGCGCTTTTACGAGCATGCCCACGACGAGGTCGGTGATGTCCGTCTGCAGGCGCTGTTTCGCGACATGGTGCGCGCCAAGACCCAGGTGATCAATGCGCTGAGCGTCAAGGTGGCGGCCAATCAGACCGAGCCGGCGTCCGGCGGCACCATGTTGGGCAAGCTGCGCCAGTTCTACGCGGATACCCGCGCAACCCTGGCCAAGGATGAAGACGCCGCCTACGTCGCGCAGCTGGAGGAAGCGGAAGACCGTATCCTGCATGCCTTCGAGGATGCGCTGGAAAGCGCCGAAGAGGATGTCCGTGTGTTGCTGGCCGTGGAAATGCCGAAGGTGCGTGCCTGCCATGAGCGCATGCGTGCGCTGAAGCAGAACATGCAGTAGTCACTGGCGCTGTTACGAGCCCCTGCGCGCGATGCGTGCGGGGGCTTTTTGTTGGGCAGACCGGACTGGCAAATACGTGTGTGCTGACGATGGCTTTTCTTCCTGACGGGACCGTATCGCGAGCTTGCAAGACTTTCACAAACTCAAGCTCGACGGCGTCTGCTTTTGCTTTTGCTCTTAGGCTGCGTTCGCACAGACGACACCCAAGTCCCCTTCAGGAGGCCGAGTGAAATCGCCGTGGAAGGGGTTGAGCGACATGGATGTCGCGAGAGCCGTGATGGGCCAGGGATGGCCCTTCACGGCGTGCCCCTGGAGCGGTGATGGCGCGAGGGAACCCCGGCGCAGCCGGGGCCGTATGCAGGGGTGTGTTTCTTTGCTTACTTTCTTTGCACAAGCAAAGAAAGTGAGTCGCCCGTAAGGGGCGAAACCTAAACGCTCAGCGCACGCGCTAACGGATAGTGCCAGCACAGAAAGCACACACGTATTTGCCAGTCCGGTATCAACCCGCCTTTCACCGAAGCGCCTTTCTCTGCCAAAGCGAAACGTTGTCGACGTTCATTCAACTGTCACATTCGTTTCATACAGTGTTCACACGGCCTGCAGATACTTGGGCCCGTTCCATCCGACACAACACTATCTGCTAGGAGCAAGGCATGAAACTGAAGCGTTTGATGGCGGCCCTGACTTTCGCCGCCGCCGGCGTAAGCGCCGTATCTGCTGTAGCCGCCGTCGACCCGGCTCTGCCGACCTATGAAAAGACTTCCGGTGTATCGGGCAACCTGTCCAGCGTCGGCTCCGACTCGCTGGCCAACCTGATGACCCTGTGGGCAGAAGAGTTCAAGAAGAACTACCCCAACGTAAACATCCAGATCCAGGCCGCCGGTTCCTCCACTGCGCCACCCGCGCTGACCGAAGGCACCGCCAATATGGGGCCGATGAGCCGTCCGATGAAGGACAGCGAGATCCAGGCCTTCGAGGAGAAATACGGCTACAAGCCCACCGCCGTTCCGGTGGCCATCGACGCCCTGGCCGTGTTCGTGCACAAGGACAACCCGATCCAGTCGCTGACCATGCAGCAGGTCGACGCGATCTTCTCCAGCACCCGTCTGTGCGGTGAAGACAAGGACCTGAGAACCTGGGGTGACGTCGGCCTGAGTGGCGAGTGGGCGAACAAGCCGATCCAGCTGTTCGGTCGTAACTCGGTATCCGGCACCTACGGCTACTTCAAGGAAGAGGCTCTGTGCAAAGGCGACTTCAAAGCCAACGTCAACGAGCAGCCGGGTTCGGCTTCCGTGGTGCAGTCGATCTCCAGCACCCTGAACGCCATCGGTTATTCGGGTATCGGCTACAAGACCTCCAGCGTTCGCGCCGTGCCGCTGGTGGACAAGAGCGGCCAGGTAGAGGAAGCCAACGAAACCAACGCGCTGTCCGGCAAGTACCCGCTGGCGCGCTTCTTCTACGTGTACGTTAACAAGGCGCCGAACCAGCCGCTGAGCCCGCTGGACGCCGAGTTCGTCAAGCTGGTGATGTCCAGGCAGGGGCAGGAAGTGGTGGTCAAGGATGGCTACATCCCGCTGCCGTCGAAAGTGGTCGAGAGGACCATGAAGGAGCTGGGCCTGTAATTCAGCACCTGACGATCTCGGCCGGCTGATGGTCGATCGGCCCGCCACCCCATGGAGTGGCGGGCTTCGCCATGTCAGGTCGCTGTAACCGTTCTGTCATACAAGCCCGCTAGATTGACCAGCCTGGACAGCCCTATGCGGCGCATTAGAGCCCGCGCAGAGATTTCTCGCATGAAAGACTTGGCAAACGAAACCGTGAACAGCGCGCACAATCCCCTGGGGATCGATTTCAACACCCCGGCCCTGCAACGCAAGCGCCGCCTGCGTGCCCTCAAGGACCGCATGGCGCGTTGGTACGTTTCCATCGGCGGTCTGGCGGTACTCGCTGCCATTACCCTGATCTTCTTCTACCTTGCCCATGTCGTGCTGCCCATGTTTCAGGGCGCCGAGTTGCAGGCGCGCAAGGTGCAACAACCGGCCTGGCTGGCCGAGGCGCAGGCGCCGTTGCTGCTGGCAGTCGAAGAACAGAATCAGGTCGCCATGCGCCTGGACAATGCCGGCGCCGTGCAGTTTTTCGAACTCAAGAGCGGCGAAGCGCTGCAACGCATACAACTGCCGCTGCCTGCTGGCGTCAGCGTCGCTTCCGTTGGCCAGGATCAGCCTGGTAGCCGCCGCGTGGTGCTCGGTCTGTCCAACGGCCAGGCGCTGGTGATCCAGCACAACTACAAGATCAGTTACCCGGACAACGTGCGCACCATCGCGCCGCAGATCGACTATCCCTACGGCCAGACGCCGATCGAGGTCGACCCGCAGGGCCGCGCGCTCGACCATGTTGCCGTCAACCTCAATGGCGGCACCCTGATGCTGGCCGGCTCCACCGGCAACGAGTTGCACCTGATCAGCCTCGGCCGCGAGGAAAACCTGTTCACCGGTGAGGTGAGCGTCAGTGAAGAGCGCATCAACCTGCCGCAGATCGGTGAGCCGATCAGCCAGCTGCTTCTCGATCCGCGGCAGATGTGGTTGTACGTGTTCAACGGCGATTCCAGCGCCGATGTCTTCGACCTGCGCAAACGCAGCCTCAATGGCCGCTACGAACTGCTCACGGATGCTTCCAACAGTGTGACCAGCGCCACCAGTCTGCTCGGCGGCATCTCGATCATGATCGGTGACGCCAGGGGCGGCATTCAGCAGTGGTTCATGGTGCGCGACGAGGACGGCAAGTCCACCTTCCAGTCGATCCGCAGTTTCCAGCTGGGCGACAGTGCGATCACCCGGATTCTGCCCGAGGAGCGTCGCAAGGGCTTCATGGCGCTGGATGCCGACGGTCGCCTGGGTATCTTCCACAGCACCGCGCACCGCACCCTGCTCAGGCAGCAGGTCGCCGAGGGCAGCGCCATCGCCGCCCTGTCGCCGCGCTCCACGCGTTTGCTGGTGGAGTCCGAAGGCAGACTGCAGCGCTTCGCGGTGAGCAACCCGCACCCGGAAATTTCCTGGAGCTCGCTGTGGGGCAAGGTCTGGTACGAAAGCTACCCGGAGCCCGACTACGTCTGGCAATCGACCTCCGCCAACACCGACTTCGAGCCCAAGCTGAGCCTCTCGCCGCTGGCCTTCGGCACTCTCAAGGCTGCCTTCTACGCCATGCTCCTGGCCGCTCCGCTGGCCGTTGCGGCGGCGATCTACACCGCCTACTTCATGGCGCCGCGCATGCGTACCAAGGTCAAACCGGTGATCGAGCTGATGGAGGCGCTGCCGACGGTGATCCTCGGTTTCTTCGCCGGTCTGTTCCTCGCGCCGTTTCTGGAAAACCACCTGCCCGGCATCTTCAGTCTGTTGGTGCTGACGCCGCTGGGCATCCTGCTGTTCGGTTTCCTCTGGACCAAGCTGCCGGAGTCCGTGCGCCATCGCGTACCCGACGGCTGGGAGGCGGCGCTGCTGCTTCCGGTGGTGATCGCCATCGGCTGGTTCTCCATCGCCGTCAGTGGTCATCTGGAAAACTGGCTGTTCGCCGGCAACATGCGTCTGTGGCTGTCCAACGAGCTGGGCATTCCTTTCGATCAGCGCAACGCCCTGGTGGTGGGCCTGGCGATGGGCTTTGCGGTGATCCCGAACATCTATTCGATCGCCGAGGATGCCGTATTCAGCGTACCCAAGAGCCTGACCTTCGGCTCCCTGGCCCTTGGCGCCACGCCCTGGCAGACCCTGACCCGCGTGGTGATCCTCACCGCCAGCCCGGGCATCTTCTCGGCGTTGATGATCGGCATGGGTCGCGCGGTCGGCGAGACCATGATCGTACTGATGGCCACCGGCAACACGCCGATCATGGATATCAACATCTTCGAAGGCATGCGTACCCTGGCGGCCAACGTCGCCGTGGAAATGCCCGAGTCGGAAGTCGGTGGCACCCACTATCGCGTGCTGTTCCTTGCGGCTTTGGTGTTGCTGATGTTCACCTTCGTGATGAACACCCTGGCCGAACTGATTCGTCAGCGCCTGCGTACCAAGTATTCGAGCCTATAAAACATGCCTGCGCAGCAGGCCAACTGATGACCCTCTCCCATTCATGGGAGAGGGTGCCCCGAAGGGGCGGGAGAGGGTCGTGCAGGCGCGTGCCCAAGCCCTCTCCCCCGGCCCCTCTCCCGCAAGCGGGAGAGGCGAGGTAAAGAACGATTTCATTCAAGGTGTGATGCCGTGAAACAGAACAACCTGAAATCCTGGTACAAGAGCGGCGCCCCGGGCGTGTGGATGAGCGGTGGCGCGGTGGCCATCGCCATCATCATGACCCTCGGTCTGCTGGCGGTGATCGCCACCCGTGGCCTCGGCCACTTCTGGCCGGCGGACGTTCTCGAGGCCGACTACCAGGTGCCCGGTCAGGAAGTACGCGTGTTGCTGGGTGAGGTGGTGCAGATCGAGGAAGTGCCGCGCGCGCGCCTCGCCGCAGCCGGCCTGCCGGTTGCCGCTGAAGGTGGCGAATTCATGACCCGCGAACTGCTCAAGGTCGGTAACCGCGAGCTGTTCGGCGCCGACTTCACCTGGGTGATCGGCGAGTGGCTGAGCAACCCGCGCAAGCCGGCCGACATCACTGTGCTGGAGCGTCGCGAATGGGGCAACTTCTACGGCAAGCTGATCAACGTCAAGGAAAGCGGGCAGATCATCGCCGAGGGCGAAGCCGCCTGGCCGGCCCTGCAGGAGCGTCTGGATCGCGTCGACGACCTGCATGCGCAACTGGTGCGTCTGGAGAAACGTGATATCGGCCGTATCAACCACGGCCTCGAGCGCATCCGTCTGGAAGGTCGCAAACTGCAGCTGCAGGGCAAGCTGGATGCTGCCGAGCAGGCCGACATGGATGCCCGCCGCGATGCGCTGCACGCCGAGTACAAGGTGCTCGAGGCGCGCATGGTGGAACTGACCCGGCAGATCAACCGCGACAGCGTGACCCTGGGTGCCAGCGATGGCAGGCAGAGCGAGATCGCCCTGGGCAAGATCGTCCGCGCCTTCCGACCCAATGCCATGGGCACGGTCGACAAGCTCGGCTTCTATGCCATGAAACTCTGGGAATTCGTCAGCGACGAGCCGCGCGAGGCCAACACCGAAGGCGGCATCTTCCCGGCGATCTTCGGCACCGTGCTGATGGTCATGCTGATGGCGGTGATCGTCACCCCGTTCGGCGTGATAGCCGCGGTGTATCTGCGCGAGTACGCGCATCAGGGCACGCTGACGCGGATCATCCGCATCGCGGTGAACAACCTGGCTGGCGTGCCTTCGATCGTCTACGGCGTGTTCGGCCTGGGCTTTTTCGTCTACGTGCTGGGTGGCTCGATCGACCGGCTGTTCTTCCCCGAGGCCGCACCGGCGCCGACATTCGGCACGCCAGGGTTGATGTGGGCTTCGCTGACCCTGGCGCTCCTTACGCTGCCGGTGGTCATCGTCGCCACCGAAGAGGGCCTGGCGCGTATTCCGCGTACGGTGCGCGAAGGCTCGCTGGCGCTTGGCGCGACCAAGGCCGAGACGCTGTGGCACGTGGTGATCCCGATGGCCAGCCCGGCGATGATGACCGGTTTGATCCTGGCCGTGGCACGTGCCGCCGGCGAGGTGGCACCGCTGATGCTGGTGGGTGTGGTGAAGCTGGCGCCGACTCTGCCGCTCAACGGCAATTACCCCTACCTGCACCTGGATCAGAAGATCATGCACCTGGGTTTCCACATCTACGACGTCGGCTTCCAGAGCCCCAACGTCGAGGCCGCGCGGCCGCTGGTTTACGCCACGGCGCTGCTGCTGGTGATCGTCATCGCCCTGCTCAACCTGAGCGCGGTCTATATCCGTAACCACCTGCGCGAGAAGTACAAGGCGCTGGATCACTAACGCAGCTACGAGTCGCGCACCACTGGTGCGCAGCTTGCAGCTTGTAGCTACGAACGGAGTGAGTTCTATGCAACACGAAGCCCATACCCGCGGTATCGATCTGTCCGCACTCGGCCGCGGCAGGCAGAGCCTGAACCTGGCCGGCGAGACCACGGCCATCGAAGTGCCGGGTCTGAACCTGTACTACGGCCAGAAGCAGGCGCTGTTCGACGTCAGGATGGATATTCCCAAGCAGCGCGTGACGGCCTTCATCGGCCCGTCCGGCTGCGGCAAGTCGACCCTGCTGCGCACCTTCAACCGGATGAACGATCTGGTCGACGGTTGCCGCGTGGAAGGCGAGGTCAACATCGACGGGCGCAACATCTACCGCAAGGGCGAGGATGTGGCCGAGCTGCGCCGTCGCGTCGGCATGGTGTTCCAGAAGCCCAATCCCTTCCCCAAGAGCATCTACGAAAACGTGGTATATGGCCTGCGCATCCAGGGCATCAAGAGCAAGCGCGTGCTCGACGAGGCGGTGGAGTGGGCGCTGCAGAGCGCGGCGCTGTGGGACGAGGTCAAGGACCGTTTGCACGAGTCGGCCTTGGGCCTGTCCGGCGGCCAGCAGCAGCGCCTGGTGATCGCCCGTACCGTGGCCGTGCAGCCGGAAGTGCTGCTGCTCGACGAACCCTGCTCGGCGCTGGACCCGATCTCCACGTTGAAGGTCGAGGAACTGATCTACGAACTCAAGAGCAAGTACACCATCGTCATCGTCACCCACAACATGCAGCAGGCGGCGCGCGTTTCCGACTACACCGCGTTCATGTACATGGGCAAGCTGATCGAGTTCGGCGACACCGATACGCTGTTCACCAACCCGGCCAGGAAGCAGACTGAAGACTACATCACCGGTCGTTACGGCTGATGGCCATGTCAGAGTGCGCCGGACTGCGTCGGCGGAACTTGCCGTACTACCTGTACTGTCTGCGTTCCGCCTCCTTGCCCAGCACCCTCTGCCAAAGCCCATCCCTTAACCAGTAGGGTGCGCTTTACGCACCAATGGCCATCAAAGCCGGCAGCCTTCGCGGAGCGAGACATGAACAAAGACAACCTTACCCAGCACATCTCCCAGCAGTTCAACGCCGAGCTGGAGGAAGTGCGCAGCCACCTGCTGGCCATGGGCGGGCTGGTGGAAAAGCAGGTCAACGACGCCGTCACTGCGCTGATCGAGGCCGACTCCGGCCTGGCCCGGCAGGTGCGCGAGATCGATGATCAGATCAATCAGATGGAGCGCAACATCGACGAGGAGTGCGTGCGCATCCTCGCCCGTCGCCAGCCGGCGGCTTCCGACCTGCGCCTGATCATCAGCATTTCCAAGTCGGTGATCGACCTGGAGCGCATCGGCGACGAGTCGAGCAAGATCGCCAAGCGCGCCATCCTGCTCAGCGAGGAAGGCGAGTCACCCAGGGGCTATGTGGAAATCCGCCATATCGGCGACCAGGTGCGCAAGATGGTGCAGGATGCTCTCGATGCCTTCGCCCGTTTCGATGCCGAACTGGCCCTGGCCGTGGCGCAGCACGACAAGACCGTCGACCGCGAATACAAGACCGCGCTGCGCGAGCTGGTTACCTACATGATGGAAGATCCGCGTTCGATCTCCCGCGTGCTCAACGTGATATGGGTGCTGCGCTCGCTGGAGCGCATCGGCGATCATGCACGCAACATCGCCGAACTGGTGATCTACCTGGTGCGCGGCACCGATGTACGCCATATCGGCCTGACCCGCATGCGCGAAGAGGTCGAGGGCCGCTCCAGGGACTGACGCCTGCTGCATGCCGACGGTCCGAGGTTGCCCGGGCCGTTTCCTTTGCGCGATTTGTTGTGCGTCCGGCGTTTTCCGGTGGCCTTAGGCCACTGGCCATGACTATGCTTATCGGCATTCGTACAGGAGTGGCCGATGAGCAAAGTCAGTGTGCTGGTGGTGGATGACGCGACCTTTATCCGTGATCTGGTCAAGAAAGGGCTGCGCGATCATTTTCCCGGCGTGCAGATCGAGGAAGCGATAAATGGCCGCAAGGCCCAGCAGATGTTGAGCCGGCAGGTGGTCGACCTGATTCTCTGCGACTGGGAAATGCCGGAAATGTCCGGCCTCGAACTGCTGACCTGGTGCCGCGAGCAGGACAACCTGAAAACCACGCCCTTCATCATGGTCACCAGCCGTGGCGACAAGGAGAACGTCGTACAGGCGATTCAGGCCGGTGTTTCCGACTACATCGGCAAACCCTTCTCCACCGAACAGCTGGTGACCAAGGTTAAGAAGGCGCTGAGCCGTGCCGGCAAGCTGCAGGCGCTGGCCGCCAGCGCGCCACCGAAGATGCTCAGTACCGGTGCTTACGCCAACGATTCGCTGGCTGCCCTCACCGGTGGCAAGGCCGAGGTGGTCAAGCCCAGCGCCCCAACTCCGGCAACAGCAGCAGCTGCTACTGCTGTTGCGCCGCGTGCCGCACCCGCTGCCGCGGGCAAGGCTCCGGCCGGTCGTGGTCAGGGCCAGTTGCGTCTGGCCGCCGGCACCATGGCCTGCGTGATCAAGGCACTGAGCCTCAAGGAAGCGCTGCTGGTGGTCAAACGCGCCGAGCCACTGCCGCAGGTGCTGGAGAGTGCAGTGCTGGATCTGGAGCAGGGCGAGGCAGCGGAAACCGCGCGTCTGAACGGCTATCTGCACGCGGTGGCAGCCTTCGAGCCGAAGGCCGATAGCGAGTGGTTGCAGCTGACCTTCCGCTTCGTCGACCGCGACCCGCAGAAGCTCGACTACCTGTCACGGCTGATCGCCCGCGGCACCGCGCAGAAGCATTTCAGCCCTGGCGCCTGACAAGGGCGCCGAGCCTGCGAATGCCCGGAAATCTGGCCTGCGCCGACCAGCGGCGGTGAGCCGGTTCACAGCCTGACGGCCGGTACCTCGCATGTGCCGGGCCGCGCTGCTAGTCTTCATGATCCGGATATCAAAAAGCCATAAGATCCGAGTCGTTATGCTAGGGCGTCTGATCATTCTCTGCAGTCTGCTGGCCATCTGCGGCCAGGCCGCTGCGCTTACCATCTACAAGTCCGTCGACAAGAACGGCGTGGTGACCTATAGCGACCAGGCTTCGCCTGGCGCGCAGGTGTTCGTGTTCAACGATCGCATGGTCGAGCGTCTGGACAACCAGGTAAAGCTGGAAACCAAGAAGCACGAAGCCGGTGAAACCCTGGTGATTCGCAACGACCTCTATGCTCCGGTGGAAATCGAACTGAAGCTCGAGCAGGTGCAGAACGCCATCGGTGCGCCAGACAAACCGATTCGCTGGGTACTGCCGCCGCGCAGCAACATCCGTCTGGCAACACTCACCCCGCAGGATGCCTCGAAACCGCTGCGCTACAAGCCGAAGTTGCGTTACGCCCTCGGCGATCCGCGCCTGCAGCCGAGCATCCATCGTTACCCGCTGCCCTGGCGTGGCGGACCCTTCCGCCAGACTCAGGGCGCCAATGGCACCTACAGCCACTTCACCCCGAAGGGGCGTTATGCGGTGGATATCGCCATGCCCGAGGGCACACCTATCGTCGCCGCCCGCGGCGGTGTGGTGATCAAGACCGAGAACCAGCAGAGCGGCCGCGGCAACAATCCTGCCGGCAACTTCGTGCGCGTCCTGCATGACGACGGCACCATGGGCGTCTACCTGCACCTGATGAAGGGCTCGGTGGTGGTGCGCGAAGGTCAGCGGGTAGACACCGGCACGCTGCTGGCGCGTTCCGGCAACACCGGCAACAGCACCGGGCCGCACCTGCACTTCGTGGTGCAGCGCAACGTCGGTCTTGCCGTCGAATCCATCCCCTTCAACTTTCGCCAGCCGGTCAACAGCCTGCCCAATTTCGCGGTTGGCGGCGAATAGCCCGCCAGCCTGCCCGGGCTGCTATCGGCCTGGCGAATGCCCTTCCTGATTCGCTACCTGCGATTTAGCGCAGCGCGATCTTCCCGCCTCTCCGCCTTAAGCCGGACCGTCCTGATGTCGCCTGTGTAATGGGCACGTCCGCCGCCTGCGCGACGCAGGCGGAAGTCGGCCTTCCGCCTGTCGTCCGCCGCTGCGCGAGCGGAAAGGATCTTTCACCTGGCGGAGCGCCGAAACCCGCATGAATCAAGGGTTTCCGCTGTTGGCACCGCTATTGCTATCTCTCAGGAAAACGGGTGTCCGACTATGGCTATCGATTCAGATTACGTTCAAAGCATGGCGACCCAGCTGGCCCAATATGAAATACAGGGCCAGTTGGCCAAGGCCAACCGCAACGAGGCGACATACAAGGCGCAGCTTTCCGCCGTGACCTCCCTGGATACCGCGCTGAAGGGCTTCAAGTCGGCGGCCAGCGGTCTCAAGCTGGGCGGCAACAGCATGCTGGTCAACAGTGCCAGCTTCAGTCAGGAAGGCTATGCCAGCGCCACAGTGAGCACCAAGGCGGTGGCGGGCAGTTACGATTTCTTCGTCCAGCAGTTGGCGAGCAAGAGTCAGGTTGCCCTGCAGGGCCTGCAGGACGGCGACCTGGGCAGCGGCAGCCTGACCATCGGACAGGCCGGTGGCTCCTTCACCATCGAACTTGACTCCGTCACGACGCTGGACGAGCTGGCAGCAGCCATCAACAACGCCAGCGACAACGAGGGCGTCAAGGCGACACTGGTGCGCAGCAATGGTCAGGTCAACCTGGTACTGACCAGCGAGAAGACCGGTGCCGACCAGGCCATCAGCCTGAGCGCCAGCGACAATACCGCGTTCGAGGATGCCGTGGCCGCACGTCAGGAACTCTCGGTCGCCAAGGATGCCATCGTGCGTCTGGGTGGTGAGAGCGGCATCGAGCTGACCAGCAGCAGCAACACCTTCGACAACGTCGTCGATGGCGTCAGCCTGACATTCAACAAGGCGCACAAGAGCGGTGATACGCCGCTGACCATGGAAATCGGTCAGGACCAGAAGGCTACCAAGGAAAAGGCTCAGGCCTTCGTCAGCGCCTTCAACACGCTGATGAACAGTTTCGATTCGCTCACCGCCAGCGGTGGCGAGAGCGGTGGTCGCGGGCCCCTGGCCGGCGATGCCAGCGTGCGTGCCATCGAGAGCATGCTCAATCAGGTGGTGCGCACCTCCTTCGGCGGGGTCAGCCTCACCGAGTTCGGCATCGTTGCCGACCGCAACGGCAAGCTGACCATCGACAATGCCCGCTTCGAGAAGGCCGTGGCAGCCAACCCCGAAGGCTTCGAAAAGCTGTTCACCGACAAGGGCAACCTGCTCGACACCCTGGACAAGAATCTCGCGGTCTATACCAGCAGCGCCGGTGGCCTGCTGACCAACCGCAAGGACACCCTCAACAGCCAGCTGCGCCGCGTCGACCAGCAGTTCGACAGCATCCAGAAGCAGTACGACTCCTACTACGCCCGCTATCTCCGTCAGTACACCGGTCTCATGCAGACCATGGCGGCGATGGAACAGACCTACGGAATGTTCTGATGAGTGCCTACAACCTCAACGAAAGTTACGACAGCTATCGCACCGTGGATCTCGAGGCGCGCGCCGCTGCGGCCTCGCCCTACGAGCTGGTGCTGGTGCTGTTCGACGGCCTGCTCGACGAGCTGGCGCGCGCCCGCGGCCATATCGAGGCCAAGCGTTACCAGCAGAAGGGCCAGTCACTGGAAAAGTGCCTGAACATCCTCAACGGCCTCAATGGCGCGCTCGACTACGAGAACGGCGGTGAGGTGGTGCAGGGCCTGGCGCGGCTCTACGACTACTGCATCTATCGCCTCTCCGATGTCAGCGTCAGCCTGTCGCTGGAAGGTCTGGACGAAGTGGTCGGCCTGCTCGGTGTGCTGCGCGAAGGCTGGGAAGGCGTGAATGCAGCGCGCAAGTGAACTGCGCGCGCTGCAGCAGTTGCACGCCCAGTTGGCGGAGGCACTGCAGCAGGGGGACTGGACGCGGATCGGTGAGATCGACTCGGTGATTCGCTCCTGCCTGCAACTGCTGGCCGGGCTGCCGAGCCTGAGTGACGAGGTACGCGAGGCCAAGGAGCAGTTGCGCCAGTTGCATGGGCAGGCACGTATTGCCTGCGCCGAGGAATGCGAACGGGTGCGTCGCTTGCTGCTGACGCATCTTGAGTACGCCGAAGGGCGTAGCGCATACATGCGCGTCGATCTGTATCAAGCCGGGAGATGAAGGTGCTGCAACTGATCAATGGCAATGCTCGCACCAGCCAGAGTGGCTCCGTCGAGCAAACGCTACCGTCGGGTTTCGCCCAGGCTGGCAACGCCGAGGACGCATCGCAGCCATTCGAGTTGCAGATGGCCGTGCAGGGTTTTGCGGCTGCCGAGCAGGCCGTGCAACCCCAGGTCATCGCCCCCGAAACCCTGCATGTCAGCGAAGCGGATGCCGAACAGTGGCTGGCCAGCGTGCTGGGTCAACAGGCCGTACGCATCGAGGCGCGCGAAACGCCGGAGCAGGGGCGTGATGATGAGATCGAATTGCCCGATCAGGCCGCTTTGGTACCTGTCGAGGCTGGTTACCAGACACCGCTGCAACCGCGTGATCCGCAACTGTCTGCGGATACGTTGCGCGTAGCCGGTGCTGCGCTGTCGGGCCAGCCGCAGCCGGTAGTGGCAGACCCGAGCGCTGTACTGCGGCCGCTGCTGGCCACCGAGGCTGCGCTGACGTCTGCCTCGTCAGTGGTGATGGATGAAGCTGTCGAGGCCGCAACGCTTGAGCGCCTGCCTGTCAGCAATGCGGACGGCGACAAGGCGACGCCGGGTAGTGTTGCATCCAGCCCCACTGCGACTGCCGCGCCGACGGAGCCACGTACGCTCAAGCTGCACGCGCCGCAGGCACAGTGGGGCGAGCAGATGCTGGCCAGCCTGCGTGAGCACGTCGACCTGCAGATCAATCAGCGTATCCAGAACGCCACCATCCGCCTCGACCCGCCGGAGCTGGGCAGCCTGGAAATCTTCCTCAGCCACGAATCCGGTCGTCTCAGCGTGCAGCTGTCCGCGGCCAACGCCGACGTAGCACGCCTGCTGCAGCAGACCAGCGAGCGTCTGCGCCAGGAACTGGTGGGGCAGAACTTCGTGCAGGTCAACGTGCAGGTTTCCGCCGATGCTCAGGGCGGACGTCAGCAGCAACAGGCGCAGGCTCAGGCCTGGCTGGCCGAAGAAGCCGTGGCGGCCGCTGCGGTGCTTCCGGCCGGCAGCGAGCGCGGCACCACGGAGTCGGCCAGCGATGTGCTGGTCACCGTCTAATTTCCCGTTAGTGAATCGAGAGTAGTCATGACAACGCCGCGCATCCTCCTGCTGCTGGTTATCTTCAACACCCTGGTGGTGATCGGCGGCAGCATCTTCAACTACGCCACGCTCAAGTCCATGCAGACTGGCCAGACCGTGCTCGGCATTTCTGCCGGTGGTGCCGGCAGCGAAGCGGATGAGGCCAAGAGCGAATACCGCTTCTTCCCCATCGAGAAGGTCATCGTCAGCCTGCAGGGCGAGACCCGCGAACATTACTTCGTTCTGGATCTGGTACTGCAGGCCGAACTGGAGACCGATCCGAAGAAGCTCGAACAGATCGACCCGATGGTGCGCAACTCGGTGGTCGCCCACCTGTCCGCGATGACCTTCGAGCAATTGCGCGGCATGCCCATTCCCGAGTTGCAGAGCGCGCTGGAAAGCGCGCTGTTCGATGACTTCGCCAGCAAGAAATTGGCGATGCCATTCGTCAACGTGCTGGTCAGCAAGCTGATCGTTCAGTAAAGAGCAGGCCCCGCCCATGAACGCCACCTGTGCCATCGACTACAGCTACGCCGCCGAACAGGGCGGAGCCGCGCTGTTCGCTCCCGGAGCCGAGCAGAAGTGGCTGTTGCAGTACCTGCCGCTGGTCAAGCGCATCGTCAGTCAGCTGGCGCTGCAAGCCAACCAGGTGTTCGACCGTGAGGACATGGAACAGATCGGTCTGATGGGGCTGCTCGAATGCCTGCGCCGCTATGGCACACCGGACGAGCAGTTCGGTCGTTTTGCCGCGCTGCGCATCCGCGGGGCGATTCTCGATGAGCTGCGCCGCCAGGACTGGCGGCCGCGTCAGGTGCGTCAGCAGACCCACAAGATTCGCGATGCCATTCGCCAGCTGGCGCGCCAGCTGGGCCGGGTGCCGCAGGAAGAAGAAATCCTCCGCGCCGCGGGTATCAGCGCCAAGGAGTATCAGGAGTTCCTCCAGGCTGACGCCTGCGAGGCCATCGAGAGCCTCGACGAGCTCCTGCAGAACGGTCACGAGGGCTTTGCCTGCGGCAGCAGCGCGGTCGAGGAACGGGTACTCAAGGAGCGCCTGCTGACTCAGGCACTGAGCCAGCTCAGCGAGCGTGAACGGCTGGTGCTGACCCTTTACTACCAACATGAGCTGAGCCTCAAGGAAATCGCCCTGGTGCTGGAGCTGAGCGACGCGCGCGTCTGCCAGTTGAGCAAGCAGGCGATCGCCAAGGCCAGCCGCTACCTGAACGAGAGAGGCTAGGGTGCAGAAGATATTAGGTGCATTGATCATCGTCGGCTGTGTGCTGGGGGGCTATGTCATGGCCCACGGCGAGCTGGCCATGCTCTGGCAGCCGGCCGAGGTGGTGATCATCGTCGGCGCCGGCCTCGGTGCTCTGGTGGTCGGCAACCCCAAGGAAGTGCTGGTGGAAATGTGCCATCAGATCAAGGGCGTGTTCGTTTACACGCGGCGTGGCGAGGAGTTCCAGCGCCAGTTGCTGATGTTGCTCTACGAGCTGCTGGAAATGGTCGAGGTCGGCGGTCTCAAGGTGCTCGATGCGCATATCGAGGAGCCGGAGCAGAGCGACCTGTTCGCCAAGTACCCGCTGATCCGTCAGGAGAAGAACCTGATGGCCTTCATCGCCGACAACTTTCGCCTGATGGCCATGGGCAAGATCAGTGCGCACGAGCTGGAAGGTTTCCTCGAGCAGGAGCTGGAGGCCATGGAGCACATCCTCCTGCAGCCGGCGCGTTCGCTGCACAAGATCGGTGAGGCGATGCCGGGTTTCGGCATTCTCGCGGCGATCATGGGCATCATCATCACCATGGGCAACATCGGCGGCTCGGTGGCGGAAATCGGCGCCCACGTGGCGGCGGCCCTGGTCGGTACCTTCCTCGGCATCTTCATGTGCTATTGCGTGATGGAGCCGCTGTCCAATGCCATGAGTCAGCGTATCAAGACCGAACTCTCTGCCCTGGAGTGCGTGCGTACCACGCTGGTCGCGCACGTTGCCGGCAAGCCCACCCTGCTGGCGGTCGACGCGGGGCGCAAGCTGATCGAGCAGGACGTAAAACCCGCGTTCAAGCAGCTGGAGACCTGGGTCAACCGCTACGAGGATGAAAGGGACGCGGCATGAGGAAGCGGGGTGGGGAAGCGCACGAGATCATCGTCAAGCGGCGTGGCAAGAAAGGCCACGACGACGAACACGGTGGTGCCTGGAAGGTAGCCTTCGCCGATTTCACCATGGCCATGATGGCGTTGTTCATGGTGCTGTGGATCATCCAGCCACAGAGCCAGGACCAGAGCCGGGCCAATGCGGACATGCTGAACAACCCGCTGGTCGATGGCGGTGCCGGCATCTTCGACGGCACCAGCACCACGCCGCTGGAACTCGACGGCGTGCCGGTGCAGGTCAGCCCGCGCAAGGACCCTGTCAACCAGGCGCGTACACCGCAGGAAGATCCGGGTGCCGAGCTGGGTGACGGTCTGCCGGGCGAGGCGCGGCGGCCGCATTATGCCGAGCCGGCGCAGATGCAGGAGCTGGCCAGGCTGATGGAGCAGCTGGCGCTGCAACTCGATGCTGAAGCCAATATCGAGGTGCAGGTCGTGCCGCAAGGCCTGCGCATCCTGATCAAGGACGACGCTCAGCGTTTCATGTTCAGTCGTGGCAGTGCCCGTCTGGACCCTCATTTCGCCAAGCTGCTGCAGCGCCTGGCGGGCATTCTGGCCAGGGTCGACAACCACCTGATCATCAGCGGTCATACCGATGCCACGCCCTATCGCGGCGTCGTCGGCGGCTACAACAACTGGAACCTGTCGGGTGACCGCGCCCTGCGTGCTCGCAACGTGATGGTCGAGGCGGGTCTGCCGAACGCCGCCGTGCTGCAGGTCACCGCTCAGGCAGACGGCATGCCGCTGTTGCCGGATGATCCGGAGAACGGCGCCAACCGGCGCATCGAGCTGCTGCTGCTGACCAGCCAGGCGGAAGGGTTGTACCGCGAGCTGTTTGGCGAGGGCCAGGTGCGGGCGGAGTTTCGTGCCGAGGGTACCCGGCTCAGTACGCCGGAGTCCTGAGCGCCGTCTACGGATTGCCCGGCGGACAATAGACCTGGCGGGTTTCCAGGGCATAGAGGCAATCGTCGAAACTGGTCAGGCGGATGGTCGAGCCCTTGTGCCGGCCATAGAGCAGGTTGAACACCAGTTCGTCATCCATTTCGCTGCCCAGCTCGGTGACCTGCCCTTCGTCGATACGCAGTCGGTAATTACCGAGAAAGCCGTACTCCACGACCCCAGACGTCTCCAGGATGCTGTCGCCTTGTCGGGTCATGGCATAGAAGCGGCCATTGGTGACCTGCAGGCTATGGCTGGTTTCCAGTACCTGACCGTTGCTCAGTTGCACCTGACCGGTGGACTGGTAGCGACCGTCCAGCTCGGCGCTGGAGATGAAGTTGAGCCATAGGGCGAGCATGCCCGCCAGCATCGCCAGGACCGTGGCTAGCATGATCGGCAGCCAGGTGCCGCTGATGCCACGTTGTTTGTACGGGCTCACGGCAGGCACCTGTTCAGTTGGGCATCCGCGACCCGATCCAGCTGGCTCTTGTGCAGCATCAGCGATCGCGCGCCGCCATCGGGTTGCAGGCAGAGCAACTCATAGAAATCTCCGCTCAGGCGCAGTATCAGGCTGGCCGGTTTGCCGGCCAGCGTGGTCAGTCGGCTGGTCAGCCCGTGAGTCTGCAGGATCAGTTGCTGCAGTCGCTGCGGGCTCTGGTCGACGTAGCGCACGTTGAGCGGGCCCAGATTCATCTCGCTGCTGTGCAGGTCGCCCGGCTGGCTGAGGCTGTACAGCGCGGCGAACAGGCTGACGCCGATGAGCCCCAGCAGGCCCAGCAGAATCAGCCAGGATGAGCGCTGGGAGCCATGACGGCGAAGAAAGGCAGGGGGGGGCGTCTGCGTATCGGTCGTCTCGTTCACCGCGCCAATATCATCGATGCTCGGCGGATAGACCAGATAGTTGGGATTGAGCAGGTAGCCGCGTCGCGGCAGGGTCTGGATGATTTCACGGCTTTTCTCGTCGCCGAGCACCTGACGCAGGGTGTAGATCTGCTGGTTCAGGCTGCCCTGGCCGACGACCCGGTCGGCCCAGGCATGACTCATCAGCTCGTCGCGTGACACCACTTCACCAGGGTCTTGCAGCAGGCGTTCGAGCAGGCGGCTGCCGGAGTAGCCGAGGTCGATCTTTTCCTCGATGCCGCTCTTGACCAGGGTCAGTTGGTACAGCGCAGGATAGAAGTGTGCGTAGCAATCATTGCGCCCGGTCTTGATGATCAGGCAGGCAACAGTATTTCCCGGCTCGGCGAGCGGTGTATCGGAGCTGGAAGTCATGCGTTCCTTAAAGCGAGCGGCATTCCCAATTGGAGATCCGGGCGATGAGTGGCCAGCATTCTGGCGTCAGGAGTATGCAGTGGCAAGTCTTGCGCCAGCATTTGACGCAACGCGCGATGACATTCCAGACCGGGCGTAGCCTGTGCTGGCCGCCAGCGGCAGATCAAACCGACGCTTCAGGAGCAGTCGTGAAATCTCCTGAACGCGCGGCGATTGGAGGGTAGATGCTCTTTTTCGCCAAGGGCGGGCGATGGTCTCAGGACCATGAAGAACGCCCCGCAGAAGCGGGGCGCAGGAGGGATGGCGCAATCCGTTGCGCCGGTATGACGAGGATCAGCCCAGCAGGGACATGACCATGCCCGGCATCTGGCCGGCTTGCTTGAGCATGGAAATGCCCGACTGCATCAGCATGGAGTTCTTGCTCATGTTGGCGGTTTCCTTGGCGAAGTCGGCATCCAGGATGCGACCTTTGGCCATGTCGGTGTTGTCCTTCATGTTGGCCAGGTTGTTGGCGGTGTGGTTCAAACGGTTGATGTTGGCGCCGAACTGGGCGCGCAGCTCACCAATGCTGTCCAGAGCGTCGGCCAGGGTGTCGATCATGCCGTTGGCAGCGCTACCGTCGGTGCCGGCGATCTCGGCACCCGGGGTGGTGGCGTCCGGGGTCTCGTACTGAGCGGAAAGGCCGCCCAGGGCAGTGGCCAGGTCAGTCAGCGGAGTGCTGACGTCCAGAGTCAGCTGTTCGGCGGTGCTGGCGCCGATCTGGAAGTTCATTTCGGCGCTGAACTTGCCGTCGGAACCGTCGGTGGTGGTGCCATCACTGAACAGGTTCTCGCCAGCGTATTTGGTGTTCTTGATGATGTTGCCCAGTTCCTGACCCAGTTGGTCGTATTCGGCCTGCAGGGCATCACGGTCCTTTTCGCTGGCGGTGGCGTTGGCAGCCTGGGTAGCGAGGTCCTTCATGCGCTGGACGATGTCGGTCATCTCGTTCAGAGCGCCTTCGGCGGTCTGCAGCAGGGAGATGGAGTCACCGGTGTTGCGAATGGCTACGTCCATGCCGCGCGATTGGGCGTTCAGGCGGGTAGCGATCTGCAGGCCGGCGGCGTCGTCGGCAGCGGAGTTGATGCGGAAGCCGGTGCCCAGGCGTTGCTGGTTGGTGCCCAGGGCGTTGTTGGTCTTGGACAGGTTGGTCTGAGTGATCAGCGAGGAGTAGTTGGTATGAATCGACAGAGCCATGGTGGTATTCCTTCAGTGAGTGAAGCTGGCTGTGATTGCCTGCTGTAAGTGAAGGGCGACCGGCTTTTGGCGCTGATTAAATGTCGCTGCGGTTTTTTTCGCTCATCTCTCCGCAGCCGCTCTGGCATGCGTACCTGAAATGAAAAACGGCGACCCTGAGGTCGCCGTTCTGCTGAAACTCACGTGATCAGCCGATTTCGATCATCTCGAAATCCGTCTTGCCGACGCCGCAGTCGGGGCACAGCCAGTCTTCCGGTACATCTTCCCAGCGGGTGCCGGGGGCGATGCCGTCATCCGGCCAGCCCTGGCTCTCGTCGTAAATCAGTCCACAGACTACGCATTGCCACTTCTTCATATCGACCTCGGGTGAATCTCACGGTGCCGGCAAGCTACCGCAATTGCGTGAATGCGCCAAGCGGGAGGGCGACGAGCGTCGCCCTCCCGGGACCAACCCGAGACGGGTCAGCGAGCGCCCATCAGCGGATCGCTGATGCCCATCACGTACATGGTGATCAGCGCGATGCCACCAGCCATGATGAGGTAGTACAGCGTCGGCAGGATGGTCTTGCGCAGAGTGATGCCTTCACGTCCGAGCAGGCCGACCGTGGCCGATGCCGCCACCACGTTGTGGATGGCGATCATGTTGCCCGCTGCTGCGCCGACCGATTGCACCGCCACCATCATCGCTCCGGATACGCCGATCAGTTCGGCGGCGTTGAACTGGAACTGCGAGAGCATCAGGTTGGACACGGTGTTGGAGCCGGCGATGAAGGCGCCCAGTGCGCCCACGGCCGGGGCGAAGAACGGGTAAACACTGCCCACGCTGTCCGCTACCAGCTGCGCCATGGCCACGGGCATCGACACCAGATCGGCACCGTTGACCCCCGAGTTGATCAGGATACGCACCATGGGAATGGTGAAGATCAGCACGAACCCTGCGCCGAGCAGGGTCTTGCTCGACTCGCCAACCGCCGCCTTGAGCTCGGAGAAGCGCATGCGATGCAGGAAGAACGTCACCAGCACCACCAGGCAGAGGATGCCGCCGGGCAGGAACAGTGGCTCGATGGTCCCGGAAACGCCGGTCTCGCCGAGGATGTCCTTCCAGCCGAAGGTGAGGCTCATCAGTGCCGCTTTTACTTCGGGGACGGTACGCGAGATGACCAGGAACGCGGCCAGCAGCAGATAGGGAGCCCAGGCCATGGGCACCGAAATCGGTGCCTTGCCGGCCACTTCGTCCAGCTTCATTTCGATCTTGCCCATCCAGTCGGATGGCCAGTCCTTGGCATCGGCGAAGTCCCAGGTTTGCTTCGGCAGCAGGAAACCTGCCTTGGCCGCCGGAACCACGATGGCCAGGCCGACCAGGGCGCCGATCATCGACGGGAATTCCGGACCGAGGAATACGCCGGCTGCCATGTACGGCAGGGAGAAGGCGAAGGCGGTGAAGATGGCGAACGGCGCGACGGCCAGGCCTTCCTTCCAGCTCTGATTCTTGCCGAAGAAGCGGGTCATGATCATGACCATGATCAGCGGCATCAGCAGACCGATCAGACCGTGGGTGATGGCCACCCGCGAATAGATCAGATGGAAGAAGGTGTCCCAGGTATCGCCGGTTGCGGCCAGTTGTGCGGTGATGCCGCTCTTGTCCAGGCCGGCGCCGACACCCACCAGAATCGGCGTGCCGACCGCGCCGAAGGATACCGGTGTCGATTGCACCAGCATGCCCAGCACCACCGCGGCCAGCGCCGGGAAGCCCAGCGCCACCAGCAACGGCGCGGCCACCGCGGCGGGCGTGCCGAAGCCCGATGCCCCCTCGATGAAGCAGCCGAACAGCCACGCGACGATCAGCGCCTGCACACGGCGGTCGGGGCTGATATTGGAGAAGCCGCGGCGGATCGCCGTGATGCCTCCGGAGTGCTTGAGGGTGTTCAGCAGCAGGATCGCACCGAAGATGATCCACAGGATCGACGCCGTGAGAATCAGCCCCTGCAGGCTGGAGGCGATGACCCGGTTGAGGGACATGTCCCAGGCCAGCAGGCCGATCAGTGCGGTGAGGACGAACACCAGCGGCATCGCGTACTTGGCTGGCCAGCGGAAGCCGATCAGTAGCACACCCGCCAGTACCAGCGGCACGAAGGCCAGGATGGACAGCAGCGTTTGACTCATGGGTTGGTTCCTTCTTTTTCTTGTGAACCACAGTTTTCCGGGGATACCCGGCGCCACGCATCTGGAAGGGCCGGGCGCGACGGCACCGACCTTTCCGCGAGCAGCGGCGGCCGGGATCACCCACCGCCGTGCTCATGCTCGAAAGCCCCGACGGTCTGCAACCGTCAGGGCTTGTCACTGCTTCGTGGAGGCTTTACAGCCTTCACGGTTGTGAACTCACTTTGTCAGGGGCTTTAGCCGCGAACCGTTGGTCGCGGCGTAGGCCCCTGTCACGCTCAGGCCTCCTGTTTGAAGCGCAGACGCCAGGCATGCAGCAGCGGCTCGGTATAGCCGGACGGCTGCTCGCGGCCCTTGAATACCAGATCACTGGCGGCGCGGAAGGCATGGGACTGCTCGAAGTTCGGTGCCATCGGGCGGTAGGCCGGATCGCCGGCATTCTGCCCGTCGACCACCTGAGCCATGCGCTGCAGGGTCTCGCGCACCTGAGCCTCGCTGACCACGCCGTGGTGCAGCCAGTTGGCGATGTGCTGGGCCGAGATGCGCAGGGTGGCGCGGTCTTCCATCAGGCCGACGTTGTGGATGTCCGGCACCTTGGAGCAGCCGACGCCCTGCTCGACCCAGCGCACCACATAACCGAGGATGCCCTGGCAGTTGTTGTCCAGTTCCTGCTGGATGTCGCTGGCGCTCCATGGGCGGTCGGCACTGACCGGCACGCTGAGCAGATCGTTCAGCAGGTTGTCGCGCTGGCTGGCCAGGTCGATCTGCTCCAGCTCGCTCTGCACTGCCTGCACATCCACCTGGTGGTAGTGCAGGGCGTGCAGCACGGCCGCGGTCGGCGACGGTACCCAGGCGGTGTTGGCACCGGCTTTCGGGTGGCCGATCTTCTGCTCGAGCATGGCTGCCATCAGGTCCGGCATGGCCCACATGCCCTTGCCGATCTGTGCCTTGCCACGCAGGCCGCAGGCCAGGCCGACCAGCACGTTGTTGCGTTCGTAGGCCTGGATCCAGGCGCTGGATTTCATGTCGCCCTTGCGCAGCATCGCGCCGGCTTCCATGGCGGTGTGCATCTCGTCGCCGGTGCGGTCGAGGAAGCCGGTGTTGATGAAGGCCACGCGCGCGCTGGCCGCCTCGATGCACGCCTTGAGGTTGACGCTGGTGCGCCGCTCCTCGTCCATGATGCCCATCTTCAGGGTATTGGTCGGCATGCCCAGCAGCTGCTCGACGCGACCGAACAGCTCGTTGGCGAAGGCCACTTCGAACGGGCCATGCATCTTCGGCTTGACGATATAGACGCTACCTGTGCGCGAGTTGCCGCGGCGCTGCAGGTCATGCAGGGCGATCAGGCTGGTGACCACGGCGTCGAGGATGCCTTCGGGAATCTCATGGCCTTCACCATCGAGGATCGCCGGGTTGCTCATCAGGTGGCCGACATTGCGCACGAACAGCAGCGAGCGGCCATGCAGGGTCAGTTCGCTGCCATCGGCGGCGGTGTAGGTGCGATCCGGGTTGAGGCGGCGGGTGATGCGCTTGCCGCCTTTTTCCAGCTCCTCGACCAGATCGCCCTTCATCAGGCCCAGCCAGTTGCGGTAGACCACCACCTTGTCGGCGGCGTCGACGGCAGCCACGGAGTCCTCGCAGTCCATGATGGTCGACAGCGCCGCTTCCATCAGCACGTCTTTCACACCCGCGGCGTCGGTGCTGCCGATGGGGCTGCTGGCGTCGATCTGGATCTCGAAGTGCAGGCCGTTGTTCTTCAGCAGCACTGCGCTCGGCGCAGCTGCTTCACCCTGGAAGCCGATGAACTTCTCCGGCTGCGCCAGGGAGGTCTGAGCGCCGCTGCTCAGGGTCACCTGCAGCTGACCGGCGACCACGGCATAGGCGCGGGCATCGGCATGCGAGCCCTGCGCCAGCGGCGCGGCCTGGTCGAGGAAGGCGCGGGCGAAGGCGATCACCTTGGCACCACGGATTTCGTTGTAGCCCGGCCCCTTGCTGGCGCCGCCTTCTTCGCTGATCGCATCGGTGCCGTACAGGGCGTCGTACAGCGAGCCCCAGCGGGCGTTGGCGGCGTTCAGTGCGTAGCGTGCGTTCATTACCGGCACTACCAGCTGTGGGCCGGCCTGGGTGGCGATTTCGCTGTCGACGTTGGCGGTGCTGGCCTTGACCTGCTCCGGCTGTGGCAGCAGGTAACCGATGGAGCCGAGGAAGGCGCGGTAGGCGGCCATGTCGGTGATCGGGCCGGGGTTGGCGCGATGCCAGTTATCCAGCTCTGTCTGCAGACGGTCACGCTCGGCCAGCAGCGCGCGGTTGCGCGGGGCCAGGTCGTGCACCAGAGCGTCGAAACCGCTCCAGAAGGCCGCAGCCTCGACACCGCTACCGGGCAGCACTTCGCTTTCGATGAATTGCTTGAGCTCGGCGGCTACCTGCAGGCGCTGACATTGCACGCGTTCGGTCATCTTTCTGTTCTCCTGTCTGCATCCGGGCTTTCTGGGATGCCTATGAATTTCTTCCGGTCTCGATCAGTCCCCTCGCCCTTCCGGGTGAGGGGAGAAAACGCTGCGCGCTGTTTACAGCGCGGCGACACCCGCCTTGGCCACCTGTGCGTCCTGGTCGGCCTTGACTCCGGAGACGCCGACGGCGCCAACCACCTGGCCATCCACCAGCACCGGCACGCCGCCTTCCAGCGAGGTCAGCAGCGGGGCGCTGACAAAGGCGGTGCGACCGCCGTTGACCATGTCCTCGTAGCCCTTGGTTTCCCGGCGGCCGATGGCGGCGCTGCGGGCTTTCTCGGTGGCGATGTAGGCGCCGATCGGCGCGCAGCCGTCGAGACGCTCCAGGGCCAGCGGATGGCCGCCGTCGTCGACGACGGCGATGGCTACCGCCCAGCCCTGCTGCTGTGCTTCGGCGCGTGCAGCGGCGAGGATCTGGGTGACTTCTTTCTGGCTGAGTACGGCTTTGTGTTGCATGACACACCTCGTGTTCTTGGTTTGTCGCCGCCCTGTCACTTGCGGAATGGGGCGGCGGGGAGAGGATTCAGGCTTCAGGCCATCGCCTCTTCGACTATCTCGATCCAGTGGCGCACCGGCGTGCGCCCGGCGCCGTCCAGATGGGTCTGGCAGCCGATGTTGGCGGTGACGATGGCGTCGGGTTTGCCGCTTTCCAGTGCGTTGAGCTTGTTGTCGCGCAGCTGCCGCGACAGCTCTGGCTGGGTCAGCGAGTAGGTACCGGCCGAGCCGCAGCACAGGTGGCCGTCCGGCACGGCAGTCAGGCCGAAACCGAGGCGGGTCAGTACGCCTTCGACAGCGCCGCCGAGCTTCTGCGCGTGCTGCAGGGTGCAGGGGCAATGGAAGGCCAGGCGTTGTTCGGCGCGTACCTGCAGCTGTTCCAGCGCCTCGTTCTGCAGCACCTCGACCAGATCCTTGGCCAGGGCACTGACCCGTGCCGCCTTGGCGGCGTAGGCCGGGTCTGCGGCGAGCAGATGACCGTAGTCCTTGACGAAGGCGCCGCAGCCGCTGGCGGTCTGCACGATGGCCTCGGCGCCGGCTTCGATGGCTGGCCACCAGGCGTCGATGTTCTGCCGCGCGCGCTGCAGCCCGGCTTCCTGGGCGTTGAGGTGGTAGTCCACGGCACCGCAGCAGCCGGCCTCGCGAATCGGCGTGACGCTGATGCCGAGGCGATCGAGCACGCGCGCGGTGGCGGCATTGGTGTTGGGCGACAGTCCCGGTTGCACGCAGCCTTCGAGCATCAGCACGCGGCGCGCATGTTGCGGAGTCGGGCGCGGCTTGGCCGGGCGAACCTCGCGCGGCAGCTTGGCCTTGAGCGTGGCTGGCAGCAACGGGCGCAGGGCCATGCCGGTCTGGGTCAGCGCCTTGAACAGGGCCGGGCGCGGCACCACGGCGCGCAGGCCCTGGCGCAGCAGTTGTTCGCTTGCCGGGCGCGGCACGGTGCGCTCGACCAGTTCACGACCGATATCCAGCAGATTGTGGTACTGCACGCCGGACGGGCAGGTGGTCTCGCAATTGCGGCAGGTCAGGCAGCGGTCCAGATGTTCCTGGGTCTTGGCAGTCACTTCGCCGCCTTCGAGCATCTGCTTGATCAGGTAGATGCGCCCGCGCGGGCCGTCCAGCTCGTCGCCGAGCAACTGGTAGGTCGGGCAGGTGGCGTTGCAGAAGCCGCAGTGTACGCAGGAGCGCAGGATGCTTTCGGCTTCTTCGGCACGCGGCAGGCTTTTGGCCTGTTCACTCAAATTGGTCTGCACGTCTTATACCTCGGCGTACATGCGGCCAGGGTTGAAGATACCCTGGGGGTCGAGCTGGTTCTTGAGCTGGCGCTGGTAGCGCAGCAGTGGTGCCGCCAGCGGCTGGAAGGGCTGCGCCTGACCGGCGGCGAAGCAGGTGGCGTGGCCGCCGAGCTTGGCCGTCACGCGCTGGATCAGCTCGCCATCGGCGTCCGTCTTCAGCCAGCGCTGCGCGCCGCCCCAGTCGATCAGCTGGCGGCCCGGCAGGTCGAGCAGGCCGCTGTTGGCCGGCAGCGACAGGCGCCACAGCGTGCCGCTGGCTGCGAAGAAGGGCAGGCGCTGTTCACGCAGCTCATGCCAGTAAGCGTTATCGATTGCCTCACCACCGAGACGCTGGCGCGCGGCCTGAACCGAACCCTCGCCGCCTTCCAGGCGCAGGTGCAGTGCCGCGCCGTCGTGGCTGGCGGCGCTGATCGGCAGCGGCTGCTGGCCCCATTCGGCGAGCTTGTTGAGGGCCTGCAGGGCCTCCACTTCCAGACGCAGGCTGAGCACCTGGCGCGGCTTGGGCAGGACCTTGAGCGAAACTTCGGCGAGCAGGCCGAGGCAGCCGAAGCTGCCGGCCATCAGACGCGACAGGTCGTAGCCGGCGACGTTCTTCATCACCTCGCCGCCAAAGCGCAACAGCTTGCCCTGACCGGTGATCACACGAGTGCCAAGTACCTGATCGCGCA
Organism: Pseudomonas sp. Z8(2022); assembly: GCF_025837155.1. Lineage (NCBI taxonomy): Bacteria > Pseudomonadati > Pseudomonadota > Gammaproteobacteria > Pseudomonadales > Pseudomonadaceae > Pseudomonas > Pseudomonas sp. Z8(2022). The sequence continues at coordinate 4,261,928 of NZ_CP107549.1, read as the reverse complement.
CCGAACCGGCCCAGGGCCGACGCGGGCCGGACAGTCCCGCCGCGACCATGCCGCCGAGGGTGGCACCGTCACCCAGGTGCGGCGGTTCGCACGGCAGCATCTGGTTGTTGGCCTCGAGCGCCGCCTCGATCTCGATGAGCGGCGTACCGGCGCGGGCGGTGAGCACCAGCTCGGTGGGGTCGTAACTGACGATACCGCGATGCTGGCGGGTATCCAGTACTTCGCCTGTGATGGCGCGGCCCAGATGTGCCTTGCTGCCGCTGCCCTGAATGCGCAGCGGAGTGGCGCTGTTCAGCGCGTGGTTGACCTGTTCCAGCAACGCGGCGCTGGCATCGAAATCATGCTGCATCAGAAGCGCTCCAGTTCAGGGAAGGGCAGTTGGCCGTGGTGCACGTGCATGGCGCCGAACTCGGCGCAGCGGTGCAGGGTGGGGATGTTCTTGCCCGGGTTGAGCAGGCCGGCCGGGTCGAACGCCGCCTTCACCGCATGGAACAGGGTGATTTCGTCGCTGTTGAACTGCGCGCACATCTGGTTGATCTTCTCGCGGCCGACACCGTGCTCGCCGGTGATGCTGCCGCCGACCTTGACGCAGAGTTCGAGGATCTTGCCGCCGATGGCCTCGGCGCGCTCCAGCTCGCCCGGCACGTTGGCATCGAAGAGGATCAGCGGGTGCATGTTGCCGTCGCCGGCGTGGAACACGTTGGCCACGCGCAGGCCGTACTCCTCGGACAGCTCGGCGATGCCGCGCAGCACGCCGGGCAGTTCGCGACGTGGAATGGTGCCGTCCATGCAGTAGTAGTCCGGCGAGATGCGTCCGACCGCGGGGAAGGCGTTCTTGCGTCCGGCCCAGAACTTCACCCGCTCGGTTTCGTCGCGGGCCAGGCGTACTTCGGTGGCGCCGGCTTTTTCCAGCACCTCGCGCACGCGCTCGCAGTCGTCGGCAACGTCGGCCTCGACACCGTCCAGCTCGCAGAGCAGGATGGCTTCGGCTTCCACCGGATAGCCGGCGTGGATGAAATCCTCGGCGGCGCGAATGGCCAGGTTGTCCATCATCTCCAGGCCGCCGGGGATGATGCCGGCGGCGATGATGTCACCCACGGCGCGGCCGGCCTTTTCCACCGAGTCGAAGGCTGCCAGCAGTACCTTGGCCACCTGCGGCTTGGGCAGCAGCTTGACGGTCACTTCGGTGACGATGCCGAGCATGCCCTCGGAGCCGGTGAACAGGGCGAGCAGGTCGAAGCCCGGGGCGTCCAGGGCGTCGCTGCCGAGGGTCATGAACTCGCCTTCGACGGTGAGGATGTCGACCTTGAGCAGGTTGTGCACGGTCAGACCGTATTTCAGACAGTGCACGCCGCCGGCGTTTTCGGCGACGTTGCCGCCGATGGAACAGGCGATCTGCGAGGACGGGTCCGGGGCGTAATACAGGTCGAAGGGCGCGGCGGCCTGGGAGATCGCCAGGTTGCGCACGCCGGGCTGAACGCGGGCGAAGCGGCCTTCACGATTGATTTCGAGAATCTGGTTGAAGCGCGCCATCACCAGCAGGATGCCCTGCTCCAGCGGCAGTGCACCGCCGGACAGACCGGTACCGGCGCCGCGCGCCACCACCGGCACGCCGCGGGTGTGGCAGAGCTTGAGCAACTGCTGAACCTGCTCGATGCGCTCGGGCAGCACCACCAGCATGGGTGTGGTGCGGTAGGCGGACAGGCCATCGCACTCGTAGGGCTTGAGGTCTTCCTGCGTGTGCAGGATGTCAAGGTCGGGCAGGCGCTGGCGCAACTCGGCCAGCAGCGCGGCCTTGTCGACCTTGGGTAGCGCGCCGTCGACACGCTCGTCGTACAGAATGCTCATGGCAGGCTCAATCGTGGACGTTGTTTTTATTTGTGGTCATGTCGCGACCATGGTCCCTATATTTAGGTCGGCCGGATTGTTACGTCCATCCTCTTTGTCACTGGTAGGACCAGTTTCTTTCGTCATCCTTTCACACGAGACTTGGCAAAGTGCTTATCCTTGCTAGGGCAAACCGTTGCTTTCGAACTTGGAAAGCGTGCTCGCGGTAACTGGTACGACCAGTTGTGGAGAGGCTGAGGTGGATGTGAAGCAGAGCGCCGCAAAGCGGCAGGTCAGTGACGTGGTGGCTGAGCGTATCGAGCGGCTGATCGTCGATGGCGTACTCAAGGTCGGACAGCCGCTGCCCTCGGAGCGACGCCTGTGTGAAAAGCTGGGTATCTCCCGTTCGGCGCTGCGTGAAGGGCTCAAGGTGCTGCGTGGGCGCGGCATCATCGAAACCGCGCAGGGCCGCGATTCCCGCGTGGCCAAGTTCAGTGGCGAGCGCGACGCCAGCCCACTGATGCATCTGTTCAATTCGCAGCCGCGCACGCTGTACGACCTGCTGGAGGTGCGCGGCCTGCTCGAGGGTGAATCGGCGCGTCTGGCGGCGCTGCGTGGCACCGACGCGGATTTCGTGCTGCTGACCCGGCGCTACGAAGAGATGCTGGCCGCCCATGCCCAGGAGCAGCCGGTCGACCCGCGCGAGCATGCGCGCCTCGATCACGCCTTCCACCTGGCCATTTGCGAGGCTTCGCACAACCCGGTGCTGGTGCACACCCTGCAGTCGCTGACCGACCTGATGCTCAGTACCGTGTTCGCCTCGGTGAACAACCTCTACCACCGGCCTGCACAGAAACGGCAGATCGACCGTCAGCATTCACGGCTGTACCACGCGGTGATCGAGCGCCTGCCCGAGCAGGCTCAGCGCGCCGCGCGCGACCATATCAACAGCATCCGCGACAACCTGCAGGAAATCGAACAGGAAGAGCAGCGCCTGGTGCGCGCGACCATGCGTCTGGAGGGCTGGGCGTAGCGCGCAGTGGCGCCGGCACTTTCTACCTGAAGGTGCTGGTCACCACCCCTTCTTCCACCACCTGCGCCTCGATCACCTTCTGGCTGCCGAGGTTGCGTACGCGGATCACCTCGCCTTCGCGACCGTTGGTCAGTGCTTCCCCGGTGGCCGAGGCGGAAATGCCGTCCTGGCTGGCGATGATGGTTACGTGCTGGCCGCGGCGAATCATCAGCGGTGCGGTGAGCAGGTTCGGCGCGATCAGCTGGCCGGCGCGCACGCGGCGCTTGGCGCCCTGGCCTATGACCTCGTCGAGGCTGTTATAGAAGCCGCGCGAGGCCTTGCCGATGTTCACTTCCTGCAATTGCAGCTGTTCGCCGGTGATGGTCTGGCCGCGCTCGATCACCCGCGCGGCATGTACCACCGGCAGGAACACGCTGGCCTGCACCAGCGCGGTGACCTTCCATCCGGGCGTACCCGCGCAGTTCACCTCCAGACGCTGGCGCGCTAGGGGCGAGGGATCGTCGCTGCTGGTGGTCACGGTCAATGTTCCGGTGCAGGGCTGAAGCTGCTCGGTACTGTTCAGCAGGGTGGTATCGAGACTGTGGCGCTGCCCCTGCCAGGCCTGAATCCTGGCTTCCTCAGCCAGCTTCTGCTGCATGTGCGTGGCGATGGCCTGGTCGATCTGGCTGGCGGCATCCGGCTCGGCCCGCACTGCCACCGAGGGCAACGCGGCGATGAGGAAAAGCGCCGACGCGCAGGCGGAAAAAACCTTTCCGCTTTTCCCCCCGACGCTCTGGCGATGCGGAAAAAGGGCGACGCAAAAGGTCCTGAACGCTCTGATAAATCCCTGATAAATCAATGTAGTACGGCTCTCTGAGAGGTTGGGCACGCTTTGTGCTCAAGGCACCTGGGCACAACCTTGGGTTAAGGGTACCGGTGAATGAGTATACGGATTGATGACGTGGTGGGCCTGCATTCGCGGGCGCTCGAACTGCGTATGCAGCGCAGCGAAATCCTCGCCGCCAACCTGGCGAACGAAGACACGCCGGGTTTTCTCGCACGCGATATCGATTTTGCCGGGGAGATGCAGCGGCTCGATCCGCAGCAGGCGTTCAGTGCCAGCAGCCCCGATCTCAAGTACCGCGTACCGACCCAGCCGTCGCAGGACGGCAACAGCGTCGAGCTGAGTGTGGAGCAGGCCGCGTTCTCCAAGAACAGCATGGACTTCCAGACCAGCCTGACCTTTATCAGCATGAAATTCCGCGGCCTGAAACAGGCCATCGAGGGACGCTGACCATGGCTTTCGATTCCATCTACCGTATCGCCGGCTCGTCGATGAATGCGCAGACCGTGCGCCTCAACACCGTGGCCAGCAACCTGGCCAACGCCGATTCGGCAGCGGCCAGCGCCGAGGACGTGTACCAGGCGCGCAAGCCGGTGTTCGCCGCCGTCTACAACAACGATCAGCTGACCCGCAGCGTGGGCATGGGTGGCGCCCATGTACAGGTGCTGGACGTGGTCAGCGCCGGTCGTGAACCTGTGCGTCGCTACGAGCCGGACAACCCCCTGGCCGACGACAAGGGTTACGTGTTCTACGCCAATATCGACCAGATCGAGGAGATGACCGACATGATGTCGGCCACCCGCAGCTTCGAGACCGGCGTAGAGGTGCTCAACCGCCTGAAAAGCATGCAGCAGGGCCTGCTCAAGCTTGGAGAAGTCTGATGTCCGCAGTACTCAACAACGGTCAGAGCGGTGCGAACTACGGCATCGACGAAGCAGTGAAGCAGGGGATCAACGTCAGTGACGCGACCCAGCTGGAGAACAACTTCCTCACCCTGATGGTCGCGCAGATCCAGAACCAGGATCCGACCAAGCCGGTGGACAGCACCGAGTTCGTCAACCAGTTCGCCACCATGAGTCAGGTCAAGAGCCTGGAAAACATGACGTCGCTGAGCAAGAGCAACCTGGTGCTGCTGGACAACCTGCAGACCCTCACCGCTGCCGGTCTGGTTGGCCAGGAAGTGAAGGTGGTCGCCGATCAGCTGCAGCTCGGCAGTGAGACGGTCAAGGGCGACATCCAGCTGGAGCATGCCAGCGGCGAGCTGGCTCTGGTGCTCACCGACAGCAACGGGGTGAAGAAGGAGATCGTGCTGGGTTCGCAGGCGCCGGGGCGCGTGCCCTTCTCCATCGATCCCAAGGCGCTTGGCCTGGCGCCGGGCAGCTACAAGATCGAGGTCAAGAGCGACAGCGGCGAATACCCCAAGGTCGAGGTGGCCGGCCGCGTCAGCGAGGTGCGCGTCAGCACCGAAGGTCCGGTACTGGAGATCGCCGGAATCGGCTCCGTGCCCTTCTACAACATTACCGAGTTCGGCCAGGCGCCCGTCGCCGGCCTGCTCTGACTCTCCTTTTCCGCTTATCTAAGGTCTCGACGCCATGAGTTTCAACGTTGCCCTGACCGGCCTGAATGCCGTCAACGAACAGCTCAATACCATCAGCAACAACATCGCCAACGCCGGTACCACGGGCTTCAAATCGTCCCGTACCGAGTTCGGCAGCATCTACGCCGACTCCCAGGCCATGGGTGTCGAGGTGGTGGGTACCACCCAGAGCATCAGCCAGAACGGCTCGCTGGTGACCACCGGCCGTACCCTCGATCTGGCCATCGCCGGTACCGGCTTCTACATCACCCGCAGCCTGGCCGGTGAGGTCAGCTACACCCGCGCCGGGGTATTCGGCGCCGACAAGGACAATCTCATCGTCAACGCTGCCGGCCAGCGTCTGCAGGGTTACCCGGTGGACAACAACGGCAACCTGCTGGTCGGGGTGATGGGCGATCTGCAACTGCAGAACTCCAACCTGCCGGCGCGGGCGACCGATACCCTGGACTTCGTGGTGAACCTGGATTCCAACGAGGAAGTGCCGGCGGTGGCGTTCGATCCTGCCGACGTGAACACCTACAACTCCACCTACACCACCAAGGTTTTCGACTCGCAGGGCAAGGAACACACCCTGACCCAGTATTTCGTCAAGACCGCGCCCAACGAGTGGGTCGCCCACTACTACGCCGACGGCGTGGACGTCACCCCGGGCGGTGGCCCGCAGCCCATCACCTTCACCACCGGTGGAGCCCTGGATACGCCGGCAGCGCCGGTAACCGTCAGCTTCAACCTGGTGGGCGTCGATCCGATGAACGTGGCCATCAACTACTCCAACTCCAGCCAGTACGGCTCGGACTTCGTGGTGACCGGCAACCGTGCCTCCGGCTATGCCGCCGGTGAGCAGACCGGCCTGTCGGTGGAGAAGGACGGCATGGTCTACGCCAACTACAGCAACGGCCAGCGCATGCTGCAGGGCCAGGTGGCCCTGGCCAACTTCGTCAATCCGGGCGGCCTGCGCAGCGTCGACGGTACCGCCTGGCAGGAAACTGCCGAGTCCGGTCAGGTGCTGGTCGGCGTACCGGGTCAGGGTGCCTTTGGCGAGCTGATCGCCGGCGCGCTGGAAAACTCCAACGTCGACCTGACCGAACAGCTGGTGGGCCTGATGGAAGGCCAGCGCAACTACCAGGCCAACACCCGGGTGCTGACCACCAACAAAGAACTGATCCAAAGCCTGTTCAACGCAATCTGAGGTTGACCCATGGATCGTCTCGGTTACACCGCAATGACCGCCGCCAGCCGCACCATGAGCTCGCTCACGGTGCGTGCCAACAACCTGGCCAACGTCAACACCCCCGGCTTCCGCGCCGATCTGGAGCAGGCTCAGGCCGTGAAGGTCGAGGGCTACGGCTACGACAGCCGTCACCTGGCGCGGGTGCAGAACAACGGCGTCAATCTGGCGCCTGGTGAGCTGATGGCCACCGGTCGCGACCTCGACGTGGCGATCCAGGGCCGCGGCCTGTTCGCCGTGGAAGGTGATGACGGCGCCGAGCGCTACACCCGCAACGGTGCGCTGCAGGTCGATGCCGACCTGCGTCTGACCCTCAACGGTCGCGCCGTGCTGGGCGAGGGCGGCCCCATCGTGCTGCCCGAATACGACAGCCTGCATATCGGCCGTGACGGCACCGTGTCGGTGGTCCCGCGTGGTGATTTCGTCACCGCCGAGGTGGACCGCATCCGCGTGGTGGATGTCGACGCCGCCGACCTGACCAAGGATGCCAGCGGCCTGCTGGTGCGTATCGACGGCCAGCCGGCCGAAGATCTGGAGGCGCCGGCACTGCTGTCGGGCTATCTGGAGGCGAGCAACGTCGGCGCCATCGATCAGCTGGTGGCGACCATGAGCCTGAACCGCCTGTTCGAGACTCAGGTGAAGATGATGAAGGCTGCCGAAGACCTGTCCGAAGCCGGCAACCGGATGATTCGCGGCAGTTGATGAATACGTAGCCCGGATGCGCTCCGGGGAAATCGCTCCCGGATTGCATCCGGGCTACTGACAGAAGAGGTAAAGCACATGAGTTCCGCACTTTGGGTCAGCAAGACCGGCCTGGCCGCCCAGGACAAGGCCATGGGCACCGTGGCCAACAACCTGGCCAACGTCAACACCACTGGTTTCAAGAGCGACCGCGTGGTGTTCGAGGACCTGTTCTACGCCATCGAACTGCAGCCGGGCGCGCAGGCCGACGAGGTCAACACCGTACCCTCGGGCATCCAGCTCGGTAGCGGCGTGCGCGTGGCCGGCACGCAGAAGGTGTTCACCGAGGGCAGCATCCAGGCCACTGGCCAGCCGATGGATCTGGCCATCGTCGGCGCCGGCTTCTTCCAGGTGGAAGCGCCCAATGGCGATATCTACTACACCGAGAACGGTCAGCTGCAGCTCAATGCCGAAGGCATGATCGTCAACTCCCAGGGGCTGCCGCTGACTCCGGCGATCGAAGTGCCGGCCGGCAGCAGCCGTTTCACCGTGGGCAGCGACGGCATCGTCACCGCGGTGCTGGCCGGCGACAGCATGCCGACCGAGCTGGGCCAGATCACCCTGGTCAACTTCACCAACCCGGGCGGTCTCGAGGCGCTCGGCGGCAACCTCTACCGCGAAACCGTGGCCAGCGGCGAGCCGGTCGAAGGCGTGCCGGGCGAGGAAGGTCTGGGCAGCCTCAAGCAGGGCGTGCTGGAAGGCTCCAACGTGCAGGTGGTCGAGGCGATGGTGGCGATGATCTCCATCCAGCGCGCCTACGAGGCCAACGCCAAGGTGCTCGACGCCGCGTCGGGCATGCAGCAGTTCCTCAACCAGACCGTGTGATCGCCATGACCCGCCTGCTTCCGCTCGTACTGCTTCTGGCCCTCGGCGGCTGCGCCAGCTTCAACGAGATGCTGCCCGACGAGGACTCCAGCCACTACGAGCCGCTGGAGCTGGACTACAGCGTGCCGCCGACCACCGGTGGCGGGCTGTTCCGCAGCGGCTACAGCGGCTCGCTGACCGGCGACAAGCGTGCAGTACGGGTCGGTGACATCCTCACCGTGGTGCTCGACGAGTCCACCCAGTCGAGCAAGAGCGCGGGCACCAGCTTCGGCAAGAGCTCGGGCGTTTCCGTCGGCATTCCCACCGTGCTGAACAAGAGCTACGACCGTCTGCAAAGCTCCGCCGAGGCCGAGCGCGACTTCAATGGCTCGGCGCGCAGCTCGCAGCAGAACACCCTGCGCGGCTCCATCGCGGTCACCGTGCATCGGGTGCTGCCCAACGGCACCCTGCTGATCAAGGGCGAGAAAGCCTTGCGCCTGAACCAGGGCGACGAATACATCCGTCTGGTCGGCCTGGTGCGCATGGACGACATCAACCGCGCCAATCAGGTGTCCTCGCAGAACGTGGCCAACGCGCGCATCTCCTACGCCGGCCGCGGCGTGCTCAATGACAGCAACTCGGCAGGCTGGCTGACGCGTTTCTTCACTTCCCCGCTGTTCCCGCTCTGAGGCCGGTCATGCTCAAACGTTCAATCGTCGCCCTGTTCCTGGCCTGGCCGCTATCGGCCAAGGCCGTGCCGCTGATGGACCTGGTGGATATCGAGGGCATCCGCGGCAACCAGCTGATCGGCTACGGCCTGGTGGTCGGCCTCGACGGTACCGGCGACAAGAACCAGGTGAAGTTCACCAGCCAGTCGGTGGCCAACATGATCAAGCAGTTCGGCATCAACCTGCCGCCGAACGTCGATCCCAAGCTGAAGAACGTCGCGGCGGTCACCGTGACTGCAGAGATTCCGCCATCCTACAGTCCTGGGCAGACCGTCGATGTCACGGTCGCGTCGCTGGGCGATGCCAAGAGCCTGCGCGGCGGCCAGCTGCTGATGACCCCGCTGCAGGGCGTCGACGGCGAAACCTATGCCCTGGCCCAGGGCGCCATCGTCGTCGGCGGCCTCAATGCTTCCGGGCAGAGCGGTTCCAGCGTGGCGATCAACTCCGCCAACAGCGGCCGCGTGCCCAACGGCGCCACCGTCGAGCGGCTGATTTCCAGCGATTTCAGCACCCGCGACGAAGTCATGCTCAACCTGCGTCAGCCGAGCTTCCAGACCGCTGCACGGGTAGTCGAGGCGGTCAACGGCCGTTTCGGCAGCGGCACCGCCAGCGCGCTGAACTCGACCAAGATCGCCATTCGCGCGCCAATCACCAGCACCCAGCGCATCGGCTTCATGGCCCTGCTCGAAGGTCTGGAGGTCGAGGAAGGCCGCGAGCGTCCGCGCGTGGTGTTCAACAGCCGTACCGGCACCGTGGTGGTTGGCCAGGGCGTGCGCGTCAAGGCCGCGGCCGTGGCTCACGGCACCCTGACCGTGACCATCAGCGAGAACCCGCAGGTCAGCCAGCCCAACGCCTTCTCCGGTGGCCAGACCGCCGTGGTGCCGCGCTCCGACGTGGCCGTAAGCCAGGACAAGAACGCCATGTTCAAGTGGCCCGACGGTGCCAGCCTGGACAGCATCATCAACACCGTGAACAGCCTCGGCGCCACCCCGGACGATGTCATGAGCATCCTCCAGGCGCTGGAGCAGGCCGGTGCCCTCAATGCCGAACTGATCGTGATCTGAGCCATGAGCATCGTTTCCCTCGCCCAACACATGAACAGCCACCGCGGTAGCGCCGACGGCATCGGCACCGCCCGCGAGCAGCAGCTGCAGGCTGCGGCCGAGCAGTTCGAGGCCTTGTTCCTGCAGCAGATCCTCAAGCAGATGCGCAAGGCCAGCGACGTGCTCGCCGAAGGCAACCCGATGCGCAGCCGCGAGATGGACACCATGCGCGACTTCTACGACGAAGTGCTGGCCGAGACCCTGGCCGGGCGCAAGCAGACCGGTATCGCCGACATGCTGGTCAAGCAGCTGTCCGGTGCTGGCGACAGCGTGGTGGACATGGACGCGGCCACCGCCGCTGCGCGCTCGGCGGAACTGCCGCAGCGTTCCTCCAGCAGCCTGCTGGAGCCGCTGCGCAGCACCTGGCAGCGTGGTGTCGACAGCCTCGGCAAGGTCTGGGACAAGGGCTCGGCGGGCTTTGTCGCTCTGGTCGATCGCGTCATCCAGCAGGAGTCGGCCGGCCGCGTCGACGCGGTATCGCCCAAGGGTGCCCGCGGCCTGATGCAGCTGATGCCGGAAACCGCGCGGGAAATGGCCGCCGAGCTTGGCCTGCCTTTCAGCGAGACCCGCCTGACCACGGACGCGGCGTACAACAAGCGTCTGGGCAGCGCCTATCTGGACAAGATGCTGCAGCGTTACGACGGCCACCAGGCCCTGGCACTGGCGGCGTACAACGCCGGTCCCGGCCGCGTCGACGAGTGGCTGAAGGTCAACGGCGATCCGCGCAGTGGCGAGATCGCCACCGGCGCCTGGATCGAGCGCATCCCCTTCCAGGAAACCCGCGACTACACGCGCAGGATTCTCGGCGACCTGGCCAAGACCGAGATGCCGGTCAAGAACGATGCCCAGGCCAGCAGCCCGCTCAGCGCGCAGACCCGTCAGCAGCTCGCCAGCGCCCTGAGTGCCGACAGCGGTCTGTTGCTCGGCGCCGTTGCCGGCAAGCAGGCGTTGGTGCGTGACGAATTTAAGTCTGCCGACGATTCCGTCGCCCTGTCCTCAGTAACAGCCCAGTTCGCTGCCGACGATGCCCGTGCGCCGCGTCTGGCGGCTTTCGCTCAGCCGATGCGCTTCGAGCGTCAGGAGTCCTAATTCGTGAGCATCCTCAACCAGATCGCCTACAGCGGCGTGCGGGCCAGCCAGGTCGCCCTGGCCAGCACCGGGCAGAACATCGCCAACGTCAATACGCCGGGTTTCAGCCGCCTGCAGACCATTACCGGGTCACTGGGCGGGCAGGGCGGTCTGAGTGTCGGCGGCGGTGTCGAGGTGATCAGCATCCGCCGCATGACCAACGAATTCCACAACCAGCAACTGTGGCGTGCGACCACCGAGCAGAATTTCTACAGCGCTTCGCAGCAGTATCTGACTGCGCTGGAGGCGCTGATGGCCGGCGACGGTTCGAGCATCAGTGCCGGCCTCGACCAGTTCTTCGCTGCGCTCAGCGAAGCCAGCGCCACGCCTGGCTCCATTGCCCTTCGCCAGCAGATCATCAGTGAGGCCGGCAACCTGGCACAGCGCTTCAACGGTCTGAGCAGCAACATCGATGCGCAGATCAAGGCACTGCAGGAGCAGCGCACGGCCATGGCCACCGAAATCAACGGCCTGACCGAGAACATCGCGCTGCTGAACAAGAAGATCGTCGAGACCGAGTCGGTCAAGGGTGACAGCACCGCGCTGCGCGATCATCGCGAGAGCCTGATCGGTCAGCTCAGCCAGTTCGCCAGGCTGCGCATCAACGAAACGGCGGATGGCGCGGTCAGCGTCGCCCTGGCCAACGGCCAGCCGCTGGTCGCCGGCCCGACTGCCGGTCAGCTCAAGGTGGCGATGACCGCGACTGGCGAGCAGGAAGTCGGCCTGGCCTTCGCCGGTACCAGCTTCCCGCTGCGTCAGGATGGCTTCGGTGGCGCCTTCGGTGGTCTCCACGATGTCGAGTACGGCAGCCTGCGGCCGAACCTGGCGGCCCTGCACGACATGGCCAGCCAGCTGGCGCAGATGGTCAATGACGTGCTCGTCACCGGTTTCGACCTCAACGGCAACCCGGGTCAACCGCTGTTCGCCTACGACCCTGCCAGCACCAGCGCGCTGTTGAGTGTCGAGCCGCTGGCAGCCGAGCAACTGGCACTGTCCTCTGCTGCAGGCGAAACCGGTAACAACGAAACGCTGCTGGGCCTGCTCGCCCTGAAGAACCAGACCATCACCCTGAACGGCAGCCAGGTCACGCTCAACGACGCCTACGCCGGCCTGCTCGGCCAGGTCGCCAGCAACAGCCGGCAGAATCAGGCCGACCTCAAGTCCGCCACCACCGTGACCCAGCAGGCCCAGTCGCAACGCGACAGCGTCAGTGCCGTGAGTCTGGACGAGGAAGCGGTCAACCTGATGACCTATCAGCAGGCCTATCAGGCCAACATGAAGGTGATCACCACTGCCAACCAGCTGTTCGACGACATGCTTGCCGCGTTCTGACGCGCCTTCCAGAGAGATTTCGCCATGATGCGCATCACCAACTCGCAGATCACCTCGATGATGCACAACTCGATGAACGGCAGTTCCGCCGAACTGGGCAAGCTGATGCAGCAGATGGCCACCGGCAAGCGCATCCTGCTGCCGTCCGACGACCCCATCGCCAGTGTCCGGGTGCTGCGCGTGCAGCGTGAAGAGGCGAGCCTGGAGCAGTTCCGCAAGAACATCGGCAACGTCTCGGGCAGCCTGTCGACCCAGGAGGCCAACCTCAAGTCCACCTCCGACGCCATGCTCAACGTGCGCGATCTGCTGCTGTGGGCGGCCAACGGCTCCAACACCAGCGAAGACCTGTCCGCCATGGCCGGCGAGCTGTCGATCATCGAAGACACTATCTTCAGCTTCGCCAATGTGCGCGACGAAGAAGGCCGCTACCTGTTCTCCGGTACCCTCAGCGACACCCCGGCGCTGAGCTTCGACGCCGCGACCCAGACCTACAGCCTGACCGGCAACGACAAGCACCGTCAGGCCGCCGTGGCCAATGGTGTGCTGGTCGACGAGAACGTTACCGCGGCGAGCGTCTATGGCGCGGGCGTGAGCATGCTCAACGAGCTGCGCAGCCTGATCAACACCCTCCGGGACCCGGCGCTGGATGCCACCGATCCGGCCGTGCGCCAGCAGATCATCGCAACCATCGACACGCTGGACGAAACCCACGGTCGCGTTCTGGGCACCATCACCGAGCTTGGCGGCCGGCAGAATGCCCTGACTCTGCTCAACGAAAGCAACGAGGACGTGTCGCTGGTCAACCAGAAGATCGAGGGCGAGCTGTCGCAGCTCGACTACGCCGGGGCGACCATCGATCTGAACAACTACCAGCTGGCCCTGGGTGCGACGCAGAAGACCTACCTGAAGATCAACCAGATGTCGCTGTTCAGTCTGCTGTAAGGAGAGACACTGGTGATCAAGGTCGATACCCAGCTGCCCGTCGTCACTGCGCTTGATCCACAGGCGCGGCGCCCGGTGCAGGGCGAGCAGGCGGTACAGCGCCAGCGCAAGCAGGCACCCGCTGCCGAGCAGGCACCGCAACCGCGCGGCAAGAGTGCCACCTTCAACCTGCAGCTCAATCAGCAGTTGACCTCGATGCAGGCGGCCGAAAGCTACCTGGGTGAACTGGCCGCGCGTCTCGGCCAGCTCAAGCTCAGCCTCAGTCGTGAGCTGAGCAACGCTCAGATCGGCGAGCGTGAAGGGCTCAAGCGCGAGCTGGAACAGGTGAACAAGCTGCTCGCCGAGCGTGGTCAGCGGTCTGGCGAGGCGCTGGACGCCAGCTTCAAGCTGCGCCTCAATGAACCGGTGCGTAGCCGCTTCAGCCTGCAGGGCCTGGATTCGATTACCAGCGTGCAGCAGGCCGGCAAGGAAACCCTGTTGTTCAGCGCCGGGCGCAAGCTGGCCGAACCGCTGGCGGTGGTGCTCGACGAGGGGCTGAGCGAGCAGCAGATCCTGCGCCGCTTCAACGTCGGGCTCGGCCCGGCCGGTATTCGCGCCGAAGTCGATAATGGCGGCGCGCTGAAATTCAGTGCTCGCGAAAGCGAGTGGCAGCAGATCAAGGGCGAGCTGCGCGTGCAGGGCGATGGCAAGCTGGCAGCCAAGGCCCCGGCGCCGGTCGTCAGCCAGGAAGAACGGTTGCTCAGCCTGCCCGACGCCGCTCGCCTGGATGGTGCCCGCGAGTTGCGCCGGGCGCTGGACGAGGTGGTGGCGGCGCTGGAAAAGATCGGCTCGTTGCGCGAGCAGCTCAGCCATCGTCAGGAGGAAATTCGCGAATTCCTCGCCCGTCATGCCGAGCAGAACGAGCGCGAGTGGGCGCGTGAATTCGCCAGCGAAGTCTTCAACCTCATGCGCCGTAGCCCCAGCAGCTATGCCGCGGTGACCCAGACCGTCGTCGCTCAGGCCAATATCAGCCGATCCACGGTGGTCAGTCTGTTGTCCTGAGCACGTTAACCAGGCTCCTCAGCCGTCAGTCGCCTCCCCCTGCTTCATGGCGACTGGCGGCTTTTTTATTCGAACGCGGCAAAAGATGACGACCAGTCGTCCGCTTCATGACTGACTGCACAGAATGATGGCCCTTTGCTGGCTATCATCGCGCCCTTTTTCCGCAGCATCTGGGCCAGTCGCCCACCGAAACTGCCTCCCGCATTCCAATAAAAAACCCCGCCCCAAAGGGTTCCCCCTACACCGCCGGCCTTCGCCTGCGGTGCATTGCCTTGTCCTCGAATTGGAGTACCGACGTGTTGAAGAAGTACCTGTCCGTCATTCTGCTTGCCTGCACCGCCCTGGTGAGCATGCCCAGCCTTGCGCAGTTGAGCGATTCCGAAGCCATGAACATGGCCGGCCTGCAACGCTCGCTGACCCAGCGCATGGTCAAGAACTACCTGATGCTGGGCGCCGATGTGCGTGTCGACATGGCCCAGCGTCAGCTCAAGGAAACCGTTGATCGTTTCGACGCCAGCCAGAAGGCGCTGACCGGCTACGCGCCGACTGCCGAGATCAAGGCTGCGCTGGCCAAGGTCGATGCCACCTGGGCTGCCCATCGCCAGCAGATCGAAGCCAAGCCGGATCACGCCAAGGCCGCGGCAGTACTGGCCACCAGCGAGGAGCTGCTGCAACAGACGCAGAACGTCAGCGACCTGATGGGCAAGCACCTGGGTGCCATGGGCGCCTCCGTGCACCGCACCGGCTGGGCCCGCGTGCAGACCCAGCGCATCGCCATGCTCTACATGGCCAAGTCCTGGCAAGTGCAGGCCCCGGATCTGGACGCCAAGCTGGACAAGGCGGTGAGCGATTTCGAAATCATCCTCAAGGAACTGGAAGCCCGCGGCACGCCGAACGAGGAAATCGCCAATGCGCAGCGTCGCGCGCGTGCCCACTGGGGGTTCACCCTCAAGGGTATCGACCTGCACGCTGCGCAGGACTTCGTGCCGACCGTGATCACCGTCAGCACCGACTCGCTGTTCCGCCAGCTCAACGAGCTGACCCGCCTGTACGCAGGTCTGCAGGCCAAAGAGGCCTGACAGTCGTTCGCCGGATCGCCACTTCGGCCGCCCGCTTTTTGCGCTATAACGAAGCGCAACGCGGGCAGAGGTGGCAGGCATGAGCGAAGCAACTGATCAGGCGGTTTACAAGACTCTTCTGGAGTCCACCCGGGCGATCCCCTGGAAGATCGACTGGAAGACCATGACCTTCGCCTACATCGGCCCGCAGATCGAGACGCTGCTGGGCTGGTCGCAGGCCAGCTGGGTCAGCGCCGAAGACTGGGCGACACGCATGCACCCGGACGACCGCGAGAAGGTGGTGCAATTCTGCGTCGCGCAATCGCAGAACGGCGTCGATCATGAGGCTGACTACCGTGCGCTGACCGCCGCTGGCGACTACGTGTGGATTCGCGACGTGGTGCACGTGGTGCGCGACGACAACGGCGAGGTGGATTCGCTGATCGGCTTCATGTTCGACATCAGCGAGCGCAAGAAGACTGAGGAACAGCTGCTGACCCTGCAGAAGCAGCTGGAGGAATACTCCTACAAGGACGGTCTCACCGGCGTCGCCAACCGGCGCATGTTCGACACGGTGCTGGCCAGCGAATGGGCCAATGCCCAGCGCACCCAGCAGCCGCTGTCGCTGATCCTGCTGGATATCGATCACTTCAAGCAGTTCAACGACCACTATGGCCATATCCAGGGCGACGATTGCCTGAAGAGTGTCGGCCAGGCGCTGAGCCGCGCGGCCAGCCGGCCCCGGGATTTCATCGGCCGCTTCGGCGGCGAGGAATTCGTGCTGGTGCTGCCGGATACCGACGAGGCCGCCGCCCGCCACATCGCCGAGCGCTGCCGCCAGCAGGTGCGCCAGCAGCGCATTCCCCATGAGCGCTCGTCGGTGTCGTCCATGCTCACCATCAGCCTCGGTGTCGGCACCATCGTACCCGGCCCCCAAGACCGTGCGCTGGATTTCCTCAACAGCGTCGACAAGCTGCTCTACCAGGCCAAGCAACGCGGTCGTGACCGGCTGGAGGTAGCCAAGATGCCTGTGCACTCGACCCTGGATGGCGCTGCTGACGCCCACATTTGAGCAATCGTTAACCTGAGCGTAACGATTGCGCGGCCAGCTTGATTGATGACCTGGCGGTCACGCTCCTAAGGTGCCTCCACGACAGCGGAACTCGTGGAGTCTTCAATGACAACAACAATATCCCCACCGCCGCAGTGGTCGCGCCGTCGCGCGGAAAAAGCGCGGCGACTCGATCAGGTGCGTCACCTCGCCGATGGCGTGGTGCTGCCCAGCGACAGGATCGTGGCCGCCCTCGAAGCGCTGATCGCTCCCGGCGACCGTGTGGTGCTCGAAGGCAACAACCAGAAGCAGGCGGATTTCCTTTCCCGCTCGCTGGCCCAGGCCGACCCCGGCCGCCTGCACGATCTGCACATGATCATGCCCAGCGTCAGCCGCGCCGAGCACCTCGATCTGTTCGAACGCGGCATTGCGCGCAAGCTCGACTTCTCCTTCGCCGGGCCGCAGAGCCTGCGCATCGGCCAGCTGCTGGAAGACGGCCTGCTGGAAGTCGGCGCCATCCATACCTACATCGAACTCTACTCGCGCCTGCTGGTGGACCTGATCCCCAACGTCGCGCTGGTCGCCGGCTTTCAGGCCGACCGCCACGGCAACATCTACACCGGCCCGAGCACCGAGGACACCCCGGCGCTGGTCGAGCCCACCGCGTTTTCCGACGGCATCGTGATCTTCCAGGTCAACGAGATCGTCGACGAACTGCCGCGCGTGGACATCCCCGCCTCCTGGGTCGACTTCGTGGTGGTCGCCGACAAGCCCTTCTACATCGAGCCGCTGTTCACCCGCGACCCGCGTCATATCAAGCCGGTGCACGTGTTGATGGCGATGATGGCGATCCGCGGCATCTACGAAAAACATAATGTGCAGTCGCTTAACCACGGCATCGGCTTCAACACTGCCGCCATCGAGCTGATCCTGCCGACCTACGGCGAGTCGCTGGGCCTGAAGGGCAAGATCTGCCGCAACTGGACGCTCAACCCGCACCCGACGCTGATCCCGGCCATCGAAACCGGCTGGGTGGAAAGCGTGCATTGCTTTGGCACCGAGCTGGGCATGGAAGGCTATATCGCTCAGCGTCCGGACGTGTTCTTCACCGGCCGCGACGGCTCGATGCGCTCCAACCGCCTGATGTGCCAGCTGGCCGGGCAGTACGCGGTCGATCTGTTCATCGGTGCCACGCTGCAGGTCGATGGTGATGGCCATTCCTCCACCGTGACCCGTGGGCGCCTGGCCGGCTTCGGCGGTGCGCCGAACATGGGTCACGACCCGCGCGGTCGTCGCCACAGCACGCCGGCCTGGCTGGACATGGCGACGCCCGGCGGCGAAGGCCCGGTGACGATGCTCGAGCGCGGCAAGAAGCTGGTGGTACAGATGGTCGAGACCTTCCAGGAGGGCGGCAAACCGACTTTCGTCGAGCGTCTGGATGCCGTCGACGTGGCGAAGAAGGCCGGCATGCCGCTGGCGCCGATCATGATCTACGGCGACGACGTCACCCACCTGCTCACCGAGGAAGGCATCGCCTACCTGTACAAGGCGCGCTCCCTGGAAGAACGCCAGGCGATGATCGCCGCGGTGGCCGGCGTCACCGCCATCGGTCTGCGCCACGATCCGAAGGAAACCGCGCGCATGCGCCGCGAAGGGCTGATCGCCCTGCCCGAAGACCTGGGCATCCGTCGCACCGATGCCAGCCGCGAACTGCTCGCGGCCAAGAGCATCGCCGAACTGGTCGAGTGGTCGGGCGGCCTGTACAACCCGCCTGCCAAGTTCAGGAGCTGGTGATGAATGCACTGACTGCAATTCAGCCCCAGCTCTCGCTGAGCGATTGGCTGGCCGACCTGGCGGTGGAGGCGTTGATCGACGAAGCCGACCTGTCGCCCAAGCCGGGCCTGGTCGACCGGCGCGGCAGCGGCGCGCACACCGATCTGCACCTGGGTTTGATGCACGCCTCGGCGCTGGCCCTGTGGCCGAGCTTCAAGGCCATGGCCGAAGCCGCCCAGCAGCGTGGCGAGATTGATCT
Source organism: Pseudomonas sp. Z8(2022) (assembly GCF_025837155.1). Taxonomy (NCBI): domain Bacteria; kingdom Pseudomonadati; phylum Pseudomonadota; class Gammaproteobacteria; order Pseudomonadales; family Pseudomonadaceae; genus Pseudomonas; species Pseudomonas sp. Z8(2022). The sequence continues at coordinate 4,243,460 of NZ_CP107549.1, read as the reverse complement.
GCAGCTGCGTGAAGAGGTGGGCCGCATCGGCCGCGAAGGCGAGCAGGAAATGCTGCGCGTCACCGGTGGCGTCAACACCCATCGTGGCGCCATCTGGGCACTGGGGCTGCTCAGCGCGGCTGCCGCACTGGAGATCGGCGAGCTGGCTCCAGCCCAGGTCGCCCTGCGCGCCGCGCGCCTGGCCCTGCTCAACGATCGCGCTGCACCGGCCACCGGCGACAGCCATGGCGCTCAGGTCTGCCGTCTGTACGGCGTGCATGGTGCCCGCGAGGAAGCGCAACTGGGTTTCCCCGCGGTAATCCAGCAGGCGCTGCCGCAACTGGCGCGCAGCCGCGCTGCCTGGGCAGGGGAACAGAACGCCCGCCTGGACGCGCTGCTGGCGATCATGACCCGGCTGGCCGATACCTGCGTGCTTTACCGCGCCGGCATCGCCGGGCTGACCCGCATGCAGAGCGGTGCCCGTGCGGTGCTCACCGCTGGCGGTTGCGCCAGCCTCGACGGTCGCCGCCGCCTGCGCGATCTGGAGCGCGACATGCTGCGCCTACGCGCCTCGCCTGGCGGCGCTGCCGATCTGCTCGCCGCCACCCTGTTCCTTGATCGCCTGCAGCGTGGCCTGCCGGCGCAGCTTGGGAGTCTGTGAAATGGAAACCCTGTCTTTTCAATTCCCCGCCGGGCAACCGGCCAAGGGCCGAGCGCTGGTCGGCTGCGTCGGCTCCGGCGACCTGGAAGTGCTGCTCGAACCCGGTCAGGCCGGCACCCTGGCAATCGAGGTGGTCACCTCGGTCAACGGCAGCGCGCCGCGCTGGCAGATGCTGTTCGAGCGCATGTTCCGCGAGCAGCAGCAGCTGCCCGCCCTGAACATTGCCATTCATGATTTCGGCGCTACACCCGGTGTGGTGCGCCTGCGCCTGGAACAGGGCCTGGAGGAACTGAACCATGGCTGAGCAGAACATCCAGCGCCTGCTGGCGCAGCGCAGCTTCACCGAACTCGGTGCCCGCGAGCGGGCCCGCGCACTGCTCGATGCCGGCAGCTTCCGCGAGCTGCTCGACCCCTTCGCCCGGCTGATTTCGCCCTGGCTGCCCAGGCAGGGCATCGTGCCCCAGGCCGATGACGGCGTGGTGGTGGCCAAGGGGCTGATCGACGGCCAGCCAGCCGTGGTGATCGCCATCGAGGGCGCCTTCCAGGGCGGCAGCCTGGGTGAAGTGGGCGGGGCGAAGATCGCAGGCAGCCTGGAGCTGGCCGCCGAAGACAACCGTAACGGCACGCCGACCCGCGCCGTGCTGCTGCTGGAAACCGGCGGCGTGCGCCTGCAGGAAGCCAACCTGGGCCTGGCGGCCATTGCCGAGATCCAGGCGGCCATCGTCGAGCTGCGCCAGTACCAGCCGGTGATCGGCCTGGTCGCCGGGCCGGTCGGCTGCTTCGGTGGCATGTCCATCGCCGCCGGGTTGTGCAGCTACCTGCTGGTGACCCGCGAGGCGCGCCTGGGGCTCAACGGCCCGCAGGTGATCGAGCAGGAAGCCGGGATCGATGAATATGACTCGCGCGACCGCCCCTTCATCTGGAGCCTGACCGGCGGCGAGCAGCGCCACGCCAGCGGCCTGGTCGACGGCTACGTGGCCGATGACGTCGAGGCCATTCGCAGCGAGCTGCATGGCCTGTTCGCCAAGGGCAGGCCGGCGCTGGAACGCAGCCGTCGCCACGCCTGGTTCCTGCAGCGTCTGCGTGACGTCGATACCTCGGTCCAGGCCGATGCCGCTGCAGTGCGCAGCGCCTACCAGGGAGCATGAACATGACCAACGCACAGGAACAACGCGGCCTGCACTGGTTCCAGGCCCTGGCCGGCGCTGACCGGCCGCTGCAGGGTTTGCCTGCCTCGCTGCGGGTGGCCGACGGCGAACTAGCCGGCCAGGCGGTGCGCTATCTGGCGGTGATCGCCGATGCCGACAATCCCTTCCCACGCGCCCGCAATGGCGAGGTCGGTCTGCTCGAAGGTTGGGGCCTGGCCCAGGCGGTAGATGAAGCCATCGAGGCGGATCGCGACAACCCGCACAAGCGGGCGCTGATCGCCATCGTCGACGTGCCGAGCCAGGCCTATGGCCGCCGCGAGGAAGCCTACGGCATTCATCAGGCGCTGGCCGGCGCGGTGGACGCCTATGCCCGTGCCCGTCTGGCCGGCCATGCGGTGATCGGTTTGCTGGTGGGCAAGGCCATGTCCGGCGCCTTCCTCGCCCACGGCTACCAGGCCAACCGCCTGATCGCCCTGCGTGACGCCGGGGTGATGGTGCATGCCATGGGCAAGGCCGCCGCTGCGCGCATCACCCTGCGCAGCGTCGACGAGCTGGAGACGCTGGCCGCCAGCGTGCCGCCGATGGCCTACGACCTGGACAGCTACGCCTCGCTCGGCCTGTTGTCGGAGGTGCTCGACGTGGAGCAGGTGACGCAGCCGACGGCCGCCGACCTGGCCCGCGTGCAGGGCGCCCTGGGCCGAGCCCTGGCCGATATCGCCTCTGGCCCGCGTGATCTGCGGGGACGTTTGGGCGCCACCAATCGCGCGGCTTCCACACAGGTGCGCGAATTGCTGCGCGCACAGTGGTAGGAGCCGACCATGTACTCACCACGACCACATGACCTGCTCTGGGGCCTGCGCCCCGAGCACCTGCCACAGGAGGCGCCGGCCTGGGCTCGCGCCGCCCTGGGCGGGCATGTGCCGGTTGTGGTGCGACGTGCTCCGGCCGAGCCCGGTTGGGTCGCGGTCGGTGTCCGCGGCGGCGCGCGTGAACAGCGCTACGCCACCTGGATGCGCATCAGCGAAATCAGTCGTCTGGTCAGTCCGCAGGCTGTGGCCAGGGCAGGACGCTGGCGCAACCACGCCCAGCCACACTGGCCGGCGCTGCGGGCCCTGAGCCAGCTGGCGCCGCGTCTCGACGATCTTGGTCTGAGCTGGGGCATAACCGGCAGTCTCGGGTTCGAGTTGGCCAGCGGCATCAGCGCCGCGCACCCGGACAGCGATCTCGATCTGTCGCTACGTGCCCCGCAGCAGTTGCCCCGCGATTGGGCGCGCGTGCTGTGTGCCGTGCTGGATGAGGCGCCGGGCCGTGTCGACCTGCAGCTGGAAACCCCGCAAGGCGCCGTGGCGCTGCGCGAATGGGCTGGCGAGGCGCCACGTGTTCTGCTGAAAACCCAGGATGGCCCGCTGCTGGTCAGCGACCCCTGGCAAGTGCGGCAGGTGGCGGCATGAGCACGCTCTGGGCCTTCCCCGGCCAGGGCGCGCAGCAGCCCGGCATGTTGCACGGGTTGCCGGAAGCGCCCGTGGTACAGGCCTGTATCGAGCAGGCTTGCATCGCCCTGGATGAGGACGTGCGCCTGCTGGACTCGACTGAAGCGCTGCAGAGTACCCGCGCCGTGCAGCTCTGCCTGCTGATCGCCGGCGTGGCGGCCGCCCGACTGCTGCTGGAGCGCGGTCATCGTCCTGACTATGTCGCCGGGCTGTCCATCGGCGCCTATGCCGCTGCGGTGGTGGCCGAGGCGCTGGATCTCGCCGACGCCGTGCGCCTGGTGGCTCTGCGCGGCGAGCTGATGCAGCGCGCCTATCCGGGCGGTTACGGCATGACCGCCATCCTCGGTCTCGACCAGACCAGCGTCGAGCGTCTGCTGGCCGAAGCCGAAGGGCCGGTTTACCTGGCCAATATCAATGCCGAAACCCAGCTGGTGATCGCCGGTAGCGATGCGGCCATGGCGCAGGTGGCCGAGCGCGCCCGCGCGCTGGGTGCCGGCTGCGCCAGGCGCCTGGCCATGAGCGTGCCGTCGCACTGCGAACTGCTCGATGCGCCTGCCCGCGAGCTGGCGTCGGCCTTCGCAGGCATCGAACTACGCACTCCGCAGGTTCGCTACCTGAGCAGCAGCTCGGCGCGGCCGATCCGTGACCCCGATGCCCTGCGCGACGACCTGGCCTTCAATATGAGCCGCGTCGTCGACTGGCAGGCCACCCTGGTTACCGCCTATGAGCGCGGCGTGCGCCTGCACCTGGAACTGCCTCCAGGCAGCGTGCTGACCGGCCTCGCCCGCCGCGTGTTCGAACCTGGTCAGGCCGTCGCCTTCAACGGCGCGCGGCTGGATACACTCGACGCCATGTTGCGTCAGGAGGTAAGCCGCGACCGCTGAGCCGTAGCGTTTACCGAAGCACAAGAACAACAACTTCGATACGTAAGACGAGGACAACAACAATGATCATCTACGGTGTCGCCTTTCTGGCGTTCTGCACCCTGGTAGGCATCTTCATCGGAGAGCTGCTGGGCAAACTCATCGGTGTACCCGCCAACGTCGGCGGTGTCGGTATCGCCATGCTGCTGCTGATCCTCCTGGGCAGCTACCTGAGCAAGCGTGGCCTGTTCACCGGCAAGTCGGAACAGGGCGTGGAGTTCTGGAGCGCCATCTACATTCCCATCGTGGTTGCCATGGCCGCCCAGCAGAACGTCTACGGTGCCCTCAGCGGCGGCCCGATGGCGATACTCGCCGGTACTGCCGCAGTCGTCATCGGATTCGCGCTGGTACCTGCCCTGAGTCGTATCGGACAAAAGAAGCCCGATAACGAAGCTGTTCCCTCCATGACCAAAGCGCCGCGGTGACTGCCATGTACGAATCCTTGATGAAAGTCCTCTCCAGCTACGGGATGCTCAGTGGCTTCGCCATCATCGGCATCACCATGTGGGTGTCGTACTGGATCTCCGACAGGTTCACCAGGGGCCGCCTGCACGGCTCGGCCATCGCCATCCTGCTCGGGCTGCTGCTGTCGTATATCGGTGGCGTCTACACCGGCGGGCAGAAGGGGCTGGTGGACATCCCGCTGTTCGCCGGCATCGGCCTGCTCGGCGGCGCCATGCTGCGCGATTTCGCCATTGTCGCCACCGGTTTCGGGGTGAGTGTCGAGGAACTCAAGCACGCCGGCTTCGCCGGGGTGCTGGCGCTGTTTGTCGGTGTCGGCACGTCCTTCATCGCAGGCGTGGCGGTGGCCATGGCCTTTGGCTACACCGATGTGGTCAGTCTGACCACCATCGGCGCGGGCGCGGTGACCTACATCGTCGGCCCGGTGACCGGCGCGGCGCTGGGGGCCAGCTCGGATGTGATGGCACTGTCCATCGCTGCAGGCCTGATCAAGGCGATCCTGGTGATGGTGGCCACGCCCTTCGTCGCGCCCTATATCGGCCTGGACAACCCGCGCAGCGCGGTGATCTTCGGTGGTCTGATGGGTACCTCCAGCGGCGTGGCCGGTGGCCTGGCGGCGACCGATCCCAAACTGGTGCCCTACGGCTGCCTGACAGCCGCCTTCTACACCGCGCTGGGCTGCTTGCTCGGCCCGTCGCTGCTGTACTTTCTGATGCGAGGCCTTCTAGGCTGAACCTTCGCCCGCCGTCATGGCGGGCTTTTTCATTCCGTGAAAGCGCTGACCTGCGGGATGCGCTTCAGCGGCGGCATCTGACCCTATGCCTGACGGCTGTACATGCGGCATTCGGCGAGCAGCGCCAGCAGGTTGGGGTCGCGCTCCTTGGCCTTGAGAAAGACCACGCCGATATGCTGCTGCAGGTGGTACCTGGCCTGCAGCGGAATCAGCTTCACGCGGTTCTCGTACACCGCCGCCACGCGCCCCGGCAGCAGCGCGTAGCCGACACCGGAGCTGACCATGCTGAGCAGGGTGAAGATGTCCTTTACCTGCATCGCCACCTTGGGTTCGAAACCCGCCTGCCGGAACACCCGCTCGCCGTCGCGAAAGGTGGCATAGCCCTGGGTCAGGGTGATGAAGGTGTCGTTGCGCAGATCGGCCAGGTCCACTTCGGCCTTTTCGGCGAACGGCGAGTCGTTCGGCGCGGCGAGGAAGATATCGTCGGAAAACAGCGCCAGCTGCTCGCAGTCCGGGTCGCTGACGCTGTCGTCGAGGGCGATCAGGATCGCGTCCAGCTCCATGTTCTTCAGCTTGTACAGCAGGTCGACATTGGAGCCGAGCACCAGGTCGATATTCAGCTCACTGCGCCGCAGCTTCAGGCCCATGATCAGTTGCGGCACGGTCTTGACCGTCAGCGAGTAGAGCGCGCCGAGCTTGAAGCGCTCGGCGCCGAAGCCCGCCGCCTCACGGGTCAGACGCACCATCTCCTGGGTGTCGTGAATCAGCTTCTGCGCTTTTTCTTCCAGCACGTAGGCGCTTTCCAGCGGAATCAGGTTGCGTCCTTCGTGCTTGAACAGCGGACAGCGCAGCGCGCTTTCCAGCGAGTGGATGGCGCGGTGCACGCTGACGTTGCTGGTCTGCAACTCGCTGGCCGCGCGCGCCAGGTTGCCGCTGCGCATGAAGGCGAGAAAGACCTCCAGCTTCTTCAGGGTCAGTTCTTCATCGATCAGCATCGGCCTGTCCTTATCCGGCGATAGGCGATTGTGCCGCATCCACGAGGTTCAGCGGTGATTGGTCGTTGCGACTTTGGTTGCAGACGTAGATGTGTGGAATACCCCTTGTTTGTCATCGGGCAATCACATACAGAATGCGATGGTGCACGCGGGACAGTCCGCGTGCTTCGAGAAAGCGGTCGACCGCCACCGTCAGGTCACGGAAGCCGAAGTGCAACGGCTCAAGGTTATGGTCCAGTGGGTCCAGCGATTTCAGGCTCACGGACGCCGTATTGATCCTTTTCCCGATGACCATGGGACATTTACACCGGTTGAGGTAGGCACAGCCCAAGTCGTCGGCCGGTCTCTCACAACACGACACAGGAACACATGCATGCAACTCTTCTATGCCGCTGCCTCACCCTTCGCCCGCAAGGTTCGTGTGCTGGCCGCGGAAACCGGTCTGCTGGAGCGTATCGAACTGGTCGACACCAGTGTGTTGCCGACTACCCTCAACGAACGCGTCAACGCGCTCAATCCTCTGGGTAAGCTGCCGGTGCTGCTCACCGACGGCGGCGAGGCGCTGTACGACAGTCGGGTGATTTGCGAATACCTCGACAGCCTGCATGACGGCGCCAGGCTGTTGCCGGACGGCGACGCACGTTGGCCGGTACTGCGCCTGGCCGCGCTGGCCGATGGCCTGCTGGACGCCGCGCTGCTGGCGCGCTACGAGAAACTGGTGCGCACGCCCGAGCAGCAATCGTCCGTCTGGCTCGAGGGCCAACTGGGCAAGGTATGGCGGTCATTGGCGGAACTGGAGCGCCAGGTCGGGGAACTGAGCGGGCCGTTGGACCTGGCGCAGATCGCCGTAGCCTGTGCCTTGGGCTACCTTGATTTCCGCTTTGCCGATCTCGACTGGCGCGCCGAGCATCCGGGCCTGAGCAACTTTTATCGCGCCTTTGCGCAGCGGCCGTCGATGCAGGCCAGTGCTCCGGCCTGATTGCCTCACCACGTCAGCAGACCCTTGCAGATGGCGGAGCGCCGCCAGCTGCAGGGCTGTACATGGTTGCATTCACCCTCTTGCCTACAAAGCCTTTACAATTCACCTGCTTTCGTCGTGTTCCAACTCTCAAGATAAGGTACATTGCACGCAAAGTTAAAAGGGACTGGCTCAGTGGGGAACGCCGTGAACGGACGGTATTGCCCACAGCGCTGTACAAGGTGAGTGATTCGAACAACAACGATGAAAAAGCATCTCAACGATCAGCTATTCGAAATCATCGCCGCGAGCATCAAGAAGGGACGTCTGAAAGCGGGCACGCTGCTGCTCGAGGGACCGTTGGCGGAGCTGTTTGGTGTCAGCCGTTCACCGGTCCGCCAGGCCCTGGCCAACCTGCACCAGGCCGGATTGATCTGCACCTTCGATGGCCGTGGTTATCTGGTTGGCGGGAAACCCGGTCCGGTGCTGCGGCGCAAGCTGGCCCCAGACGATTTCCAGCTGGCCGAGGCCGATGCGCGGGCGCCGCGCAAGACCGAGAGCTGGAAGGCGGTGTACGACACCATCGAACGCGACCTGCTGCATCAGTCGCTGTTCGGCACCTATCGCATCAATGAGCTGGAGCTGTCGCGCCATTACGGCATCAGCCGCACGGTCTCCAGCCAGGTGCTGACGCGTCTGTCGCTGATGGGGCTGGTCGAGCGCGATGAGCGCTCGCGCTGGCAGCTTGGCCAGTGGGACGAGGAGCGTCTCGGCGAGCTGTACGAAGTGCGCCGGCGGCTGGAACCATACGTGTTGATCAGGGCTGCGGAGTTTCTCGAAGCCGAACGCCTGGAAGGCTACATCTCCCGTCTGCATCAGGCGATGGCGCTGTACCCGAACATGGATAGTCGCCAGTTCGACGATCTGGAAAGCGACCTGCATATCGAGACCCTGGGCCTGTGCCCCAACCGGCAGATGCTGCAGATCCTGCGTCGTACCCACTCGCTGCTGCTGTCGGGCAAGCACATCCTGCTCGACAAACGCTACTTCCCCGACGAGGAACCGTTCTTCCGTGAGCACCTGAGCATTTTCGAGAATCTGCAGGCCGGACGCCCAGACCTCGCGGCGCAGAGCATGGAAGAGCACCTGGTGATCGCCGAACGCAAGGTCAAGCAGCGCCTGGCGCAGTTTCGTGAGCAGAACGTCATTCAGGCCGTGCCCTATCTGGAACGGATCGAGGCGTAGGCGGCCCTCTCCCCCAGCCCCTCTCCACGAGTGGGAGAGGGGAGTCAGTCCGTTGCTGCCTGGTGAGTGCGGTTATACCCAGCTCTTCGTAGCCCGGGTGTGGGAAACGAAAACGGCCGGGACGTCCCGGCCGTTCTGTTTGCCTCGCGTGCGGAGGATCAGGTCACTGCGCCGACCTGCCACGGTACGAACTCGTTGTCGCCGTAGTTGTACAGCTCGCTCTTCGACGGTTCGCCCGAGGCGATGTCGATGAGAATGTCGAAGATCTTCTGCCCGGCTTCGGCAATGCTCAGCTCGCCATCGATGATGCCGCCGCAGTTGATGTCCATGTCCTCTTCCAGACGACGGTACATCTCGGTATTGGTGGCCAGCTTGATGCAGGGCGCCGGCTTGAAGCCCGATACCGAGCCGCGGCCAGTGGTGAAGCAGATCATGTTGGCGCCCGAGGCGACCTGACCGGTTACCGACACCGGGTCATAGCCCGGGCTGTCCATGAACACGAAGCCGCGCTCGGTGATCGGCTCGCCCCATTCGTACACGCCGTTGAGCGAGCTGGTACCGCCCTTGGCCGCGGCGCCAAGGGACTTCTCGAGGATGGTGGTCAGGCCGCCGGCCTTGTTGCCCGGCGACGGGTTGTTGTTCAGCTCGGCGCCGTTGATGCGCGTGTACTCCTCCCACCAGCTCAGACGGTCGAGCAGCTTCTGGCCGACTTCGTGACTGATGGCGCGGGCGATCAACAGGTGTTCGGCGCCAAAGATTTCCGGGGTTTCACTGAGAATCGCGGTGCCACCGTGCTGCGCCAGCAGGTCGGCTGCGTAGCCCAGCGCCGGGTTGGCGGTGATGCCGGAATAGCCGTCGGAACCGCCGCACTGCATGCCGACCATGATGTGCTCGACGCTTTCCGAGGTGCGCTCCAGGCGGCCGATGGCCTCCAGCATCTTCGTCACCTCTTCGATAGCGCGCTCGATGCTGGCGCGGGTACCGCCGACATTCTGGATGTTGAACACGCGGAAGTTCGGGCCTTCGCTGATGTTATAGCGCTTCATCAGCGAGGAGATCTGGTTGGTCTCGCAGCCCAGGCCAATCACCAGTGCGCCGGCGATGTTGGGGTTGCTGGCATAGCCCCAGATGCTGCGCTCGAGGAACTTGAAGCCTTCCGACTCGGTGTTGATCGCGCAGCCGCTGCCGTGGGTCAGCGCCACCACACCGTCGATGTTGTAGCGCTTGAGCAGTTCGGAGCCATTGAAGTGCGCGGCCACTGCACGCGACACCGTGGCCGAGCAGTTCACCGTGGACAGGATGCCGATGTAGTTGCGCGTGCCGACGCGACCGTCCGGGCGGCGATAACCCATGAAGCGACGACGCTGTTCCGGCGGCAGTACCGGGGTGCGCGCAATGGGCGGCGGCAGTTGATTGTTGGCGTGGTTTTGCGGCATCGACACGTTGTGCGTGTGCACGTGAGCACCGGCTGCGATGTCCTGGCTGGCCACGCCGATGACCTGACCATACTTGAGCACGGCCTGCCCGGCAGCGATCGCCCTGCGGGCGATCTTGTGCCCTGCCGGGATATCATCCAACGCGTCTAGATCAAGGGTTTCAACGCGACTGCCACGAGCCAGGGCTCGGCGCGCTACGGCCACCGAGTCGAGATCGCTGAGGATGACCACGGTCGGGCTGTTGGTAATGAGTTGCATGGCACGTTCTCGTTGTTGTTGTGAGCGACTGGCACCGATACTGACAAAAATGAACATTGCGCGCAATAATTTCCGATGTTAGTGTCTTCGCCACATAGCTGCCCGGCAGCGCACAAAAACAACAATGTGAGGCTTTGCTGATGGCTTGTTCCCATCTCTCAGGGCACGTCGACGATCTGCCCTTTTCCCTTCCGTTTGCCCCTGTCCGCTCTTCAGGAGGCTTGCCCCATGCGTAGGCTCGTTGACGGTTATTTCACCCTGCTCAAGGTGCTGGGGATCATCTGTCTGGTCACCATGGTGGTGATGGTGTTCGGCAACGTCGTACTGCGTTATGCCTTCAACGAAAGCATCCTGGTGTCCGAAGAAATTTCGCGCTGGGCCTTCGTCTGGCTGACCTTCCTCGGCGCGGTGGTCCTTCTGCGCGAGCGTGGCCATATGGGCGTCGACCTGGCTCTGCGGGCAATGCCGGCCTGGGGCGAGCGCGGCTGTCTGATTCTTTCCCAACTGCTCATGCTGGCCTGCTCGGGTCTGTTCTTGTGGGGCAGCTGGCAGCAGGCGCAAATCAACATGCAGGTCCCTTCACCCGTGACGGGTTGGTCCATGGGGCTGTTCTACGGGGCGGGGGTGTTCTTCGGCCTGTCGGCCTGCGTCATTCACCTCTACGAGATCGCGCGACTGGCGTTGGGGGGCGAGATCCATCGCCCGGACCTTGCCACCGAGAGCCATCTGTAGACGCCCGCTGGCCTGCATTGCCGCGGGCGGTGCGCTCCCCATAATAAGAACGGAGTGATGTGATGATCATCATCGCGATTTTCGTGTTATCCCTGCTGGGCGCCATGGCGATTGGCGTACCGATTTCCTACGCGCTGATCCTTTGCGCCCTGGCCATGATGGTTCACCTGGATCTGTTCGATGCGCAGATCGTCGCCCAGGGTCTGATCAACGGCGCCGACAGCTTCCCGCTGATGGCTGTGCCCTTCTTCATGCTGGCCGGCGAACTGATGAATGCCGGCGGCCTGTCCAAGCGCATCGTCAATATGGCGGTCGCGCTGGTCGGCCACATCAAGGGCGGCCTAGGCTATGTCACCATCCTCGCCGCCTGCGTGCTGGCCAGCCTGTCTGGTTCGGCCGCTGCCGATGCGGCTGCCCTGGCCGCGCTGCTGGTGCCGATGATGGTCAAGGTCGGCCACGACCGCGCCACCTCGGCAGGCCTGGTCGCCGCCTCCGGCATCATCGCCCCGGTTCTGCCGCCGTCGATCGGGCTGATTCTGTTCGGCGTGGCGGCCAACGTGTCGATCACCAAATTGTTCCTGGCCGGCATTGCGCCCGGGCTGATGATGGGCGTCTCGCTGTGCGTTGCCTGGTACCTGGTTTCCAACCGCGAGACCCTGATCACCCGCCCGCGCGCGCCGTTCAAGGAAGTGGTCAAGGCCTTCTATGAAGGTGTCTGGGCGCTGCTGCTGCCGGTGATCATCCTGGTCGGCCTGCGTGCCGGTGTCTTTACCCCCACCGAGGCCGGTGTGGTGGCAGCGGTCTACGCGCTGTTCGTGTCGCTGGTGATCTACCGCGAGCTGACCTGGAAAAGCATGTATCAGGTGCTGGTGTCCTCCGTGCTGACCACGGCGATGGTGATGTTCCTGGTGGCCTCGGCCATGGTGGCGGCCTGGATGATCACCGTCGCCGACCTGCCCAGCTCGGTCGTCGAAGTGCTGGAGCCGCTGATGGACAGCCCGCGTCTGCTGATGCTGCTGATTGTCGCCATCATCGTGGTGATCGGCATGGCCATGGACATGTCGCCGATCATCCTGATCCTGGCGCCGGTAATGATGCCGGTGGCGGTAGAGGCTGGCATCGACCCGATCTACTTCGGCGTGATCTTCGTCATGACCTGCGCCATCGGCCTCATCACGCCACCGGTCGGCCTGGTGCTCAACGTGGTCGCCGGGGTTTCCAAGATCGACTTCCTGGCTACGGCGCGCGGCGTACTGCCGTTCCTGCTGGCCGAGTTGCTGATTATCGGCCTGTTGCTGGTCTTTCCGCAGCTGTTGCTGGTCCCGGCGCAGTGGTTGTACTGACCCCAGATATCGTGCCGGCCATCACCTGATGGTCGGTGCCAGGGCTTTCGCCCCCATCCATGCCGGTAACGGCACGTATAAAAACAAGAGGACTATCTGATGACATTCATTCCCAAGGCTCTGACCTCGCTGCTGTGCGCCTCCGCGATGCTGCTGTCGGCCGCCCATGCCCAGGCCGATGAGATCAATCGCCACAACTTCAAGATCGCCTTCGTGCAGGCCAAGGATCACCCGCACGGTCTGGGCGCGCAGAAGTTCGCCGAAATCGTCAAGGAAAAGAGCGGCGGCAAGATGAAGGTGATGGTCTTCGCCAGCGGCACCCTCGGCGGCGATGCGCAGGTGATTTCTTCTGTCCAGGGCGGCACCGTCGACATGACCCTGGTCACCCCGGGCCTGCTCTCCGGCCTCGAGAAGGGCTTTGCGCTGTATGGCCTGCCGTTCCTGTTCCAGACCACCGACGAAGTCGACGCCGTACTCGACGGCCCGGCCGGGCAGAACCTGCTGACCAAGCTGGAACCGCACGGAATCGTCGGCCTGGGCTACTGGGACCACGGCTTCCGTCATGTCACCAACAGCAAGCATCCAGTGACCAAGTTCGAAGACATCAAGGGCCTGAAGCTACGCCTGCAGCAGATCCCGACCGCCATCGAATCGTTCCGCGCGCTGGGCGCCAACGTCGTGCCGCTGTCGTTCACCGAGCTGTACACCGCGATGGAAACCCGCACCGTCGATGGCCAGGAGAATCCGCTGGCAGCCATCGAGACCTCGAAGTTCTACGAAGTGCAGAAGTACCTGTCGCTGACCGGTCACTTCTACGACCCGCTGGTGGCGATCTTCAGCAAGCGCACCTGGGACAAGCTCAACGAAACCGAGCGTGAACTGGTGCGCAGTGCGTCCCTGGAAGCCCAGGCCTACGAGCGCAAGGTATCTCGCGAGATGGCGGTAAGTTCGCGTGAGGCGCTGGCCAAGCACGGCATGCAGATCAATGAAGTCGCTCCGGAGGAAATCGAGCGCATGCGCGAACAGGTTCGCCCGGCTGTCGAGAAGCTGGTGGCCGAGTACGGCCCCGAGCTGATGGCCGAAATGAACGCGGAGATCGCCAAGGTTCGCGCCGTTCAGTAATCCCTACCCGCAGTCGGCCGTCGCACGGGCGCCGGCCGCTGTATCCATACGCAAGGTGGAACACTTATGACCGCTCTCACTGTCGGCTTCATCGGCCTCGGGCTGATGGGGCACGCCATGGCCGCCAATATCCAGAAGAAGGGCTTCGCCCTCGGGGTGATGGCGCACCGCAATCGTCAGCCGGTCGAGGATCTGGTGAGCAAGGGGGCACGCGAGTACGCCAATGCCGCCGAGTTGACCCGCGCCGTCGACATCGTGCTGCTGTGCCTGCCGGGCACTGCCGAAGTCGCCCGTACCCTGGCCGGCGAGACCGGTATTCTCGCTGGCCTGCGCCCCGGCCAGACCGTCGTCGACTGCAGCACCGGTGATCCCAACCGCACCGCCGAGCTGGCGGCGCAGGTCACGGCTGCCGGCGGTCATTACCTCGATACGCCGGTCAACCGCACGCCCAAGGATGCCGTGGCCGGTCGCCTCAATGTGCTCGCCGGCGGCGATGCCGAGGTGCTCGACAAGGTGCGCCCAGTGCTCGAGTGCTTCTCCGAAACCATCCATCACCTCGGCCCGCTGGGCTCCGGGCACAAGGCCAAGGTGATCCACAACTTCATCTCCCAGGGCAATGCCACCATCCTCGCCGAAGCCTTCTGCACGGCCGCGAAGAACGGCATCGACCTGGCCGCATTCGCCGAGATCTGCAGCATGAGCGGCGGCTACAGCCGCACCTTCGAGCGGATCATTCCCTACGTCCTGCACGGCGACGATTCGGGCCAGCAGTTCGCCCTGGCCAACTGCGAGAAGGACATGCGCTATTACACCGAGCTGACCAAGCTGACGCCGACCACCGGCATGGTTTCCGATGCGGTGTACCAGACCTTCATGCTGGCCAAGATGCTCGGCCACGGCGACAAATACGTGCCGCGCCTGTTCGACGTGCTCGGCGAGATCAACGGCGTCCGCGTGCGCGCCGAGCAGCCGGAGAACAAGGCATGAAACTGTTGCGCTATGGCCCGGTGGGCCAGGAGAAACCGGCGCTGGTCGCCGCTGATGGCAGCCTGCGCGACCTGTCGCAGCACATCCTCGATGTCAGCCCACGAATGCTCGATCCGCGGGCGCTCGATGAACTGCGCGCCATTGACCCGCTGAGCCTGCCGCAGGTCGAGGCCGGCGTGCGCATCGGCGCGCCCATCGCCCATATCGGCAAGCTGATCTGCGTCGGCCTGAACTACGCCGACCACGCCAAGGAATCCAACCTGCCGGTGCCCACCGAGCCGGTGCTGTTCATGAAGGCCACCAGCGCCATCTGCGGGCCGAACGATGCGGTGATCATCCCGCGCGGCTCGGAGAAGACCGACTGGGAAGTGGAGCTGGGCATCGTCATCGGCCGCAAGGCGCAGTATGTCGAGCGCGAGCAGGCGCTGGATCATGTCGCCGGCTATTGCATCGTCAACGACGTCTCCGAACGGGCCTTCCAGCACGAACGTGGCGGCTCCTGGGACAAGGGCAAGGGCTGCGACACCTTCGCGCCCATCGGCCCGTGGCTGGTCACCGCCGACGAGGTCGGCGACCTGCGCGACCTGGATCTGCAACTGAGCGTGAACGGAGAGATTCGCCAGCAGGGCAACACCCGCACCATGATCTTCTCGGTGGACGAGATCGTCAGCTACATCAGCCAGTTCATGACGCTCAACCCGGGCGACGTGATTTGCACCGGCACCCCGCCCGGGGTCGGCGCGGGGATGAAACCGCCACAGTTCCTCAAGCCCGGCGACCGCATGCAGTTGAGCATCAGCGGCCTCGGCGAGCAGCGCCAGGACGTGGTGGCCTGGAGTCGCTAGGCGCTGCCTGAAAGCAGGGCGGCCAGCGGCCGCCCGTCATTCGCGAGTACAGAGACCAGACTATGAAACGACGCCTTTATCCGGGGCGCGATTTTCGTCGTGCGCAGAATATCGAAGAGCTGCGCGAGATGGCCCGCCGACGCCTGCCCAACTTCTCCTTCGAGTACGTCGAGGGCGGGGCGGACGATGAATTCACTCTCAAGCGCAACCGTTCGATCTTCGAAAGCGTGACCCTGCAGCCGCGCACCCTGCGCGACGTCGGCCAGCGCAGCCTGGAGCGCAGCTTCTTCGGGCGTAGCGCGCAGCTGCCGTTCATGATCGGCCCGACCGGTTTCAATGGCCTGCTGACCCGTGACGGCGACCTGCACCTGGCGCGTGCCGCTGCTGACGCCGGAATTCCCTTCGTGCTGAGCAATGCCTCGACCACCTCGATCGAGGATATTGCCGCCGTCGAAGGCGTGCGCGCCTGGATGCAGATCTACCTCTATCGAACCCGTGACCACGTGGCCAAGCTGGTTGAGCGGGTCAAGCGGCTGAACCTGGAAGCCATCGTGGTGACCACCGACAGCGCCATCTTCGGTAACCGCGAGTGGGACAAGCGCAACTACGCCAAGCCCTTGCAGCTGGACTTGCGCAACCGCCTCGATGTGCTGCGTCACCCTGAATGGATCTGGGATGTGCTGGTGCCCGATGGCGTACCGCGCTTCAAGAACCTCGGCGACCTGCTGCCACCCGGCAAGGATTCGGTAAAGGGCGCGGCCAGCGCGCTGGCCGCGGAACTCGACCCGACCCTGAGCTGGGACGACATCGCCTGGTTGCGTGACATCTGGCGCGGCAAGCTGATCGTCAAGGGCATGATCCACCCGGACGATGCCCGCCTGGCGTTGCAGTACGGCGTCGACGGCGTGGTGCTGTCCAACCACGGCGGCCGTCAGCTCGATGGCGCGGTTTCCGCACTGGAGACGCTGCCGGAAGTAGCGCGCATCAACCAGGGTCGTATGGAGCTCTTCCTCGATGGTGGCTTCCGCCGCGGCAGCGACATCGCCAAGGCCCTGCTCCTGGGCGCGAGCGGTGTGCTGATCGGCCGTGCCGGTCTGTACGGTCTGGCCGCCGGGAAGGGGCCTGGCGCGGCGCACGCGATCGATATCCTGCGCACCGAACTGGATCGCACCCTGGGCCTGCTGGGCTGCAGCAGCCTGGAGGAGCTCACCCCCGACCTGATCCACGCGTCGCATTGGCGTGCGCTGGCCGAGCGCATTCGCAGCTAGTTTTCCCAACTGCCCCGTACCTCCCCACGAATCAGGGTACGGGGCAGCTTTTTATTCCCCCCTCGCCAATCGCAGCGCCATCCCCGGCTGCTTTTTATCGCCCATGAAAAAGGGGCGCACCTGGCGCCCCTCTTGTCTGCAGCTGCCTTCTCAGAATGGGCAGTCGCGACCGGCCTCGCTGGCAGCGCCGCGCAGCGCCGCGAGCACGTCGTCCGGCAGCGTCAGACCCTGTTCGAAGGCGCTGGCGCGGCGCGCGATGCCGGCATGACCGGGCATGCGCACCGGCTGGCCGGCCACGCGCGGGCGGCTGTCCAGGCAGGCGCCGACGAAGTGGTCCATCTCTGCTTTCAGTTCCTCGACGCCGCCGAAGAAGGCCGGGTCAAAGGTCAGTACGGTGACGGCGGCGCCCCACTGCTTGACCCCGTCCTTGCGGCCAAAGCCGCCCAGGCCCGCGGTCAGGGCCTCGACCATGGTGCCGAGAGCGAAGCCCTTGTGGCCGAACTCCAGGCTGCCCAGCGGCAGGATTGCACCTTGCGGCGTGCCGAAGTAGGCGGCCGTGTCGCGGGTCGGCACGCCGTCGGGACCGATCAGCGCGGCATGCTCCAGCTGGCCGCCGGCTTGGTGGGTCTTGTTGACCAGGCCGTTGGTGATGGTCGACATGCTGACGTCGATCAGGATCGGCTTTTCCCCGGTGGGGATGCCGATACCCAGCGGGTTCGGCGTGTATACCGGGTCGAGGCCACCGTGCGGCGCCACCGAGGCTACCGCCGGGTCGGAGGTCAACACCAGCGGAATCAGGTCCTGGTCGGTATAGCGCTGCAGGTAGGCGGCCAGGCAGGCGATATGGTGCGAGCGGCGGATGCTGGCCACGCCGATGCCGAAGGTGCGCGCGGCCTTGGCGGTGAAGTCCAGGGCCTTCTCCACGCAATAGGGGCCGAGCAGGTAGTCGGCATCGTAGAGCACTGCCGCCGGAGTCTGACGGACGATCTGCAGATGCGCGGCATCGCCCTTGGCGTGTCCGTTGCGCAGGTCCTTGAGGTACCCCTGGGCCAGCTTCACGCCGTGGGTGTAGTGGCCGAGCAGGTCACCTTCGACCAGTACGCGGCTGACCACCGCGGCGACTTCGGGGCTGACCTTGGCATCGAGAAACAGCTGTTCGACGAAGCGCTCAAGAGCTTCGGGAGCGATATGACTCATTCGGTGACTTCCTTCGGGGCCAGGGGAGCGTTGCCGCGTGCGCGCCACAACCTGGCCAGCAGCGGGAACAGGGCGATAAGCACGACGAGCAGGCCCAGGCAGGCGCTGATCGGCCGTTCGATGAAGGCCAGCAGGTTGCCGTCGGCCTTGATCATCGAGGTCATGAAGTTGGTTTCCAGGATGTTGCCCAGCACCAGGCCGAGAATCGCCGGGGCGATGGGAAAGTCGGCATTGGCGATCAGGTAGGCGACGATGCCGCAGACCAGCATGATCCACACATCGGTCAGGCTGTTGTTGATGGCGAAGGCGCCGACGATGCAGAAGCACAGGATGATCGGCATCAGCACGCGCATCGGCGTGACGGCGAAGATGTGCGCGCTGCGGATGGCCAGGTAGCCGATCGGCAGCAGGATCAGGTTGGCGACGAAGAAGGCGGTGAACAGGCCATAGGCCATGGCGCTGTTGTCCATGAAGATGGTAGGGCCGGGGTTCATGCCTTTCATGTACAGCACGCCGATGACGATGGCGGTAATCGAGTCACCGGGGATGCCGAATACCAGCGCCGGTACCCAGGCACCGGCCACTGCCGAGTTGTTCGCGGAGCCGGCGTCAACCAGGCCTTCAACGTGGCCCTTGCCGTAGGCTTCGGGGGTCTTCGAGCGCTTCTTGCTGACCGCGTAGGAAATCCATGCAGCGATGTCGGCGCCGGCGCCCGGCAAGGCGCCGATGAAGGCGCCCAGGCTGCTGCCGCGCACGGCATTCTTCCAGTAGCGCTTGAGGTGCTTGGGCACTTCGCCGAACACACTGCCGTGCTGCGGGGCGATGCGCTGGGTGGCATCGCTGCTGTCGCCCTGCTCCTTGCGCAGGCCGTAGAGCTTCATCACCTCGTACATGGCGAAGAAGCCGATCATCACCGGGATGAAGTTGATCCCGCCCATCAGGTCAGGCACGTCGAAGGTGAAGCGCGGTGCGCCGGTGACCAGGTCCAGGCCGACCGTGGCCAGCAGCAGGCCGACCATCAGCGACAGGAAACCCTTGATTGCCGAGCCGGTGGAAATGAACACCGCGCTGCCGAGGCCGAGCACGGCCAGCCAGAAGTATTCGAAGGAGCTGAAATTCAGCGCGAACTCGGCCAGCGACGGCGCAATCATCACCAGCACCACGGTGCCGCTCAGGCCGCCGATCACCGAGCAGACGACGTTCAGACCCAGCGCCTCACGCGCGCGCCCCATGCGCCCGAGCGCGGCGGAGTCGCCGACGTAGGCGGCCGATGCCGGCGTGCCGGGAATGTTCAGGTAGGTGCCGGGGATGTCGCCGGCGAAGATGGCCATGGCCGAGGTGGTAATGATCGCGGCGATGGCGGCGGTGGGCTCCATGGCGAAGGTGATGGGCACCAGCAGGGCTACCGCCATGGTGGCCGACAAACCCGGAATGGCGCCGACGAACACGCCGAATATCGCGGCGACGAGGATGACCAGCAGGGTCTGGAAATTGAAGACGAGCAGGATGCCGTCGAGTAGTTCGTTCATGACTGTAACCTCAGAAACCCAGAGGGCCGACTGGCAGCGGCACCATGAGCAGGTGGCCGAAGGACAGGCTGATCACCGCGGTGGAAATGGCGCTGATGGCGATGGCCGGCAGCACCCGGACGCCGCGCTGGAGCAGCAGCACCAGCATGATCAGCAGCATCATGGGGGCGGCACCGACGATCTCGCTGAAGCAGATGTAAGCCACCACCAGCAGGCACGGCAGGATCACCGCGAAGCTGGGCAGCGGGGCGCGCGGAGCGCGGCCTTCGGCGCTGGCGGCGAGGGCCTGGCGCGCGCCGCTGATGGCCAGTAGCAGACCACCTACGGCCATGCCGATGGCGATCAGTGTGGGGAAAAAGTCGGCGCCGTATTGCATGCCGGGCACCACGGGAAATTCACGGGCCATCAGCCATACGGCGATGCCGAGGGCGATGAAAATGATGCCGAACAGGAAGTCTTTCATGAGGGGAGTTCTCTTACCGCAGAACAGATGCAGTTGGCGCCCCGCAGGGCGCCGAACTGTGGGAGGGACTTATCGCTTCATCCCGATTTTTTCGATGATATCGCCCATGTAGGCATTGTTTTCTTCGAGGAAGGCGTTGAAGTCGGCGGTGTTGCGCCATTCGGCACCGAAGCCCAGCTTGTACATGTACTGCTGATACATCTCGGAGTGGAAGGCTTTGTCCAGTGCGCTTTCCAGCTTGGCGACGATCTCTGGCGGCAGGTTTTTCGGACCAGCGATGCCGCGCCACTCGCCCAGTGAATAGTCACTGCCAAAGCTTTCCTTGAGGGTCGGGATCTCCGGGAAGGCCGGGTTGCGCTCTGGCGACAGAATCGCCAGGCCCTTGGCCTTGCCTGCTTCGATCATCGAGCGTGCTTCCGGGACGGAGGTCGGCACCAACTGGATGCTGCCGGCAGCCAGTTCCACCATGGCAGGCGCGGCGCCAGCGCTGGGGATGAAGGTGACTTTCTGCGGGTCGATGCCCTGCTCCAGCAGCAGGCCGGAGAAGGCTACGTGCCAGATGCCGCCGAGGCCGGTACCGGATGCCTTGATGGTGCCCTTGGGTTCGTTGCGGATGGTTTCCAGCAACTCGCCGACGTTTTTGTAAGGCGCGTCAGCCGAGACTTGAACACCCGGATAGTCATAGTTGGTCATGGCGATCGGGGTGTAGTCCTTGTAGGTCAGCTTGGTCAGCCCCTGCCAGTGCATCATGTTCAGTTCGCCGGTGATGAAGCCCAGCGTGTAGCCGTCCGGTTTGGCGGTAGCGATGCCGCTGTGCCCGACCACGCCGTTGCCGCCTGCCCGGTTGACCACGTTGATGGTGACGCCCAGTTCCTTCTCCAGGGCCGCGGCTATGCCACGTGCTGCCGAGTCGCTACCGCCACCGGCCGCCCAAGGAACGATTAGTTGGATAGGCTTCTCCGGGTAGTCCGCCATGGCAAGGGGAGAAACGAGCAGTGCGGAAAGAAAAAACGACTTGAAGGTGCGGCGCATCGCGCCAGCCTTGATGGAGGTCATGAATATCACCTGTTGAAATTATTGTTAGTGATCGCGCAGATCGAATGGTTGGCGGGGCGCGATAGCCCGTGCTGAGGGTTCGGGCATGGCCCGAACACTATTGTTGGATAACTGCCACTGTCTAATGAGGCTTTGTAATCAACCCATAACGAGTGGTTATCTGCTGCGGCCAAGTACTTCCTGCATGGCCTCGTAGAATTGTGCTGCGTTCGCGGACAACGGCTCGTCCTTGCGCCGCAGCAGCCCGTAGCCGAGCGAAGGCGTCTGCAGGGGCGGCTGCAGCACCACCAGCTGACCGAGTGCCACCTGCTGCAGAACGATGGCTTCCGGCAGCAGCGCCAGGGCCTGGCTGTGGTGTAGCAGGTGCAAGGTGGATTGCACCGAGGCGGTTTCCACCCGGTTCAGCGGGAACTGCATGCCGGCCTCGCTGAACGCCTGTTCGGTCATCCGCCGCAACGGTGTATTGGACGGATACAGCACCCACGGCCAGCGCTGCAGGTCGGCGAGGCTCGGTGTCGCCTCGCCGGCCAGCGGATGGGCCGGGTCGGCGCACAGCAGGAACGGCTCGCTGGCTACCTCCTGGTAAGTGAAATGCTCCTGCTGGCGGGGTTCGGTGAAGCGTCCGATGGCCAGATCCAGTTGTTTGTGAAGCAGCATTTGCAACAGGTAATCGCTGGTGTGCTCAAGCAGTTCGATGGTCAGCAACGGGCGCTGCTGCTTGAGCAGCAGCAAGGTGCTGGGCACCACCTGGGCGGTTGCGGCGAAGATGGCGCCAACACGCAGGTGGCCATGGCCGCCTTGACGCAGGGTTTCCAGTTCCTGGGCGAAGCAGCGGCTGTCGTTGAGTGTGCGGCGGGCATAGGCGATCACCGCCTGACCCAGTTCGGTGGCCACCAGTTCGCGCGGCTGGCGGTCGAACAGGGGGAAGTCGAGCATCTGCTCGATCTCGCGCAGCATCTTGCTCACCGCAGGTTGGCTAAGGCCCATCTGCTGCGCGGTGGCGTGCATGTTGCCGGTGTCGGCAAGGGTCTCGATCAGTTGCAGGTGACGCAGGCGCAGCCAGTTATGCAGGCTGGGCAGTTTGTTCATGCTCACGTTTGTTGGGGCTTCCTCAGAACGGCGGGCGATAACCAGCGCATATCGGGTGTTGACGATTCGTCATTGGCCCGCGGGGCGGACGCTTGGCTATGGTCGCACAGCCGCGGCCAGGCATCCATTTGCGGTGCCCTGCGGCTGTCCCAATAACAAGGAAAAAGAGTTCATCCATGGCCCGCCCCCTGATCCTCACCCCCGAAAACACGCTTCCCGAAGACGGCCTCAGCGGAACCCTGCTGGCCCGCGTCTGGCTACCCGGTGACCTGGCAGGGCCCGCGCCGGTGCTGCTGCACGAGGAAGGAGTATTCGACCTCAGCCAGCTGTCGCCGACGCTGGCAGGTCTCTGCGAGCTGGAAGACCTGGCCATACGCGTGCAGGACTGCCGCGGCCAGCGTATCTGCAGTGTCGCCGAGCTGCTGGACAATAGCGGCACCGAGCGAGATACCGCGCGTCCGAGCCTGCTGGCACCAGCCGATTTGCAGGTGATCAAGGCGGCCGGCGTGACCTTCGCCGCGAGCATGGTCGAGCGGGTAATCGAGGAGCGTGCCGGCGGTGATCCGCAGCGTGCCGAGGAAATCCGTGCACAAGTGCGTTCGGTCATCGGCGACAACCTGCGCAGTATCGTTCCGGGTTCAGAGAATGCCCAGCGTCTGAAAGAGGTGCTGCTTGAGCAGGGGCTGTGGTCGCAGTATCTGGAGGTGGGCATCGGCCCGGACGCCGAAGTCTTCACCAAGGCGCCGGTGCTGGCCGCCATGGGCAGCGGCATGGATATCGGCATCCATCCCGGTTCGGCGTGGAACAACCCCGAGCCGGAGGTGGTGCTGGTGGTCAACAGCCGTGGTCAGGTGATCGGCGCCACCCTCGGCAACGACGTCAACCTGCGCGACTTCGAGGGCCGCAGCGCGCTGCTGCTGAGCAAGGCCAAGGACAACAACGGCTCCTGCGCCATCGGCCCGTTCATTCGTCTGTTCGACGCCAGCTTCGGCATCGACGATGTGCGCAACGCCGAGGTGGACCTGCGGGTGGAAGGCGAGGACGGCTTCGTGCTCAACGGCCGCAGCAGCATGAACCAGATCAGCCGCGATCCGCTGGACATTGCCGGGCAGACGCTCAACGCCAACCACCAGTATCCCGATGGCTTCCTGCTCTACCTCGGCACGCTGTTCGCCCCGACCGAAGACCGTGATCAGCCGGGCAATGGCTTCACCCACAAGCTGGGCGATCACGTCAGCATCAGCAGTCCCAAACTGGGTGGCCTGCACAACCGCGTGCAGCACAGCAACACGCTGGCGCCCTGGACCTTCGGCCTGCTGGCCTTTATCGACAACCTGGCGCGGCGCCGCCTGATCTAACCCTCGAGTAGCGCCAGCTGCTCGTTCTGCAACTGCTCCAGCAGCAGGGTTGCCAGCGGCGACAGGCTGGCGCCCTGTCGGTGAACGATGGCGCACGGCTCGCTGCGTGACTGCAGGGCCAGCGGCAATCGGCGCAACAGACCGAAACGCTCGCTGGAGCAGGCGATGGAGTGGGGCATCACCGCCACCAGCTGCGGGTCTTCCTGCAGCAGGCTGAGCATGGTGAAGGTCGAGGAAGTTTCCAGCGGGTTGCGTGGAAACTCCAGGCCGGCCTCGCCGAATTCACGCTCCAGCACCGTGCGCATTGGTGTTCCGGTCGGGTAGACCACCCAGCTGTAGGCGCTCAGGTCGGCCAGCTGCAGCGCCGGGTTGTTCTGCTGCGGATGCTGTGGGGCCGCGACCAGCTCCAGGCGCTCGGCATGCAGGCTCAGGCAGGTGTAGGCATCGGGGTGCTGGCTGCCACTGGTGCGGGCGATGGCCAGGTCCAGGCGCCCCTCATCGAGCAGCTTGAGCAGTCGCGGGCTGATGTCCTCGACGATCTGCACGGAAATATCCGGCTGCGCCTGGCGCAGCCGGGTCAGCGCGCGCAGTACCAGTGGCACCGAGCCGGCGATGGTGCCCACCGCCAGATGGCCGCCATGACCCTTGAGGATGCCCTGCATCTCGTCGTGCAGGTGAGCCAGGTCGTTGTGGATAAGGCGTGCATAGCGAATCACGCAGCGTCCCATATCGTTGGCCTGCAGACCCTGGGCCGTGCGTATGAACAGTGGTGTGCCGAAGGTGGTTTCGATCTCGTGCAGCGCCTTGGTCGCCCCCGGCTGGCTGATGGCCATGCGCTCGGCGGCACGGTGCAGGGTGCCCAGCTCATCGAGAGCGATCAGCAGGCGCAACTGGCGAATACGCAGACGAGAAACGATGTAGTTGAGTGGCTGCAGCATAGGGGGATGACGAAAAGTTATCACCTAATCAGAAGCTTTCATTAGGCAGCACTGCGGGCAATTTTTAAAGTGCTGGCCAAGCAACGCCGCAGCGTCGGCGAACAAGAACAACCGGACAAGAACAACAGGAGCGCAGCGATGCGGTTGATTCAGTTTGAGAACGAACAGGGCCAGCGCCAGGTCGGCGTCGTCGGTGACGCACGCATCAGCGTGGTCAAGGGCGTCAGCAGCACCCGTGAGCTGGCGCTGCAGGCGATCCGTAACGGTCACGGACTGATCGCCGAGATCGAGCGTCTGGGCGTCGAGCAGGGGCCGATCTACGCCGAGCTGATCGAGCAGAAGCGTCTACTGGCTCCGCTGGATCACAGCGATCCGGCTCACTGCCTGATCTCCGGTACCGGTCTGACCCATCTGGGTAGCGCTTCCACACGCGACAAGATGCATCAGCAGGTCGAAGCGCAGCAGGCCGAAGGCAAGCTCACCGACACCATGCAGATGTTCCAGTGGGGCATGGCCGGCGGGCGTCCGGCAGCCGGCAGCGAAGGTGCGCAACCGGAGTGGTTCTACAAGGGCGATGGCAGCATCGTGGTACGCCCCGGCGAGGATTTCCCGGTGCCCGACTTCGCCGAAGACTTCGGTGAAGAGCCGGAGCTGACCGGTCTCTATGTGATTGGCGAGGATGGCCAGCCGTATCGCATCGGCTTCGCACTGGGCAACGAGTTCTCCGACCACGTGGTCGAGCGCAAGAACTACCTGTACCTGGCCCACTCGAAGCTGCGTTTTTGCTCCTTCGGTCCGGAGATGCTGATCGGTGAGCTGCCGCGTCATCTGTCCGGCATCAGCCGTATCCGGCGTGGCGACCAGGTGTTGTGGGAAAAGGAATTCCTCTCCGGCGAGGACAACATGTGCCACAGCCTGGAGAACCTCGAGTACCACCACTTCAAGTATCGCCAGTTCCTGCGTCCGGGTGACGTGCATGTGCATTTCTTCGGCACCGCGACCCTGTCGTTCGCCGACGGCATCAAGGCGCAACCTGGCGATACCTTCGAAGTCAGCCTGGATGCCTTGGGCGAGCCACTGCGTAACGGGATCAGCGTGCATGCACCCGCGATAAAGGTTGGCGGCGTGCGCCAGCTTTAAGCCGCTGTCAGGCTCGGCGGCGATGCCGTCGGGTCGAAAGTCCGCTAGCGGATTGACGGATTGCGTCCTCATAAGGGACGAATGCCGGAGTTATCACTTATCATACGTCCGACAACTGCAGTAGAGTTGTCACTCCTCGACTCAAAAGGTCGAGGCCTCATTCATTGTCCGGGGCGGCCTTGCCGTCCCTCCTGACAGGAGAACGCCATGCTGAGCCTGACTGGCCACAATTACATCGGCGGTGAGCGCCGCGCCGCCGGCACCGTCGTGCACAAGAGCCTCGACGCCAGCAGCGGTGAAGCGCTGCCGTACACCTTCATCCAGGCCACGCCGGAAGAAGTCGACGCTGCCGCTCAGGCTGCCGCTGCCGCTTATCCGACCTACCGCAACCTGTCGGCCGTGCGCCGTGCCGAGTTCCTCGAGGCTATCGCAGACGAAATCGATGCCCTCGGAGACGACTTCGTGGCCCTCGTCACCCGCGAAACCGCACTGCCGACTGCCCGTATCCAGGGCGAACGTGGTCGTACAAGTGGCCAGATGCGCCTGTTCGCCAAGGTGCTGCGTCGTGGTGACTTCTACGGTGCGCGCATCGACCGCGCCCTGCCGGATCGCCAGCCGCTGCCGCGCCCGGATATCCGTCAGTACCAGATCGGTGTCGGTCCGGTCGCCGTGTTCGGCGCCAGCAACTTCCCGCTGGCCTTCTCCACCGCCGGTGGCGATACCGCCTCTGCCCTGGCTGCCGGTTGCCCGGTAGTGTTCAAGGCGCACAGCGGCCACATGGCCACTGCCGAGTGCGTGGCCGATGCGATCATCCGCGCCGCCGAGAAAACCGGCATGCCCAAGGGCGTGTTCAACATGATCTTCGGCGGCGGCGTCGGCGAGATTCTGGTCAAGCATCCGGCCATCCAGGCTGTCGGCTTCACCGGGTCGCTGAAAGGCGGTCGTGCCCTGTGTGACATGGCCGCTGCCCGTCCGCAGCCGATCCCGGTGTTCGCCGAGATGTCCAGCGTCAACCCGGTGATCGTTCTGCCGGGCGCCCTGAAGGCACGTGGCGCCACCGTGGCCAAGGAGCTGGCTGGCTCCGTGGTGCTGGGTTGCGGTCAGTTCTGCACCAACCCGGGCCTGGTCATCGGCATTCGCAGCGCCGAGTTCAGCGACTTCGTCGCAGGGCTCAGCGACGCCATCGCTAGCCAGCCGGCGCAGACCATGCTCAACGCCGGCACCCTGCGCAGCTACACCAGCGGCGTTGCGCTGCTCAAAGGCCATGCAAAAGTCAGCCATCTGGCGGGCAACGAGCAGACCGGCAACCAGGCGCAGCCGCAGCTGTTCAAGGCTGACGTGAGCATGTTGCTCGAAGGTGACCACCTGCTGCAGGAAGAAGTCTTCGGCCCGACCACCATCGTCGTCGAAGTCGCCGACAGCGCCGAGCTGACCCGTGCCCTGCAGAGCATGCACGGCCAGCTGACCGCGACCCTGATCGCCGAGCGTGAAGACCTGAGCGCCTTCCGCGACCTGCTGCCGCTGCTGGAAGTCAAAGCGGGCCGTGTGCTGCTCAATGGCTACCCGACCGGTGTGGAAGTCTGCGACTCCATGGTGCATGGCGGCCCGTACCCGGCGACCTCCGACGCCCGCGGCACTTCCGTCGGTACCCTGGCGATCCACCGCTTCCTGCGTCCGGTGTGCTACCAGAACTACCCGGACGAGGTACTGCCGGAGGCGCTGCAGAATGCCAACCCGCTGGGCATCCAGCGTCTGGTCGACGGCGTGCACACCCGTGACGCGCTGAGCTGATCGTAGCGCTGCAACAAAAAATGCCGCACCCGAGAGGGTGCGGCATTTTTCATTCGGAAGGCCGAATCCTTATTTAGATGCGGCCTGGGTTTTCTCCACCGCCTGGATGATCACCTTGGCCACATCGGCCGGACGCGACTGCTGCGGCACGTGGCTGGCGGCGACCTCGGTGGTCTGCGCGCCGATCTTCCTGGCGAAGTCGCGCTGCATCTCCGGCACGATCATGCGGTCATCGCTGGCGACGAGGTACCAGGACGGCTTCTGCTTCCAGGCCGCGACGCTGGTGCGCTCATCGAACGCCGCTGCGCGGATCGGGCCTTGCGTGGCGCTCATCACCGCGGTCTGCGCGGCTGGCAGATCCTGGGCGAAATCGGCCGCCATGCCCTGCGGAGTCAGGTAGAGGAAGCCATTCTTGTCCGCGGCGATCTGGCTCGAACCCGGCGCGGTGCGGTAACCGGTGTACAGCTCGCCGCTGGACTGGCCGGCGTTGGGCGCGAACGCGGCGACGTAGACCAGGCTGCGCACTTTCTCGTCGGCGCCGGCCTGGGTGATCACCGTGCCGCCCCAGGAATGGCCGACCAGCACCACGTCACCATCCTGATTGTTCAGCACGCGCTGGGTGGCGGCTACGTCGTCGACCAGCGAGGTCAGCGGGTTCTGCACCACGGTGACCTTGATGCCTTTTTCCTGCAGCAGCGGCACGACCTTGGCCCAGTCGGAACCGTCGGCGAAGGCGCCGTGGACTATCACCACTGATGGCTTGGCCTCGGCAGCCTGGGCAGTGATGGCGAAGAAGGGGCTGGCGATGGCCAGGGCCAGGAATAACGGCTTGGCATTGAACATGATTGAATCTCCTGTGCGTGGGGGAGTTCAGTGTCGATAATGCGCCGGTGTCCCGGTATCGGTCGTTTATCCGAGGCCTGCGAAAAAGGAGAGCTGCATGCTGAATGACGCTGTCGCGCTGGAAGACGCCATGCTGGCGCTGGCCATGGTCGGCGACCTGAGCATGGGCCAGCCCATCGACCAGTCGCGCCGTACCGCGCGCCTGGCGCAGTGGCTGGTACAGGCCAGTGGCGGCGAGCGGGAGCAGATCGAGTTGGCCCGCCAGGTGGCGCTGCTGCGCTGGTCTGGATGCACCGCCAACGCCGAAGGCTTCATGCGCCTGTTCGGCGACGATGTCGGCGGCCGTCGCGATATGCTCGCGCAAACCCTCGATGCTGCCGGCCAGCGCGCCATGCTGCGCACCACACCGCTGGCCCAGGTGCACTGCGAGGTCGCCGGCGAGGTGGCACGCACCCTCGGTTTGCCGGTGCAGGTCGAGGTGGGGCTGCGGCATATCTTCGAATGCTTCGACGGCGGCGGTCGGCCGCTGGGCCTGCGTTATCCCGATATTCCGGACGTGGTCTATCACGTGGTGCTGGCCGGCGACCTGGAAATCCTCTCGCGGGTCCACGGTCTGCAGGCGGCGCTGGAGTGGATCGGCACGCAGGGTGATCGCCGCTATCCGGCAGGCCTCGCTGAGCTGCTTGTCCGCCACGCCGCGGATTGGCTGGAGGCGCTGCGTACGCCCGAGAGCGCAACGCCTGGCTCAGGGCCGAAGGTCCCGCTGACCCTGGTGGGCGACGTGATCGATCTGAAACTGTCCTGGCTGGCCGGCTATTCACGCCAGGCCGCGAGCCTGGTGCGCGATGCCGCTCGGCTCTGTGGTTTGCCCGACGCACGCATCGAACTGCTCGGCAAGGCGGCGCTGATTCATGGCCTGGGCCGGGCGGCCGTGCCCAATCGCATCTGGAGCACGCCTGGCCCGCTGCTCGACGGCGACCTCGAGGCGATACGCCTGGCGCCCTACTGGACGCACCGCGCCTGCAGTCAGATCGCCGGTCTTCTCGAAGCGGGGCAACTGGCCGCGAATGCCTACGAGCGGCTGGATGGAAGCGGCTATTTCCGTTCTCTGAGTGGCGATGCCCTGGGTGATGAACACCGGCTGCTGAGCGCGGCGCTGGCCTGGCTGGCGCTGCGTGGTGAGCGTCCATGGCGCGCCGCCTTGAGTGACGAGCAGGCCGCCGGCGTACTGCTGGATGAAGCCGAGCAGGGCCGCTTCGACCCGCGCGCCTGTCAGGCGGTGATCAGCGCGGCGCGCGGCGAGCAGGCGCCGCTGGCCAGCAAGCCGGGCAACGCCCTGCTCAGCGAGCGCGAGACGCAGATCCTGCGGCGCATCAGCAGCGGTGCCAGCAACAAGGAAGTGGCGCGCGACCTGGGCATCAGCCCGAGCACGGTGCGCACCCATGTCGAAAGCGTATTCCGCAAGCTGCAATGCTCGACGCGCGCGGCGGCCACGCTGAAGGCGCTGACCCTGGGGGTGATCTGAGATCGGGGCGACCGATCCAGTCGCCCGAGTCTGGATGGAAGGTGTCAGGCGCCCGCCACAAGCGCCGGCATGGTGAACTGAAACTCCGAACCCTTGCCCAATTCACTCTCGACGACGATGCGCCCGCCATGGGCTTCCACGATGCCCTGGGTGATGTACAAACCCAGTCCGGTCCCAGTCGGATTCCCGTCCTTTACCGTCCAGTAACGGTCGAATACATGAGGCAGGTGCTCCCTGGGGATGCCCTCGCCGGTGTCGCGCACGGTAAACAGGATGTCATCGCCGACAGATGTTGCGCGGACGCCGACCTTGCCCCGCCGCGGAGTGAACTTGATCGCGTTGCCGATCAGGTTCGAGAGCACCTGGAACAGGCGCTCCGGATCAGCGTGAATCCGCAGGTCGGGCTCTGCCTCGAAGGAGATGCTGATGTTCTTGTCATGGGCCAGTGGGGCGAGCAGCGATTGCGCTTCTTCGAATATGTGGCCGACGTCGAGCTTCTGCGGGGTGATGGTGTAGCGCCCTTCGTCGATCTTCGACGTATCGAGCAGATCTTCAAGCAGCGTGTTCATCCGTGCGGCTGCCTGCTGCATGGTGTCGAGCGCCGTAGCGATGCGTCGCGACGTGTGCGGTCCGTTGGAGCTGAAGGTCTTTTGCATCATGCCGCAGAGCATCGAAATCACCGTCATGGGGTTTCTCAGATCATGCGAGACCACGGCCACCAGTTCGTCACGGGCACGTACCGCCTCCTGCTCGCGGCGCACCTGTCGGGCGAGGTCATGCTCCAGCGCCGAACGGCGCAGGTCGTTGGCCGCAAACAGATCTCCCTGGGTCCATTTGCGTGAGATGCCTGCCATCTCGACCTTCCAGATCTCGAACGATGTGCGCGGTCGCAAGCGCAAGCCGGCATCGGAATTTTCCAGATTCATGGCCTTGCGCGGATCGCCGCTCCAGCTCACGTTTTCCTTCACCTCCGGGCGGAACCACAGCACGCCGTTATCGACCGGTTTGGGCAGGCTCATCGCCAACAGGCCGCTGGCCACCTGCGGATACTGCGCTGCGGGCGGATAGACCTCGGCAAGCTGATGGCTGGAAAACACCGGCTCGCCCCTGTCCTGCAACCATTTGTACAGAGCACGGATTTCCTGGGGCTCCGGGCAGTTGCCATATCGGTGTAACTGCCGGTCTTCGATGATGGCGACACCACCGGCCCCCGTCAGCGCCATCAGCACCTCGGGTTGACCCGCCAGCGCGTCGAAAACGTTCTTCGGAGAATCGAGCATTGCCTGATTGAGCTGCGTCAGCGCGTCGATTTTCTCTTCACGCTGGCGGCTGGTCTCCAGCGCCTCCATGGCACTGATCTGCAGTGACAGCACCTGACCGATAGTCTGGCAGGCGCTGCGCAGCTCATGTGGTACATGCAACGGCTGGCGGTTGCCGCAGCTGATCAGGCCCCAGAGCTTGTCGCCCTTGAGCAGGGAAATGCTCATCGACGACAGCACCCCCATGTTCTTCATGTACTGGCAGTGAATCGGGGACACGCTGCGCAGGGTGGCGAAGCTCAAGTCCAGCGGGGCCTGCGTATCGGGACGCAGCTTCGGCACCAGAGGCACCGGTTGGTAATCGGCGTTCGGGATGATTCGCAGCCAGTTGGTGCGATACAGCTCGCGAGCCTGCTCAGGAATGTCCGAGGCGGGGAAGAACAGGCCGTTGAAGACCTCCATCGACGGGGCGGAGGCTTCTGCGATTACCTGACCATGACCCTCTTCCTCGAAGCGATAGATCAGCACCCGGTCATAACCGGTCATCGCCTGAATTTCCCTGACGCTGACGTCGTACAGCTGCTGCATGGTGGTCGCTACCTGCAGGCGTTGGAGCATGCGTCCGAGGTTGGTGTTGAGCCCCGCGACGTTGCGCGGCTGAAAATTATCCACGTGGATTTCCAGCTCGAGGATCAACACGCCCTGATGCCGGTGCAGCAGGCCCTCGAATGCCGTGTCATTGAGGTGAAAGTGAAGTGGCCCTGCGTCGCCGAACGCAGGTTGCAGCAACGCCGCGCGCACCGCTTCGGTATGGGACTCGCCAATCAGCCTGTGTAACGGCTGGCCGAGCAGGTCTTGCGGTTTTTTTGCCAGCAAGGTATCGACATTGGCGCTGATCTGGATGATCTCGAGACCGGGTTCGCTGAGTGTCAGCAGCAAGCCATGGGGCTGAATGGCCCCCGGGAAGCGGATGGGCTCGTCGGCGCAGTTGGCCAGCAAGTCTTCAAAGGTATTTTTGTTCTGTGGGGTCATATCAGTACCTCTCTGCTTTCGAGCCAGCGCTCGAAACAGTCGAATGTGGCCTGGGCCGCCATGACAACGGCTTCGCGCTCGTCGCTATCCAGATACCGACTGCTCAGGCAGGCAATGAAATCGCGCCAGCGGCGCCCGGTGTCTGCGCCGTAAATATCGAGAAATGCCGCGCCGTTGTCGGCATTCAGGCCCAGCCGTGCGGCCATTTCCCGGCGCAGGATCTGGCCACCAAGCGTTGCCCCTTCGAGCACATAGAGAACGCCCAGGCAGGTGGCTCTGCAGCTTATTGCGGGCAGTGCCTGGCAGATCGGCAAACGCTCGATGGCCTCGGCGGAAAGGCCCAGGGCATGCAGGTCATTGCGCAGGGTGGAGGCTTTGAGGCGTGACAGCAGATCCAGATCGATAGGCGTCACGGCGCTGTCGAGCAAGGCGTTTTCAAGGGGCCGATAGAAGCCGTAGTACGCCTGCATCAGTTGTCGAAAGACGGTTGTGTCGAGACGGTCAGAGAAAAAAGGAAGCCGTTTCTCCAGTCCGATGTGCAGTTTTGCAGTGCCGGTCCGCAGATCTTGCAGCACCGGCAGCACAGGAACTTCGCGCGCCTTGGCTAGCATTGAGTCGCTCTTGTGAGGGCTGCGTGCGGCGGCCGGTTGTAAGGTGAGCAAGGAACCACCCTAACATGCGAGCGGCCATTCCCAAGGAAAAACTGCCTTATCCGGATAGGCGGGGCCGAGCCAGTTCGACTGTCAGCACCAACTGATGGACGTTGATGCTTACGGCTGTGGCATCAGGACGGATATTCGAATGCTGCGTGATCATCCTCCGGGTCGCCTGGTCAGGGGCTTTGCAGAGGTCGCCGTGGGGGGGCGGGGCGCGGTGAGATGAATGCTCGGCCTGCTTTCTGGAAGCGCCTTGCCCATCGGAAAAGACAAAGGGCCCAAGGTTTTCACCTGGGCCCTTGATAGATCTGGCGCATCCGGCGGGATTCGAACCCACGACCCCTGCCTTCGGAGGGCAGTACTCTATCCAGCTGAGCTACGGATGCGTTGCGGTGCGCAATCATACGCATCTCGGCGGTTAGCGTCCATTGCGCATGATCGTTCGTTATTCCGAACGTACTTTACACTTTCGCACCGGCGGCAGGCGGTTGCCGCAAGTTTTTATCATTCTTTTCGTCGATTTAGCCCCTTCGGCTATTGCCCTTTGACGTTGCCGCTCCTAGGATTCGTTTGAGATTTCAAACGGCGTGTTCGGTTTCCGAATCCCGCACGTTCAACGGCTCTGAATCCATACCAGGCCCCGCACGGCTGTGTTTTCAAGCCCTGCGGGTTCTGTCCGTGACGCCAACGACTTTACGCCGACGCCCGGGTGTCGGAACAGAAGGAGACTGCCATGCAACTGAAAGACCCCCAGCTGCTGCGCCAACAGGCCTATATCGATGGCCAGTGGCTGGATGCCGACAGCGGTCAGACCATCGCCGTGAACAACCCGGCTACCGGTGAAATCATCGGTCATGTTCCGAAGATGGGCCGCGCCGAGACCCGTCGCGCCATCGAGGCAGCCGAGAAGGCCCTGCCGGCCTGGCGTGCGCTGACTGCCAAGGAGCGCGCGCAGAAGCTGCGCAAGTGGTTCGAATTGATCATGGCCAGTCAGGACGACCTGGCTCGCCTGATGACCACCGAGCAGGGCAAGCCGCTGGCCGAGGCCAAGGGCGAGATCGCCTATGCCGCTTCCTTCATCGAGTGGTTCGCCGAGGAAGCCAAGCGCGTCTACGGCGACGTCATCCCCGGCCACCAGCCGGACAAGCGCCTGATCGTGATCAAGCAGCCGATCGGCGTTACCGCCGCCATCACTCCGTGGAACTTCCCCTCGGCGATGATCACCCGCAAGGCCGGCCCGGCTCTGGCCGCCGGCTGCACCATGGTGCTCAAGCCCGCTTCGCAAACCCCGTTCTCCGCCCTGGCTCTGGCCGAACTGGCCGAGCGCGCCGGCATCCCGAAAGGCGTGTTCAGCGTGGTTACCGGCAGCGCCGGCGAAGTCGGCGGTGAGCTGACCGGCAATCCGATCGTGCGCAAGCTGACCTTCACCGGCTCCACCGAGATCGGTCGTCAGCTGATGGCCGAATGTGCCCACGACATCAAGAAGGTCTCGCTGGAGCTGGGCGGCAACGCGCCGTTCATCGTATTCGACGACGCCGACCTGGATGCCGCCGTGGAAGGCGCGCTGATCTCCAAGTACCGCAACAACGGTCAGACCTGCGTCTGCGCCAACCGCCTGTACATTCAGGATGGTGTCTATGACGCCTTCGTCGAGAAGCTGCAGGCCGCCGTGGCCAAGCTGAAGATCGGCAACGGCCTGGAGGACGGCATCACCACCGGCCCGCTGATCGACGAGAAGGCCGTGGCCAAGGTCCAGGAACACATCGACGACGCCGTGAGCAAGGGCGCCAGGGTGGTTACCGGCGGCAAGCCGCACGCCCTGGGCGGTACCTTCTTCGAACCGACCATTCTGGTCGACGTGCCGAAGAACGCGCTGGTGTCCAAGGACGAGACCTTCGGCCCGCTGGCGCCGCTGTTCCGCTTCAAGGACGAGGCCGAAGTCATCGCCATGGCCAACGACACCGAGTTCGGCCTGGCCTCCTACTTCTATGCCCGCGACCTGGGCCGCGTGTTCCGCGTGGCCGAGGCGCTGGAGTACGGCATGGTGGGTATCAACACCGGCCTGATCTCCAACGAAGTCGCGCCGTTCGGCGGCGTGAAGGCCTCCGGCCTGGGCCGTGAGGGCTCCAAGTACGGTATCGAGGACTACCTCGAGATCAAGTACATGTGCCTGGGCGGCATCTAGTCGCTGCTGCACTCGGCCGGACGTCGTTGGCGCAAGCGGGAAAATGCTCATTGGCTACAGCCAACTCCGCTTTTCCCGCTTGCGCCGCCTAGCCCGGCCATCGCTCGCGACGCGCCTAGCGTTCTGATCTGGAACGTAGCGAGCCAGAATTTCCCCCGCCTCCGGCGGCCCGACGCAGTCGATCATCGTATGCTGCGGCGAACCACCTCCAGAGGCATTTCCTTGAACCGAGCCGCCCGATGACGACCATGAGGACACCATGAGCAAGACCAACGAATCCCTGCTGCAACGCCGTGCTGCCGCCGTACCGCGCGGTGTCGGCCAGATCCACCCGGTAGTCGCCGAGCGTGCCGAGAACGCCACCGTGTGGGACGTCGAAGGCCGCGAGTACATCGACTTCGCCGGCGGTATCGCCGTGCTGAACACCGGTCACCTGCATCCGAAGGTGGTGGCCGCCGTTCAGGAGCAGCTGGGCAAACTCAGCCACACCTGCTTCCAGGTCCTAGCCTACGAGCCCTACATCGAGCTGTGCGAAGAAATCGCCAAGCGCGTACCGGGTGACTTCGCCAAGAAGACCCTGCTGGTCACCTCCGGCTCCGAAGCCGTCGAAAACGCCGTGAAGATCGCCCGCGCCGCCACTGGCCGTGCCGGCGTGATCGCCTTCACCGGCGCCTATCACGGCCGCACCATGATGACCCTGGGTCTGACCGGCAAGGTCGTGCCTTACTCCGCCGGCATGGGCCTGATGCCGGGTGGCATCTTCCGCGCCCTGGCGCCGTGCCCGCTGCACGGCATCAGCGAAGACGAGTCCATCGCCAGCATCGAGCGCATCTTCAAGAACGATGCGCAGCCCAGCGACATCGCCGCGATCATCATCGAGCCGGTACAGGGCGAGGGTGGCTTCTACGTCAACTCCAAGCCGTTCATGCAGCGCCTGCGCGCGCTGTGCGACCAGCACGGCATCATGCTCATCGCTGACGAAGTACAGACCGGCGCCGGCCGTACCGGTACCTTCTTCGCCACCGAGCAACTGGGCATCGTTCCGGATCTGACCACCTTCGCCAAGTCCGTTGGTGGCGGCTTCCCGATCTCCGGTGTGTGCGGCAAGGCGGAGATCATGGACGCCATCGCTCCCGGCGGCCTGGGCGGCACCTACGCCGGCAGCCCGCTTGCCTGCGCCGCGGCCCTGGCCGTGCTCAAGGTGTTCGACGAGGAGAAGCTGCTGGAGCGTTCCAACGCTGTCGGCGAGAAGCTGAAAGGCGGCCTGAACAAGATCGCCGAGAAGCACAAGGTGATCGGTGACGTGCGCGGCCTGGGTTCGATGGTCGCCATCGAGCTGTTCGAAGGCGGTGACCACAGCAAGCCGGCTGCCGAGCTGGTAGGCAAGATCGTCGCCCGTGCGCGCGAGAAGGGCCTGATCCTGCTGTCGTGCGGCACCTACTACAACGTCATCCGCTTCCTGATGCCCGTCACCATTCCCGACGCGCAACTGGAAAAAGGCATCGCCATCGTCGCCGAGTGCTTCGACGAGCTGGCCTGAGCCGGATTCCAGCACGCCTTCGCGTGCTGATGAAAAGACCCGCCTTGTGCGGGTCTTTTTTTGCCTAGGCTCGATGCATCGCTGACGAGGTAAAATCATCGTTTTACCTTTGTCGCATGAGTATCGACGCAAAACTAATCGCTGTGGCCGAAGAGTTGTTCGACCGTCACGGCTTCAATGCAACCGGCATGGACCGTCTGGCGCAAGCTGCCGGGATGTCCAGCCGCACGCTGTACAAGCATGCCGGCAGCAAGAACGAGCTGATCGCGGCCGTGCTGATGACGCGTGGGCAGCGCTTCCTGCAGCGCCTGGAGTTGGATAGCGTCGAAGCACTGTTCGATGCACTGGCCAGATGGATGGGCGAGGAAGGAGCGCGTGGCTGCCTGTTCCTGCGAGCCCAGGGCGAACTCGGCACGGTCCTGCCGGAAGTCTCGGAGGCGGTGGCGTTGTACAAGATGCGCTTCAGCGACACGGTTAGGCGGATTCTCGCCCGTCAGTTGGGCGCCAGCGCCGATGAGGAACTGGTCGAGCAGGTGGTCCTTCTCTTCGAAGGAGCGACGGCCGCGGCCAGCTACCGCGGCCCGGCGGCGGTGGCCACGGCGGGGCGCGCGGCGACCCTGCTGACCCTGCGGGGGCGGGCGTGACCCGCGAATGGCACCTCGGTGTCACGGGTTTCGGCCTGATCGCGGTGTGCTACGGCTTCGCCCGTTTCGCTTTCGGTCTGTTCCTGCCGCAGATCGATGCTGATCTCGCTCTGCCGGACGCCGTGGGCGGCCTGATCGCCGGAGGCTCCTTTCTTGGCTACTGCCTCGCCATCGTTGTCGCCGCGCAACTGACCGAGCGTCTCGGCGCGCGTGCCGTCGCGTTCGCTGCCGCATCTATCGCCATGCTCGGTATGCTCGGAGTCGCCCTCGCGCCGTCGGCGTTCTGGCTCGCCGCTGCGGTGCTGCTCGCGGGTGTGAGCACGGGGCTGGCTTCGCCGCCCATGGCCGCGGCAGTGGCTGCGATCATCGAGCCGCAACGCCAGGATGGCACCAATACCCTGATCAACGCCGGCACCAGCGCAGGTGTGATTCTCTCCGGCCCGGTTGCTCTCATGTTCGGCGCCGAGTGGCGGCTGGCCTACGGTTTGTTCGCCGCCGCGGCATGCATCCTGGCGGTGCTCACGGTTTTGCATGTGCCGCGTACCTCCGTGCCGTCTGTGCAGGCTCACGCTGGGACTGCGCTGTTCAGCGCCACCTTGAAGCGGCTGGTGGCGGCGTCCCTGCTGATGGGCGCGGCCAGCACGGCCTTGTGGTCGTTCGGCAGCGAGATCGTGGCGCAACGTCTGGGATGGCAGAGCGCTGGGGCCGGATTGCTCTGGGTGGTGATCGGCGCTGCCGGGATCGCCGGTGCCGGCGCTGGTTATCTGGTCGCCAGGCTGGGCATCGACTGGGCGCACCGTCTGTGCCTGGCTGCACTAGCGGCGGCCATCGTCCTCGTGGGCCTGGCCGGCGTGCCGGCGCTGGCTCTACTGGGTGGTGCGCTGTTTGGCGCAGCCTACATCACCCTGAGCGGCATCTATCTGGTCTGGGGCGTGGCTGTATTGTCCGAGCGCCCAGCTACCGGGCTGACCATCGCCTTTCTTGGCATTGCCGTTGGCCAGACATTGGGCGCGCCGGTCTTCGGCGTTCTGGCGAGCTGGCTGAGCCTGACGCATGCCGTCGTGCTCTTCGCGCTGCTGGCGCTGGCGGCAGGCAC
This sequence comes from Pseudomonas sp. Z8(2022), assembly GCF_025837155.1. Classification (NCBI taxonomy): domain Bacteria; kingdom Pseudomonadati; phylum Pseudomonadota; class Gammaproteobacteria; order Pseudomonadales; family Pseudomonadaceae; genus Pseudomonas; species Pseudomonas sp. Z8(2022). The sequence goes on along the minus strand of NZ_CP107549.1, from coordinate 4,205,534 downwards.
CATGCGATCTGCCGTGATCGAGACGGTGCCAGCGCGCTGACCCCCAGCGCGCAGAAGCAGAAAAAGACCCGCGCGAGGCGGGTCGAAGGATGACAAGCAACAACAGGATTCGGCGAGCCGGGAACCTGTCCGTACGGCTCGGGGTCAGGTGCCTACTTGGGCTCGAAGATCACGTAGACCTTGCGGCAGGCTTCCAGCACTTCCCAGGTGCCGGAAAAACCGGCGGGAATCACGAAGCGGTCGCCGGCGCGTACGGTCTTGGCATTGCCGTCGGCATCACGCAGCACGGACACGCCCTGGAGGATCTCGCAGTACTCGTGTTCGGTGTAGTTCACCGTCCACTGGCCCACTGCGCCTTCCCAGATGCCGGTGCTGAACTGGCCGCAGGGGCTGCTGTAGTGGTTGCGTACGCTCTGCTCGGGGTCTCCCTTGAGTACTTTTTCCGCAGCGGGACGGTAGTGTTCGGCGGCCGTTCCGGCCTGGGCGAAGTCGACGATCTGTGCAATGTTCATCTGGCTTTTCCATAACGGTCGGATGACGGCAATCGCCCGGCTGGCAAGGCCGCGCCGGGCATTGTGCGCCTGAAGTCTATGTTTAATATAACGAACATGACAAGGGCTTTTACTTGGCTTTGTCAAAAATATTGAAAAGCCCCAGTGAGCTGGTTTAGTGTGGCGAACAGTATTTGGCCAGCGGTCTGGCCTTGCAGAATTATTGACAGCGCGCGCCCATGCCGGCGCCGCTTCCACCCCATTGAGAGGATGCCGGAATGACTAGCCTGACCCGCAGCGACTGGGAGCAGCGTGCCAAGACCCTGACCATCGAAACCCGCGCCTTCGTCCACGGCGAATATCGTGATGCCGAGTCCGGTGCCACCTTCGAGTGCATCAGCCCGGTCGACGGTCGCCTGCTCGGCCTGGTCGCCAGCTGTGATCAGGCCGACGCCGAACTAGCGGTAAAGGACGCCCGCGCCACCTTCGACTCCGGCGTGTGGTCGCGCATGGCTCCGGCCCAGCGCAAGAAGGTGATGATCCGCTTCGCCGAGCTGATCGAAGAGCATGGCGAAGAGCTGGCCCTGCTGGAAACCCTGGACATGGGCAAGCCGATCAGCGATTCGCTGAACATCGACGTGGGCAGCGCGGCCAACGCCATCCGCTGGAGCGGCGAGGCCATCGACAAGGTCTATGACGAAGTCGCTGCCACCCCTCACGATCAGCTCGGCCTGGTCACCCGCGAGCCAGTGGGCGTGGTCGCCGCCATCGTGCCGTGGAACTTCCCGCTGCTGATGTCCTGCTGGAAGCTCGGTCCGGCGCTGGCCACCGGCAACTCGATCATCCTCAAGCCTTCCGAGAAGTCGCCGCTGACCGGCATCCGCATCGCCAGGCTGGCCATCGAGGCTGGTATCCCGGCCGGCGTGTTCAACGTGCTGCCGGGTTTCGGTCACACCGTGGGCAAGGCCCTGGCCCTGCACATGGACGTCGATACCCTGGTGTTCACCGGTTCCACCAAGATTGCCAAGCAGCTGATGATCTACGCCGGCGAATCGAACATGAAGCGCGTCTGGCTGGAAGCCGGAGGCAAGAGCCCGAACATCGTCTTCGCCGATGCGCCTGATCTGCAGGCTGCTGCCGAGTCTGCCGCCAGCGCCATCGCCTTCAACCAGGGTGAAGTGTGCACCGCCGGCTCGCGCCTGCTGGTGGAAAACTCGATCAAGGACAAGTTCGTGCCCATGGTGGTCGAGGCGATCAAGGCCTGGAAACCGGGTAATCCGCTGGACCCGGAAACCAACGTCGGTGCGCTGGTCGACACCACCCAGATGAACCAGGTGCTGAACTACATCCAGGCCGGCCATGACGACGGCGCCAAGCTGGTGGCCGGCGGCAAACGGGTGATGGAAGAGACCGGCGGCACCTATGTCGAGCCGACCATCTTCGACGGGGTGAACAACGCCATGCGCATCGCCAAGGAAGAGATCTTCGGTCCGGTGCTGTCGGTAATCGGTTTCGATGATCAGGACGAAGCCATCGCCATTGCCAACGACACCATCTACGGCCTGGCCGCAGCGGTGTGGACCAGCAACCTGTCGCGCGCGCATCTGGTGGGCAAGGCGCTGCGCGCCGGCAGCGTGTGGATCAACCAGTACGATGGTGGCGACATGACCGCGCCGTTCGGCGGCTTCAAGCAGTCCGGCAACGGCCGCGACAAGTCTTTGCACGCGTTCGACAAGTACACCGAGCTGAAGGCCACCTGGATCAAGCTGTAACGATAGCGGGGCGATCTCCTGGTCGTCGGCCAGGTGATCGGCTCCCCTCTCCCATTTATGGGAGAGGGGCTGGGGGAGAGGGCCGAGAGCGCAGCGAAACTGCCGGCTACCTCGCTCCCGAAACCTACGGCCGGGTTCCCGAGGAACCCGGCCGTTGTCTTTGCAGTAGCTCGTCAGCCAAGGAATTCACCAATGCGTTGGGGTACCTACTTTGCCGTCTGCGCCGCGGTCATCAGCATCGGCCTGGCGCTGGGCGTGACCATGCCGCTGGTGTCGCTGCGCCTGGAAAGCTGGGGCTACGACTCCTTCGCCATCGGCGTGATGGCGGCGACGCCAGCCGTCGGCGTGCTGCTCGGTGCCTTGCTGGCGGGGCGCCTGGCCGCGCGTTTCGGTACCACCCTGCTGATGCAGCTGTGTCTGCTGCTGGGCGCGTTGTCGGTCGCAGCGCTGGCGCTGGTGCAGAACTATGCGGTGTGGGTGGGCCTGCGCCTGTTCATCGGTGTGGCGCTGACCGTGGTGTTCATCCTTGGCGAAAGCTGGATCAACCAGCTTGCCGTGGAGAAATGGCGCGGCCGCCTGGTGGCGCTGTACGGCACCGGTTATGCCCTCAGCCAGCTCAGCGGGCCACTGCTGCTGACGGCGCTCGGTACGGCGACCGACCGTGGCTTCTGGACGGGTGTATGCCTGCTGGTCGGTGGTTCGCTGATTCTGCTCGGGCGTACCGGCGCACCCCAGGTGGATGCACACAGCGCCTCGGGGCGCGGGTTGCTGGTGTTCTGTCGCAAGCTGCCGGCGATCGCCTGGGCAGTGATGCTGTTTGCCGCCTTCGAGGCGATGATGCTGACCCTGTTGCCGATCTATGGCCTGCGCCAGGGCTTCACTCAGGAAGTGGCGCTGTTCATGGTCAGCGTGGTGGTGGTCGGTGACGCGGTGCTGCAGCTGCCCATTGGCTGGCTGGCCGATCGCATGTCGCGGCAGTTGCTGTTCCGTGGCTGTGGTGTCGTGCTGCTGGTGTCCAGCCTGGCCATTCCGGCGTTGCTGCACACACCGCTGATCTGGCCGGTGCTGGTGGCCTTCGGCGCCAGTGCCGGCGGCCTGTTCACCTTGTCGCTGATCATGATCGGCGAGCGTTACCGCGACGACGAGCTGGTGCGCGCCAATGCCCATGTCGCCCAGCTGTGGGGGCTGGGCTGCCTGATCGGGCCGCTGACCACCGGCGCCGTCAGCCAGTGGCTGAGCGGCCATGCGCTGCCGCTGATGATGGCCACCGGTGCGCTGGTGTTCATCATCCTGGCGAGCAAGCGCAGCGCCTTCAGCGAGATGGACGCGGCGCGTTCCTGAGCGGCCTCAGCGTTCTTGCCCCGGGGCCCCGGTCTGCTGCAGGTCGGCCTCCTCGATCAGCTCGGCGATGGTTGCGCCGATCTGCTTCACCGCCGCCTCGATCACCTCGCTCGGCGGCTCGGCGTAGTTGAGGCGGATGCAGTTGCGGTACTTGCCGGCCGCCGAAAAGATGCTGCCCGGCGCAATCTGGATCTTGTGCGGCAGCAGCGCGCGGTTGAGCTTCTGGCTGTCGAAGCCCTGCGGCATCTCTGCCCAGAGCATGAAGCTGCCCTGCGGACGGCTGACCCGCGTGCCGGCGGGGAAGTAGCGGCTGACCCAGTCCACCATCAGATCGCGACTGCGCAGGTACTGCGCGCGCATGCGCCGCAGGTGCGGTTCGTAATGTCCGTCCCTGAGGTACTCGGCCAGCGCCAGTTGCGGCAGTTGCGCGGTGCTGCCGGTGCCTAGGTACTTCATGTGCACCACCTGCTCCAGATAGCGACCGGGGGCAATCCAGCCGACCCGCAGGCCTGGCGCCAGGGTCTTGGAGAAGGAGCTGCAGAACAGCACGCGGCCATCCTCGTCGTAGGATTTGATGCTGCGCGGGCGCGGGTAGCTGTAGGCGAGGTCGGCGTACACGTCGTCCTCGATGATGGCCACGTCGAAGCGCTGCGCCAGGGCGATCAGTGCGCGCTTGTTGGCGTCGGGCATGATGTAGCCGAGCGGGTTGTTGCAGTTGGGCGTCAGTTGAATGGCCTTGATCGGCCACTGCTCCAGAGCCATTTCCAGGGCGTCGAGGTTGATCCCGGTGAGCGGGTCGGTGGGCAGCTCCAGCGCTTTCATGCCGAAGCCCTTGAGCGCCTGCATGACGCCATGGAAGCTCGGCGAGTCGACCGCGACGATGTCGCCGGGCTGGCAGATGGCGCGTACCGCCGCTGAAAGCGCTTCGTGGCAGCCGGTGGTGACCACCAGGTCCTCGGCAGTCAGCTGGCAGCCTGAATCGAGCATCAGGCGGGCGATCTGCTCACGCAGGCGCAGGTCGCCGCGAATGCCGCCATAGGTCAGCACGTCCGGGTCCTGCCGGCGCGCCTGGCGCGACAGATTGCGTAGCAGAGGCTTGAGTGTCGGGCTGCCGATATCCGGTCGGCCACGGCCCAACTGCAGCATGTCGTGCTGCGGTGAGCTGCTGATCAGTTCCAGCACGTGATCCCACTGCGAGACTTCCACCGGTCGCTGCGCCGCGCGGCTGATCTGGGGCAGAGCGGGCATCTGCCGTCCCAGCGGCACGAAGTATCCGGACTTCGGTTTCGGCGCGGCCAGCCCCAAGTCTTCGAGGTGGCGGTAGGCCTGCTGTACGGTGCTCAGGCTGACGCCGTGTTCCTGGCTCAGGCTGCGTATCGAGGGCAGGCGGTCGCCTGGGCGGTAGAGCCCATGCTCGATGCGGGTGCCGAGCAGTTCGGCCAGGTTCAGATAGAGCGTCATGACAGTCTCCCGCTGTTGCGCAGGGTGTATGGGTTGGAACCAATACAGATCGCCGTGAAAAACACCATTCAGGGGAAAAACGGCGGTATCTGTATGGAGTAAATAAGAGTTTTTTGAATCTGTCATGCATTTCATCGCGAAGGCATGCTGATCTCCCATGACAGAAGACAACGGGAGAGCAGCCATGAGCGGATGCAGCAAGACAGATTTCGCGGCGCTGGGCGAGTGGGCAGAGGCAGCGCCGCACGAGGGTGAGGCTCGCTACTTCGGCCGCAACTGGCCGGCTTTCTGGCGTCGCCTGAGTACGCGCCGCGCGCTGCGCAAGCTCGGCGACCAGCAGCTGCGCGATATCGGTCTGAATCGCGCCCAGGCCGAGCGTGAGGCGAATCTGCCGTTCTGGAAGCTATAGGCTGAGCGCAGGCTTGACCCTGTGCCGACCTATAGCAGCTCTTTCAGCCGGTGCCAGGCCATTCCCAGTGCCAGCAGCGGCGAGCGCAGGTGCTTGCCGCCGGGGAAGGTCATGTGCGGGACCTGGGCGAACAGGTCGAAGCCGCGGCTTTCCTGCCCGGCGATGGCCTCGGCAAGCAGCTTGCCGGCCAGGTGCGTGGCATTGACGCCGTGCCCCGCGTAGGCCTGGGCATGGAACACATTGGGCTGGTCCTTGAGGCGGCCGATTTGCGGCAGGCGGTTGGCACCGATACCAATCATACCGCCCCACTGATAGTCGATGCGCGCGTTGGCCAGTTGCGGGAATACCTTGAGCATCTTCGGCCGCATGTAGGCGGCGATGTCGGCCGGGTCGCGTCCCGAATAGTGGCAGGCACCGCCGAACAGCAGGCGGCGGTCGGCCGAAAGGCGGTAGTAGTCAACTGTCACGCGCTGGTCGCACAGTGCCATGTTCTGCGGAATCAGTTGCTGCGCCTGTTCCGCGGACAGCTGCTCGGTGGCGATGATATAGCTGCCGGCGGGCAGTACCTTGCCGCTCAGCGTCGGGTTGAGGTCATTGATATAGGCGTTGCAGGCCAGCACCAGGTACTTGGCGCGTACCTGGCCGGTGGCGGTATGCACCCTCACTTCGTTGCCATAGTCGATGCCGGTTACCGGCGACTCCTCGAACAGCTGCACGCCCAGTGACTGGGCGGCTGCCGCTTCGCCGAGCGCCAGATTGAGCGGGTGCAGGTGGCCCGAGCCCATGTCGATCATGGCGCCGTGATAGTTGTCGGATCCGACCACTTCATGGATGCGCTCGCGCAGCACCATGCGCATCTCATGGCGATAGCCGAGGCTTTCCAGCTCGGCCTTGTCCTCGGCGAAGCCATCCATGTGCTCCGGCTTGTTGGCCAGGTCGCAGTAGCCCCAGGTCAGGTCGCAGTCGATGCGAAACTGTTCGACGCGGCTGCGCACGATCTCGACGGCCTCCAGGCCCATCAGCTTGAACTGGCGCACGCCGTCCTTGCCGACTATCGGTTCGAACTGTTCGACATCATGGCCGACCCCACGAATCAGCTGCCCGCCATTGCGACCGCTGGCGCCCCAGCCGATCTTGCGCGCTTCCAGCAATGCCACCGTCAGCCCCTTCTGGGCCAGCTCGATGGCGGTATTCAGACCGCTGAAACCACCACCGACGACGCACACGTCCACGACCACTTCACCGGCGAGGGGCGGATAGGCCTGCTGACGATTGACGCTGGCGGCATAGTAGGAGGCGGCGTGCTGGGAGCTGTGGACGGGCTGGTGAACGCGGGCGTTCATGTGCGAAATCCTGATTTTGTTGTGTGGAAAATTAAACGCAGCATAAGCGTGCAATCCGTGTGACGCCAAGAGCAGGGCAGAAAAAAGCCGATCCTGAGCTGCAGGCGGCATGTGCTTTTCATCCGGAGCAGTAAACTGCCGGCATAAGTTGAGGACGGCCTGAGATGAGCTGCACCGACCGCAAGATCGACCACCTGCGCCGACAGATTCCACGTTTCGACTGCGTGCCCGGTTGCCACGACTGCTGTGGCCCGGTTACGGCGTCGTCCGAGGAGCTGGCGCGCCTGCCGGTCAAGAGCGACGCCGAGCATGATGCGGCGCTGGCCGAGTACAACTGCGTGCACCTGGGCCCGGAGGGTTGCACGGTGTATGACCAGCGCCCGCTGATCTGTCGTCTGTTCGGCACCACGCCGAATCTGCGATGCCCCCACGGCCGCGGGCCGGAGCAGCCTGTTGAGCCTGCTGTCGAGCGCCAGGTGCACCGCCTGATCGCCACGACCCGGCAACGCCTGGTGTAGGGGCGGCGCGATTCGCCTCAGCGTGCGCTCACTCCGGCACCGGTAGTGCCAGGCTCTCCTTCACTTCTTCCATGACGATGTAGCTCTTCGACTCGCGGACGTGCGGCAGCTTGAGCAGGATGTCGCCGAGCAGCTTGCGGTAGCTGGCCATTTCGTTGATGCGCGCCTTCACCAGATAGTCGAAGTCGCCGGATACCAGATGGCACTCCAGCACGTGCGGCAGCTTGAGCACGGCGCGGCGGAAATCCTCGAAGGTGTCGCCGGACTTGTAGTCCAGGCTGATTTCGACGAACACCAGCAGGCTGGCCTTGAGGTGCTGCGGATTGAGGCGGGCGTGGTAGCCCATGATGATGCCTTCGCGCTCCAGGCGGCGTACGCGTTCGGTGCAGGGCGTGGTCGACAGCCCCACGCGCTCGCCCAGCTCGGTAAAGCTGATACGCCCGTCCTCCTGCAGGATACGGAGGATGTTGCGGTCGATCTTGTCCAGTTCGCGACGGCTTTGATGCTGGGTTCTCATGGGGAATCCGCCTCTACAAAACGGCTTTTTGCCAAGAATTCTCGCCAAATATAGCTGTGTATATGGTGAAAAGCACTGCGTTGCTCTTCCTATACTTCGGCTATCAACAACAATGGCCTGTAACGCACGCGCCCTGGGCGCGGCGGGGAGAAAAACATGCGTGTTCTGGTTCTCGGCAGCGGTGTGATTGGTACCGCGAGTGCTTACTACCTTGCTCGCCAGGGCTTCGAGGTGGTGGTCGTCGACCGTCAGAACGGCCCGGCGCTGGAAACCAGCTTCGCCAACGCCGGCCAGGTTTCTCCGGGCTACGCTTCGCCCTGGGCGGCGCCGGGTGTGCCGCTGAAGGCCATCAAGTGGCTGTTGCAGAAGCACGCCCCGCTGGCGATCAAGGCTACCGGCGATGTCGACCAGTACCTGTGGATGGCGCAGATGCTGCGCAACTGCACTGCCAGCCGCTATGCGATCAACAAGGAACGCATGGTGCGCCTGTCCGAGTACAGCCGCGATTGCCTCGATGAGCTGCGTGCCGAGACCGGTATCAGCTATGAAGGCCGTCAGCTCGGCACCACCCAGCTGTTCCGCACCCAGGCTCAGGTCGATGCCGCCGCCAAGGACATCGCCGTACTGGAAGCCTCCGGCGTACCTTTCGAGCTGCTCGACCGCGACGGTATCGTCCGCGTCGAACCGGCCCTGGCCGGCGTCAAGCACAAGCTGGCCGGTGCCCTGCGCCTGCCCAACGATCAGACCGGCGACTGCCAGATGTTCACCACCAAACTGGCGGACATGGCCAAGGCGCTCGGCGTCGAGTTCCGTTTCGGCCAGAACATCCAGCGCCTGGACGCCGTGGGCGACCGCATCAACGGCGTGTGGATCGACGGCAAGCTGGAAACCGCTGATCGCTACGTGCTGGCGCTCGGCAGCTACAGCCCGCAGCTGCTCAAGCCGCTGGGCATCCGCGCTCCGGTATATCCGCTCAAGGGTTACTCGCTGACGGTGCCGATCACCAACCCGGACATGGCACCGACCTCGACCATCCTCGACGAAACCTACAAGGTCGCCATCACCCGTTTCGACGGTCGCATCCGCGTCGGCGGCATGGCCGAGATCGCCGGTTTCGATCTGTCGCTCAACCCGCGTCGTCGCGAAACCCTGGAAATGATCACCTCCGACCTCTACCCTGAGGGCGGCGATCTGCAGCGCGCCGATTTCTGGACCGGTCTGCGTCCGGCCACACCCGATGGCACACCCATCGTGGGCGGCACCGCCTTCCGTAACCTGTTCCTCAACACCGGGCACGGCACGCTCGGTTGGACCATGGCCTGCGGCTCGGGCCGTTTCCTGGCCGATCTGATGGCCAACAAGCGCCCGCAGATCAGCGCCGAGGGGCTGGATATTTCCCGTTACGGCTCCAGCGTCCGTCAGCCCGACCTGCAGCACACCGCCCCCGCCCACTGATCGGCCGGGGTGTTCGCCCCAGAACCCATCTGCCCGGTACTGGCCTGTCGGCCAGTGCCTGCGCGCAAGCGCAACCTCGCCAGCCATGAAGGCTCGCTGTACCGACCAGGAGACGGCTTCTTCTGATTAAGACGAGCGGAGCACAGGATTGCCTGCCGCTCTTGTACTTATAAATCTAAGAAAGAGATGTAATGCAATGAACAAACAATCCATCCAGATTGCACTCGCCTATATATCAGTGGTTATCGGAGGCGGATTCGCGTCTGGTCAGGAAGTACTCCAGTTCTTTACCGGCTACGGCCTGATCGGGGTGGTCGGAACCCTGGTAAGCGGAGTGCTGTTCGCCTTCCTTGGCATGCAGATCGCGCGCATGAGCTCGCAGATGCAGGCCGATTCGCACAAGGAAGTCCTCTACAGTTTGTTCGGCAAGCGCCTCGGCCTGGTGGTCGATGTGGTTCTCTCTTTCTTCCTCTATGGTGTCGGCGTGGTCATGCTGGCTGGCGCCGGCTCGATCTTCGTCCAGCAGTACGAACTGCCGACGCTGCTGGGTGGCGCGATGATGACCGTACTGGTGATCGCGACCCTGTGCCTCAACGTCAGGCGCATCATCGATCTGATCAGCGTGGTCATGCCCTTCCTGCTGGCCATGGTGCTGATCATCACCACCTACTCGATCTTCAGCTACAACGCCTCCATCGAGACCCTGGACGCGGTCGCCCGTGAGAGCAACGAGACAGTCAGCAGCAACTGGCTGGTCGGTGCCCTGCTTTACGCTTCGTTCAACATCGCCGTCGGGTTCCCCATGCTGGCGGTGATCGGCGGTCTGACCAAGGACCCCAAAGCTGCCGGCCTCGGTGGCGTGATCGGCGGTTTCGGCCTGGGCGCCCTGATCCTGCTGCTGAACATCGGCCTGTTCGCCAACATCAACCAGTTGCAGGGGGTGGAGATGCCGACCCTGGCGCTGTCCGGGCGTATCTCGCCGGTCCTCTCGGTGGTGATGTCGGTGGCGCTGGTGTGCATGATCTACAGCACTGCAGTGGGCATGTTCTTCGCCTTCAGCGCCCGTTTTGCCAAGCCCGAGTCGAACCGCTTCAAGCTGTTCAGCGCAGTGACCGTATGCATCGGTCTGGCCCTGAGCCTGGGTGGTTTCAGCAAGCTGGTCGGTACCGTCTACCCGCTGCTGGGCTACGTCGGCTTTGCCCTGATCCTGGCCATCGGCTTCAGCTGGATGCGCCGTCGCTCGGCTGTCAAGGCACAGAAGACCGAGCTCAAGACCTATCCCTGATTTCACGCGGCACCGGCGTCGAAGGCCGGTGTCCATATTTCCAAGGAGCTTTTCATGTCCATTCAGCGTCTGCACGTTGCCAAGCGTTACAGCGAAGTGGTGATCCACAACGGCACCATCTACCTCGCCGGTCAGCTGGCCGATGAGTTCGATGATGATATCCGCGAGCAGACCCGGCAGACCCTGGCCAATATCGACCGCATGCTTGCCGAGGGCGGCAGCGACAAGAGCAAGATCCTGTCGTTGACCATCTTCCTCAAGGACATGGCCGATTACGATGGGCTCAACGCCGAGTACGACGCCTGGGTCGCCGACGGCGCTGCGCCGGCGCGGGCTTGTGTCGAGGCGCGGATGTACCGCCCCGACGTGCTGGTCGAAATGTGTGTGGTGGCTGCCGTCTGAGGCTGCCGCCCGTTGCCTGCCGCGGCATCGGCTGTTGCCGGTGCCGAACCGATTTTGTGTTGGCTTTTCGCCCGGCTCCCCGCCGGGCTTTTTTTTGAACAGTGCCGCTAGCGGCCACCGAGTGACTGATTACAACCGAAGGAACACCTTGCCATGCGTCCTGCCCGTGCCCTGATCGATCTGCAAGCGCTTCGTCACAATTACCAACTGGCCCGCGAACTGAGCGGCGCCCGTGCCCTGGCCGTGGTCAAGGCCGATGCCTACGGGCATGGCGCGGTGCGCTGTGCCCAGGCGCTGGAAGACCAGGCGGACGGTTTTGCCGTGGCCTGTATCGAGGAGGCGCTGGCACTGCGCGAGGCGGGAATCAGGGCGCCGATCCTGCTGCTCGAAGGTTTCTTCGAGGCCGATGAACTGGCGCTGATCGACCAGCATGATCTGTGGTGCGTGGTTCACTCGCAGTGGCAGATCGAGGCCGTCGAACAGGCCCAACTGAGCAAGCCGCTGACTGTCTGGCTCAAGCTCGACAGCGGCATGCACCGCGTCGGCCTGCATCCGAGCGATTACCAGCAGGCATACCGCCGTCTGCTGGCCAGCGGCAAGGTCAGCAAGATCGTGCTGATGAGCCACTTCGCCCGTGCCGACGAGCTCGAGTGTGAACGTACCGCAGAGCAGCTGGCCATCTTCCAGCAGGCTGGTGCAGGTCTGAGCGCCGAGGTCAGCCTGCGCAATTCGCCTGCTCTGCTGGGCTGGCCGCAGGTGCCCAGCGACTGGGTGCGTCCGGGCATCATGCTGTATGGCGCCACGCCGTTCGAGCAGGCCCAGGAGCTGGCCGCACGCCTGCGTCCGGTAATGACTCTGGAGTCTAAGGTCATCAGCGTGCGCGAACTGCCGGCCGGCGAACCCGTGGGTTATGGTGCGCGTTTCGTCGCCGACCGTCCGACGCGTGTCGGCGTGGTCGCCATGGGGTATGCCGATGGCTATCCGCGCCACGCACCGACCGGCACCCCGGTAATGGTAGACGGCCAGCCGACCCGCCTGATCGGCCGAGTGTCGATGGACATGCTCACCGTCGACCTAACCGATCTGCCACAAGCGGGCCTGGGCAGTCGTGTCGAGCTGTGGGGCAAGCAGGTGCTGGCCAGCGACGTGGCCATGGCGGCGGGCAGCATTCCCTATCAGATTTTCTGCAACCTGAGGCGGGTACCGCTGCTCTATCTCGGGGCTGAAACCCGTTAGAAGACTGCTGCGCGTTGGCCTAGCTGCGTTAAAAACAGGCTCGGATTGCTCATGTACAGCTCGTACACTGCGCATCCTTCCCTATTTTTGCCTTGCATGGCTCTAGCTCGCAGCCTTTCAAGGGGGTTCCTGAGAGGGTGTAGGCGAAGGGTGAACGCCAGTGTTGTAAATTCCGAACGCTATGCCATGATACGGACACTTTCCGTATCACTCCCAGAGGGGGATCCCAGCATTGGACGTCGGTGTTCGACTGCAATCGATTCGTAAGCTCAAAGGTCTTTCCCAGCGTGAGCTCGCCAAGCGGGCGGGCGTCACCAACAGCACCATTTCCATGATCGAGAAGAACAGCGTGAGCCCCTCGATCAGCTCACTGAAGAAGGTGCTGAGCGGTATTCCCATGTCGCTGGTGGAGTTCTTCTCCCTCGACATGGAGCAGGAGAACCAGATTCAGGTGGTCTACAGGGCCTCCGAGCTGACCGATATCTGCAGTGGCGCCATCACCATGAAACTGATCGGCAAGGCTCATCCGAGCCGCGCCATCTCCTTTCTCGACGAGACCTATCCGGCCGGCAGCGATACCGGTGACGAGATGTACGCCCACGAGGGCGAGGAAGCCGGCATGCTGGTCGAAGGCAGGCTGGAGCTGACCGTGGGCAACGAGGTGTTCATCCTCGAGCCGGGAGACAGCTACTACTTCGAGAGCAGCAAGCCGCACCGCTTCCGCAATCCGTTCGATGTGCCGGCGCGTCTGATCAGCGCCACCACGCCTGCCAACTTCTGATTCGCCGTGCGCCCCTCGATGGGGCGTTTCTCTGCGCTCGCACAGTCGATTCGCCAACTCGTCGAGCGTCAGATCGCGTCGGCGACGTTAGAGTAGGCCCCCCTTTCAATGGATAAGCCGGCTTCGGACCGGCATGGCAAGGAGCCGCCCATGGCAGCCAGCAACAAGTGGTTGATGTCCTCGTTCGCCTACTACCTGGATTTTTTCACGGTGCCGCTGCTGGTCGCGCTTGCCCTTTGGCTGGGCCCCGTGCAGTTCTGGCAGATCGCTGCAGGTGTTCTGATCTGGAGCTTCGTCGAGTACGCCATGCACCGCTTTCTGTTTCACTCCCTGTATCGACGCGAGCACTGGACGCACCATGTCGACGTGCTGGCGCTGATCGGGATTTCCAGCTGGAAGACCACGGCGACCTTCATCGGGCTGTTGCTCCTGGCCCAGGCGCTCGGGCTGGCCTCGCTGCTCGCCGGGGTGATGCTGGGTTACCTGGCGTACATCGGCCTGCACTACGTGATGCACCGGCCCGAGCACTGGTTCTATCGCTTCATTCCGGGGCTGATCGCCAACCATGATCTGCACCACCAGCGCGGCGTTGAACAGAATTTCGGGGTTTCCTCGCCGCTCTGGGATCATGTCTTCGGTACATACGTATGCGTGCAGCAGGACGAACTGGCCGAGAGAATGGAGTCCTGAAGCGCCGCGGCGCCAATAACCCTGCGACAATATGGGTTGTTTCGGTGGGCCGCGCTTGCCGTTATACTGTCGCCCGCTCGCGAAACCGTGGCCGCGGGCGTGACTAGCCACGAAGAGGGTGTACCGTGAATCTGATGAAGAAAATGCTGGCAGTACCGGCTGCCGTATTGGCCCTGTGGGCAGTGACTGCTCAGGCCACGACCGATGAAGCCATCGCCGAGCGCCTCAAGCCTGTCGGCGAAGTGTGCATCATGGGCGAAGAGTGCAAGGGCGTCGAAACCGTCGCTGCTTCCGCCGGTGGTGCCCGCACCGCTGACGACATCATCGCCAAGCACTGCAACGCCTGCCATGGCGCCGGCGTACTGGGAGCTCCGAAAATCGGTGACACCGCTGCCTGGAAAGAGCGCGCCGACCACCAGGGCGGCCTTGACGGCATCCTGGCCAAGGCCATCTCCGGTATCAACGCCATGCCGCCGAAAGGCACCTGTGCCGACTGCTCGGACGACGAGCTGCGCGAAGCGATCCAGAAGATGTCCGGTCTGTAAGACTCGCCTCTTCCCTGAAAAAACCGCCCACCGGGCGGTTTTTTCGTTTCCGGCGTGTGCATGCAACCATGCTTCCGCCTGCGCAGTCCAAGCAGCATTCGTCATGGATGTCGCGAGGAGCGCCAGATGCCGCACACCTGTACCCTCGAACAAGCCGTCGACCACGTGTTGAGCGAGATCGACGGGCCGATTCATCTGGGCCTGCCGCTTGGCCTGGGCAAGCCCAATCGTTGGGTAAACGCGCTGTATGAACGCGTGCGGAATCTGCCCGAGCGCCAGCTGACCATTTACACCGCGTTGTGTCTGGCGCGCCCGCGTGCCGATCAGGACCTGCAGCGGCGGTTTCTCGAGCCCTTCGTCGAGCGGGTCTACGCCGACTACCCGGAGCTGCAGTTCCTCGCCGATCTGCACGCCGGCGAGCTGCCGGCCAACGTGCGCGTCGAGCAGTTCTTCTTTCAGCCGGGCAGCCTGCTTCAATGCGAGCCGGCGCAGCAGGATTACATCAGCAGCAACTACAGCCATGTCGCCCGCGATCTCAACGCCAAGGGCCTGAACCTGGTCGCCCAGCTGGTCGCTGCCGATCCCGCGCAGCCCGAGCATTTCAGTCTCAGCTGCAACCCCGACGTGACCCTCGATCTGCTGCCGCTGCTGCAGCGGCGCCGCGCGGCGGGCGAAACAGTGCTCAGCGTCGCGCAGATTCACAGCGACCTGCCATTCATGGCCGGCGACGCCCGGGTGCCGCGCGACACCTTCGATATCCACATCGTCGAGGATGAGCGCACCCGGCTGTTTTCCACGCCGAACATGCCGGTGACCCTGCAGGATCACTGCATCGGCCTGCTGGCCAGCACGCTGGTGCGCGATGGCGGCACGCTGCAGGTCGGTATCGGCGCGATGGGTGACGCTCTGGCGGCAGCGCTGATGGCTCGTCAGCATGACAACGCAGGCTACCGGGCGCTTGTGCAGGCGTTACAGGCAGAACATTGGGCAGGCGAGATTGCCGCCAATGGCGGCCTGGCCCCCCTCGAACAGGGGCTCTATGGCTGCAGCGAGATGTTCGTCAACGGCTTGCTGGCGCTGGCCGAGGTCGGCCTGGTGCGTCGCCAGGTCTATTCGGATCTGCGCTTGCAGCGCCTGGCACTGGCCGGTGCACTGGATGATCAGGGACGTCCGCGCAGCGTGCAGGCGCTGCTCGATGCTGGCCTGCCGGCCATCCTGCAGCCGGACGATCTGGGCTGGTTGCGCGACAGCGGTCTGTTGCATGGCGATGTGCAACTGGAGGAAGGCTGGCTGTATCTGCCGGACGGCAGCTGCACGCTGGCGGATCTCGGCAATCCGCACACCCAGGCCCGCCTGCAGCCCTGGCTCGGCGCGGCGCAGGGCGGTGTCGTGGTGCATGGCGGATTCTTTCTCGGCCCAGAGAGTTTCTATCGCCGTCTGCGGGAGCTGGACGAGGCCGAACGGCGGCGCTTTGCCATGACCGGTATCCGCTACATCAACGAGCTGTACGGTGAGGAGGCGCTCAAGCGCCTGCAGCGTCGCGATGCGCGCTTCATCAACACGGTGTTCACCATGACCCTGCTGGGCGCCGGTGTGGCCGATCAGCTGGAGGACGGCCGCGTGCTCAGCGGCGTGGGTGGCCAGTACAACTTCGTCGCCCAGGCCCATGCGCTGGAGGATGCGCGCTCGATTCTGCTGCTGCGTAGCTGGCGCGAGTCGGGTGGCGAGGTCAGCTCCAATATCGTCTGGGAGTATGGTCACGCCACCATTCCCCGCCATCTGCGCGATATCGTGGTGACCGAATACGGCATCGCCGATCTGCGCGGCAAGACCGACGCTCAGGTGATCGAGGCGCTGCTCAATATCAGCGACTCGCGCTTCCAGAACCAGCTGATCGAGCAGGCGCAGCAGGCGGGCAAGCTGCCGGCGGATTTTCGTCTCGACCCGCGCTTCTGCAACAACCTGCCCGAGCGCTTGCAGCCGTTACGCGAGGAGCACGCCGCACTGCTCGTCGAATACCCGCTGGGCAGCGATTTCAGCGCGGTGGAGCAGGACCTGATGCGCGCGCTGAGCTGGCTCAAGAGCAAGCTGCGCCTGACCGAGGTGCTGGAGCTGGGCAAGGCCACGCTCGACGCGCCGGAGCCGGCCGCCTATCCCGAACACCTGCGGCGCATGAGCCTGGAAGCGCCGGATGGCGTGCGCGAGGCCCTGTACCAGCGCTTGCTGCTGGCGGGCCTGCAGGCCACCAGCGGTGTTTAGTCGAGGAAGCGCACCTGGCCGTTTTCCAGGGCGGCGACACGGGCCAGCGATTCGACGCGATAGCCTTCGTTTTCCAGCAGCGTGCGTCCGTCCTGGAAGGACTTCTCGATGACGATGCCGATGCCCGCGATCTCGGCGCCGGCCTGCTGAATCAGGTCGATCAGCGCCTTGGCGGCGTGGCCGTTGGCGAGGAAGTCGTCAATGACCAGTACCTTGTCGGCGGCAGTCAGGTGGCGCGCGGAGATGGCGATGGTGCTTTCGGTCTGCTTGGTGAAGGAGAACACCTTGGAGATCAGCAGATCGTCCTTGAGCGTCAGCGACTGGAACTTGCGCGCGAAGATCACCGGGATGCCCAGTTCCAGACCCGCCATCACCGCCGGGGCGATGCCCGAGGCTTCGATGGTAACGATCTTGGTGATGCCCTGGCCGGCGAAACGCCGGGCGAACTCGTGGCCGATCTCCTGCATCAGGCGCGGATCGATCTGGTGGTTGAGAAAGGCATCCACCTTGAGTACGTGCTCGGACAGCACGATGCCTTCGCTGCGAATCTTCTGTTTCAACGACTCCACGGTCGATCCTCTGGTTGAGCAGAAAGGCTGCGGATTTTCGCTCAAAACCCCCCGGATTGTGTAGTGAAACCGAAGTCTGCCCGACAGTCGCGGGTGCTTGACCGGTCAGACAGGTTGTTGACGCGTTAACCCGGACGCCAAGCGGGCGGAGTAGCAGACATGGCGCCGGGCCGGCTCTGCTCAGGCGCTTTTGCGCAGCCGCCGCAGAATGTCCCTGGGAATGCCGCGGGTATCGAGTGGCAGTTTGTCCGGCGCGGGCTCGATGCCCAGTTCGTAGAGCCAGTTCAGGGCGTATTCGCGCAGTTGCTTGCTTTCGTAGGCCAGCCATTGTTCGCGAATCGGCGCAAAGGCCTCGATCTCGTAATCGAACGCGCGCAGCGGTTTGCGCCCGGTCAGCGCGGCACTGAGCAGCGGGTGGGCATGCAGGTGGTCGAGGGTGAACAGGAAGGACTCGCGCATGGCGATGCGCTGCGCTACATCGAGATTGGGTATCTGGCTGTAGCGCTCGGGATCGAGGTCGATCTGCTGACGCTGTTCGCTGTGAAGGTCCTCGGGCGCCAGGCTCAGGACGCTGCCGCTTTCCAGGTCCAGCCAGTGTTCAAGCTGGTCGCGGCCATTGATCAGCTGTAGCAGGGCATCGAGGTCGAGCGTGAAGGTGCGCATGGTTTTATGCCCCTGTTTCCGGACGTGGTGTACTTCTGACTGGCAAAGATGGCGAGGGTTGCCGGAGATGCAAGGTGGGCTGATGAAGCCCACCGGACAACGGGGTATCAGCGCTTGAGCATGGCCCGCATGCTCGCCAGGGCGTCGTTTCCACGCGCGGTCTTGACCTCCACGGGCGCCTCCTCCAGGCCTTCCCAGACCAGATCCTCCTGCGGCAGCTCGTCGAGGAAGCGGCTCGGCGAGCAGTCGATGACCTCGCCGTACTGCTTGCGCTTGGAGGCATAGGTCAGCGCCAGGTTGCGCTTGGCGCGGGTGATACCGACATAGGCCAGACGGCGCTCTTCCTCGATGGTGTCGGCCTCGATGCTGGAGCGGTGCGGGAGTATCTCCTCCTCGAAGCCGATGATGTATACCGAGGGGAATTCCAGACCCTTGGAGGCGTGCATGGTCATCATCTGCACGCCCTCGGCGCCTTCTTCCTCTTCCTGCTGGCGCTCGAGCATGTCGCGCAGCACCAGCTTGCCGATGGCGTCCTCGATGGTCATGTCGCCGTCTTCGTCGCGCTCCAGGGTGCCTTTCAGCGCTTCGACAAGGAACCAGACGTTGCCCATGCGTGCCTCGGCCACCTTGTCGCTGGAGGCGTTCTGGCGTAGCCAGTTCTCGTAGTCGATATCCATCACCATGCTGCGGATGGCGGCGATCGGGTCGTTCTGCGCGCACTCCTGGCGCACACGATCCATCCATTTGGTGAAGCGCTGCAGGCGCTCGGTGAAGCGCGCGTCGAGGTGTTCGCCGAGACCGATCTCGCCGGCTGCCGCGTACATGCTGATCTTGCGTTCGCTGGCATAGTTGCCGAGCTTTTCCAGGGTGGTCGAGCCGATCTCGCGGCGCGGCACGTTGATCACCCGCAGGAAGGCGTTGTCGTCGTCCGGGTTGACCAGCAGGCGGAAGTAGCTCATCAGGTCCTTCACTTCCTGGCGGGCGAAGAAGCTGGTGCCGCCGGACAGGCGATAGGGAATCTGATGGTGCTGCAGCTTCAGCTCCATCAGCTTGGCCTGGTAGTTGCCGCGGTAGAGGATGGCGAAATCGCTGTAAGGGCGGCCGGTGCGCAGGTGCTCGGTAAGAATTTCCAGGGCCACGCGCTCGCACTCGGCGTCTTCATTGCGGGTGCGGATCACGCGGATCGGGTCGCCATGGCCCATCTCCGACCACAGCTGCTTCTCGAACACGTGCGGGTTGTTGGCGATCAGCACGTTGGCGCACTTGAGAATGCGGCTGGTGGAGCGGTAGTTCTGCTCCAGCATCACCACCTTCAGCGAGGGGTAGTCCTCTTTCAGCAGCATCAGGTTTTCCGGGCGCGCGCCACGCCAGGCGTAGATCGACTGGTCGTCGTCGCCGACCACGGTGAACTGGTTGCGCATGCCCACCAGCATCTTCACCAGCAGATACTGGCTGGCGTTGGTGTCCTGGTATTCGTCGACCAGCAGGTAGCGGATGCGGTTCTGCCACTTTTCCAGAATGTCGGCGTGTTCCTGGAACAGTTTCACCGGCAGCAGGATCAGGTCGTTGAAGTCCACCGCGTTGTACGCCTTGAGCGTGCGCTGGTAGTGCAGGTAGACGATGGCGGCAGTCTGCTCCTTGGGGTTGCGCGCGCCCGCCAGTGCCTCGTCCGGCAGGATCAGGTCGTTCTTCCAGTTGTCGATGTAGTTCTTGACCTCGTCGGCACCGTCATCGCCGGAATACTCCTTCTGCATGATGTCGGTGAGCAGCGCCTTGATGTCTCCGTCGTCGAAAATCGAGAAGCCGGGCTTGTAGCCCAGGCGCGCGTATTCCTTGCGTATGATGTTCATGCCCAGATTGTGGAAGGTGGACACCGTCAGGCCGCGTGCCTCGCTACCCCTGAGCAGGGTACCGACGCGCTCCTTCATCTCGCGCGCGGCCTTGTTGGTAAAGGTCATGGCGACGATGTGCTGGGCACGGATACCGCAGTTCTGTACCAGATGGGCAATCTTGCGGGTGATCACGCTGGTCTTGCCGGAGCCTGCGCCGGCGAGCACCAGAAGTGGGCCGCCGACATAGTTCACGGCCTCTTGTTGCCGGGGGTTCAGTCGGGACATGGAATCGATCACGGGAAAAGGGCCGCGCATTTTAACAGGCCTGATGGATTCTGCCGCGACCGTCCGGAACTGTGGCCTGGCGCACGGAATTGAACCCCGGCGCGCTGGGTTGTCCCATTCTATGCAGTACTCTGGCCCCACTTGCCGGTTTTCTGGCTATACCTCAGGATGTACGTCCACTTTCACCCGGATGTGATTGATTAGACGTCGGTTAAGACGCACTCAGGCGACTCGATTCGCCATCATTCCTGATCATCGCGGGAGGTTGTTTGTCCACGCTCGTCGAACCCATGCGCCTGGTTCTGCTGGCGGACTCGTCAGGCTGGGCCGAATTGCTGCGCGAGCATTTGGGCGCCCTTGGCAGTTCATCGCCGCTGATTACCGCGCCGTCCTGGGAGGCGGCCAGCAGCCTGTTCGATGATCACGCCAGTGGCCTGCTGCTGGCCACGCCGGAGCGAATCCCCGAGCCTGGTCAGTGCCCCTTACCGATGGTGCTGCTGCTGGAAACCGAACCCAGCGAGGAGCCGGTCGGCGTCAGCGACTGGCTGGTGCGCGGCAGCCTCAATCTCGATGTATTGCGCCGCTGCCTGCGTTACGCGCGTGAGCAGGGCAGTCTCCGGCACACCCTGCAGCGCCTCGCCGAGCAGGACCCGCTCACCGGCATCGCCAATCGTCAGGGCTTTCAGACCCTGCTTGCCGCACGCCTGGCCGAGTGTGGCGGTCGTGGTCTGGTGCTGGGACATCTCGATCTGGATAACTTCCGTCATGCCAACGATGCCCTGGGTTATCAGGCCGGCGATCGCCTGATCCTGCAGGTGGTGGCGCGGCTGAAGAGCCTGTTGCAGCCCTGCGACCAGTTGGCCCGCCTGGGCAGCGACGAATTCGCCTTGTTGCTGGATGTACGCCGCGACCCGCAGCGTGTCGAGCGCCTGGCCGAGCGTGTCACCGAAGTGCTGGGCGAACCCTACTGGGTCGATGGCGAGAGCCTGCTGATCGGCTGCAGCCTGGGGCTGGCCCATGCCCGCGCCGGGGAGGGCGCCGACCCGCTGCTGTGGCATGCGCATATCGCCATGCAGCATGCCAAGAGTCAGCAGGGCTGCGTGTTTCATCTCTATGACGAGCGCCTCAATCGCAGCGCACGCAGCCAGGCCGATCTGGAAGGCGAGCTACGCCGCGCGCTGCGGCGTGACGAGCTGGAGCTGCACTACCAGCCGCGGCTGTGCCTGGAAAGCGGCCGTATCGTCGGGCTGGAGGCGCTGGTGCGCTGGCAGCATGGCGAGCGCGGGCTGCTCTCGCCCAACGAGTTCGTGCCGCTGGCCGAGGAAACCGGGCTGATCGTGCCGCTCGGTTACTGGGTGATTTCCCGTGCTCTGCGCGACATGCAGTGGCTGCGTGGGCGCGGCCTGCCGGCACTGCACATGGCGATCAATCTGTCGTTTCGCCAGTTTCAGGACAGTCAGTTGCTGCCGACGCTCAGCCGCCTGATCGAGGAGCGTGGCGTCGATGCCCAGTGGCTGGAGTTCGAACTGACCGAAACCGCGGTGATGCGTCGCAGCGACCAGGTGCAGCAGACCATGCTGGAGTTGGGCCGGCTTGGCGTGCGCTTCTCGCTGGACGATTTCGGCACAGGATTCTCGTCCTTCGTGCACCTCAACAACCTGCCCATCACTCTGCTTAAGATCGACAAGAGCTTTGTCGGCGGCATGGGCGAACGTGCCGAGAACCGCCAGCTGGTCAGGGCAATGATCAACCTGGCGCACAACCTCAACCTGGAAGTGGTGGCCGAAGGGGTGGAGAACATCGAGCAACTCGACATGCTGCGCCAGTTCGGCTGCGATCAGGTGCAGGGCTACCTGATCAGCAAGGCCGTGCCGCTGGCGGAGCTGGCTCGTTTTCTGGTGTTCGGCATGCGTCAGCCATTGCTGGCCACGCCGTCCTAGCGCCTGGCTGCGGCCCCGGGCAGCCGTCAGGACAGGCAGGCCCCGGCCGGCACCGTCAGCGGTTGCCGGCGCAACAGGCGGGCACATTTGCCTTCGAAGCTCAGGGTCAGCACCAGCGCCGCGCAGGCCAGTCCGGCCGCCAGCCCCCACCACACGCCGTGGGCGCCCCAGCCCAGCGGAAAGGCCAGGGTCCAGGCCAGCGGAATGCCGATCAGCCAGTAGCAGCCAAGGCCGATCAGCAGGGTAGTCTTGCCGTCACCCAGACCGCGCAAAGTACCCATGGCGATGCTCTGGGTGCCGTCGAACAGTTCGAACACCGCCGCCACCGCCAGCAGGCTGATGGCCAGGCCGACCACCTCGGCGAAGGCCGGGTCTGCGCGGTCGATGAACAGCCCCACCACTGGTCCCGGCAGCAACCAGAACAGCAGGGCGAACACCAGCATGCAGCAGGCGCCGCTGGCGATGCCCAGGCGTCCGGCACGGCGTACCTGGGCCGGGCGGCTGCCGCCGAGGTGCTGACCGACCCGGTAGGTCACCGCATAGGACAAGCCCTGAGGCAGGATGAAGGCCAGCGTCACCGCCTGGATGGCGATTTGGTGCGCCGCCAGCTGTACGCTGCCGAGGGCGCCCATGCACAGGGTGGCGAAGGTGAACATGCCCTGCTCGGCGGCGTAGGTGCCGCCAATCGGCAGGCCCAGGCGCAGCAGCGCGCTCAGCTCGGCACGGCGTGGCCGCAGCAGGCCGCGCAGCAACCGGTACTGGCGATAGACCGGCGCGCGCAGGATGTACAGGGCCAGTGCCAGGGCCATGCCGCTGCTGATAACGGCGGTGGTCAGGCCGATGCCGGCCAGGCCTAGGTGGGGCAGGCCGAACCAGCCCTTGATCAGCGCATAGTTGATGACGAAGTTGGCCACGGCCCCGACCATGCCGATGGTCATCACCGGGCCGGGGTGGCCGATGGCGCTGGTGAACCCGCGCAGGGCCATGAAGCACAGATAGCCGGGCAGGGCCAGGGCCAGCGGGCCGAGGAACTGCATGGCGCGGCCGGCGACCTCCGGCTGCTGGCCCAGGTGCGGCAGCAGCGGTTCGATCGAGCGCAGGCACAGGGCTGCGAAGATGCCCAGCAGCAGGCTCAGCCACAGGCCGCCCTGCAGCAGGCGGGTGACCCCGGCGGTGTCGCCGGCGCCGTGGCGAATGGCGATCAGGCTGCCGACCGCCGCCACCACGCCGACGCAGAACAGCGACAGCATGTAGTAGCAGGTCGCGCCCAGGGCGCCGCCGGCCAACTGCTCGGGGCCGAGCATGCCCATCATGATGGTGTCGGTGAACACCATCAGGACATGGGCCAACTGGGCGGCGATCAGCGGGCCGGCAAGACGGAAGAGGGCGACCAGCTCGTCGCGAGTGGACTTCGACATGATGAGTCAGGCTCAGGAAATGAATTGCCGGATAGAAACCGGCAGAGGGAGAATGACGCTATTTTCCGAAGCATGAGCGCCCTGTACAAAAGGAAAAAAGCGATGCCATGCATGATTAAAACTCATAGGTAGCGCCATGACCCGACGTCTGCCGCCGCTTTACGCCCTGCGTGCCTTCGAGGCCGCTGCCCGTCACGCCTCGTTCACCCGCGCCGCTGAAGAGCTGGCCATCACCCAGAGCGCGGTGAGCCGGCATATCCGCACGCTGGAAGACTACTTTGCCTGTCGCCTGTTCGAGCGCCGTGGCCGCAGCCTGCAGCTGACCGATCCGGGCCGCGCCTTGCTACCGGGGTTGAGCGATGGCTTCGATGCACTGGAGCGTGCCAGCGCCGCCCTGCGTGCCGACGATCAGGTACTGCGCTTGAAAGCGCCATCGACCCTGACCATGCGCTGGCTGCTGGCGCGCCTGTCGCATTTTCGTCTGGCCAACCCGGACAGCGAGGTGCAGCTCACCAGCGCCTGGATGGATGTGGACAAGGTCGACTTCCGCCACGAGCCCTTCGACTGCGCAGTGCTTCTTTCCGATGGCCAGTTTCCTGACGAGTGGGAGAGCGTGCTGCTGTTCGAGGAGTGGCTGATCCCCGTGTGCGCAGCCGCCGATGCCAAGGCCGGTCCCTGGTCGCTGGCGCGCCTGCGGGATGCGGAGCAGCTGCATCCGACGCCGGATCGCCGTGACTGGCGGCGCTGGTTGCAGGACACCGGCCTGGACGAGCAGGTGCCGCTGAAGGCCGGCCAGCTGTTCGACATGCTCGAATTGGGCATCGTCGCTGCGGCGCGGGGTTATGGTGTATCCATAGGCGACCTGCTGATGGTGGCCGAGGACGTCAATGCCGGTCGGCTTGGTCTGCCCTGGCCCACGGCGGTTTTCAGTGGCGACAGCTACTATCTGGTATGGCCGCGTGGCCATCGCGCACAGGCGCGCCTGCAGCGGCTGCGTGATTACCTGCTGGCCGAAATCGTGGCGATGCAGTTGCCGCAGGTCGAGCGGGCGCAGTAATGGCTTTTTGATAACTAATGATGGCCATTCGGCGGACTTCAATTGACCTACCGCGTTACTCGGGTATCCTCCCGCACCCCGGTCGCCTGACGACCTTGTCCCAATTCATCCCCAGTTCCATTGGTCTACCATCACGAGTCAGGCCCTGGGCGACGGTGACCTCGGTGCGCGCATGGCGTAGTCCAGCGACGATGAAATCGGCGAGCTGGCACGTCGGCAGTATTCAGGGCGAGACCAGCAGTGCCATCGCCACCATGGAGCAGGGGCGGCAGCTGATGCAGGATGGTCTTGAGCGCAACGCCAAGGTAGCGGCAGCGCTGGCGCAGATCAGCGAGCAGAGCGAGGCGGCGGGCGAACAGTTTGCCTCCATCACCACCGCCACCAGCGAGCAGAGCAGCACCGCGACCGTGCTCAGCGCCAACCTGCAGAGCATTGCCCTGGCCAACGGCGAGCTGCGCGAAGTCGTCGCTAACCTGGCAGATACCGCCCGCGAACTGGATCGCCTGGCCGCCCAGCTGCGTCAGGAAGTCGAACGCTTCCGCTGAGTCATCCCGCGGCGGGACGGTACTGCAGCGCTTCGGCCAGATGCTCGCGGCTGATCTGCTGCCTTTCCGCCAGGTCGGCCAGCGTGCGCGCGACCTTGAGTACGCGATGGGCGGCGCGCAGGGACAGACCCAGGCGTTCGCAGGCGTTTTCCAGCCACTGGCGATCCGTGTCGCTCAGGGCGCAGTGCTGACGCAGACCGGGCAGGTCGAGAAAGGCATTGGCCACACCCTGGCGGCGCATCTGCCGTTGACGTGCGTTCGCCACTTTGGCTGCGGCCTGGGCAGTGCATTCACCCTCATGCAGTGGGGTGTCCAGAGCGGTGCTTTCACGGGCGACGGTCAGATGCAGGTCTATGCGGTCCAGCAGTGGCCCGGACAGCTTGGCGCGGTAGCGCTGGATCTGCTCCGGGGTGCAGCGGCAGCGATTGCTCGGGTCACCGAGATAGCCGCACGGGCAGGGGTTCATCGCCGCGACCAGTTGAAAGCGCGCCGGGAAGCGCACCTTGTCACGTGCCCGGGCGATCACGATATGACCACTTTCCAGTGGTTCGCGCAGCACCTCCAGTACCTTCCTGTCGAACTCCGGCAACTCGTCCAGAAACAGCACTCCCTGATGTGCCAGGGTGATTTCGCCTGGTTGCGGTCGACTGCCGCCGCCGACCAGCGCCGGTCCGGAGGCACTATGGTGCGGGGTGCGGAAGGGTCGCTGCGGCCAGTGCCGCAACGGCGTATGGCTGGCTACCGAATGGATCGCGGCAACCTGCAGGGCCTCGCTTTCTTCCAGTGGTGGCAGCAGGCCCGGCAGGCGGCTGGCCAGCAGCGTCTTGCCGGTTCCGGGCGGGCCGCTGAGTAACAGGTTGTGCGAGCCTGCCGCGGCCACCAGCAGGGCGCGCTTGGCGGCCAGCTGGCCCTGGACTTCGGCCAGATCCGGATAAGGCAGGCTTTGCCTGAGCAGCCCCCGTGCGGTATAGGGTTCGAGTGGTGCGCTGCCGTTGAGGTGTGCAGCGACCTGCAGCAAATGCTCGGCCGCGATGACCCTGAGCCCGGAGGCGAGGCTGGCTTCCTCGGCATTGGCTAGTGGTACCAGCAGGGTTCGTCCGGCTTCGCGCGCGGCCAGAGCCGCGGGCAGGACACCCTGCACCGGGCGCACCGCGCCGGACAGTGCCAGTTCGCCCAGGCATTCGTACTTGTCGAGCGAATCGGCCGGCACCTGACCGCTGGCGGCGAGAATGCCCAGGGCTATGGAGAGATCGAAGCGGCCGCCGTCCTTCGGCAAATCGGCGGGTGCCAGGTTCAGGGTGATGCGCTTGCTGGGAAATTCGAACGCGGAATTGAGGATGGCGCTGCGCACGCGGTCCTTGCTTTCCTTGACCGCGGTCTCCGGCAGGCCTACCAGCGTCAGCGAGGGCAGGCCGTTGGCCAGGTGCGCTTCGACGGTAACGGCTGGTGCTTCGACGCCGACCTGGGCGCGGCTGTGGACGATGGCCAGGGACATGATCACTCCTTGATCAATTGGGCAGTACCTGCGGGGGCGGCTTCAGCCGCGAAGCCTGTTCGCGGCTGGAGCCGCCCCTACAACAAACCTAGTCTGCTTCGGTGAGCTTGGCTTCCAGTTCGGCGACCTTGGCTTCCAGCGTTTCGAGGCGGGCGCGGGTACGGGCCAGCACCACCATCTGGCTGTCGAACTCTTCACGACTGACCAGATCGAGCTTGCTGAAGCCACTCTGCAGCAGGGCCTTGAACTGCGCTTCCAGTTCGGCGCGTGGGAGTGGGCTGTCACCACTGAACAGGCGCGAGGCGTGGCTACTGAGAGTATCGAGCAAGGCTTTGGGCGGGAGCATGGGTTGGGTTCCAGTTACAGACAGCGGCCAGTGTAGCACGCAGGCAGGACGCGGGGTCTGGCAGGGTGCGCGCACGGTTTTTGGGCGCGCGCGGGAGGTTGTGTGCACCAATTTTGTGCATTGTTTTGGCTGTGAATCAGCGGTGATGCCGGCTGTTGCTTCGCAAAGTGCTGAAACGGCGGGCTTTTGTGCTAGCTGGCAAGCTTTCTGCTTAGGCCCTTGTGACGCATGCACCGATGCAGTACCGGAGCGTCGGGTGAAGCGTGGGGAGTGCTTCGCCAGAAGCGTTTGATGAGCACCGACCGCACCAGCCAGAGCGGTCGGTGCATTACAAAAGCCGGACACTGCGCTTAGACTTGCCGAGGGCTGAGAATTCCTGGGGCAAGTCAACCTAACACGGGAGAGAGTTCATGAAGCTAGTCACTGCCATCATCAAGCCGTTCAAGTTGGACGACGTTCGCGAGTCGCTGTCTGAAATCGGCGTGCAAGGCATCACCGTTACCGAAGTCAAAGGCTTTGGTCGTCAGAAAGGTCACACCGAGCTGTATCGCGGTGCTGAGTACGTAGTCGACTTCCTGCCCAAGGTGAAGATCGACGTCGCCATCGCCGACGATCAGCTGGACCGCGTGATCGAGGCCATCACCAAGGCCGCCAACACCGGCAAGATCGGTGACGGCAAGATCTTCGTGGTCAACCTGGAGCAGGCGATTCGTATCCGTACCGGCGAAACCGATACCGACGCGATCTAAGCCCAGACCGTCGCCCCACCCCCAGAATCGTCCCAGGAGTTAAATCATGACTCTGCGAAAAATCGCAGGGCTTGGAGCCCTTTTGTCTCTGCTTTCCCCCGGCCTTGCCATGGCCGAGGAAGCGACACTGAATTCCGGTGACACAGCCTGGATGCTGACCGCCACCGCGCTGGTTCTGTTCATGACCATTCCGGGCCTGGCCCTGTTCTACGCCGGCATGGTGCGTTCGAAGAACGTCCTGTCGGTGATGATGCAGTGCTTCGCCATTACCGCTCTGATGAGCATCCTGTGGTTCGTCTACGGCTACAGCCTGGCTTTCGATACCACCGGAATGGAGGCTGGCGTCACCAACTTCAGTTCCTTCGTGGGCGGCCTGGGCAACCTGTTCCTGGGTAATCTGACCAAGGAATCGTTGACGGCGGCATTCCCGGAAAGCGTCTTCGTAACCTTCCAGATGACCTTTGCCATCATCACCCCGGCCCTGATCGTCGGTGCCTTCGCCGAGCGCATGAAGTTCTCCGCGATGCTGGTGTTCATGACCGTCTGGTTCACCCTGGTGTATGCGCCGATCGCTCACATGGTCTGGGGTGGCGATGGCGCCCTGATGTGGGACTGGGGCGTACTGGACTTCGCCGGTGGCACCGTGGTGCACATCAACGCCGGTATTGCCGGTCTGGTTGCCTGCATCATGCTGGGCAAGCGCAAGGGCTACCCGAGCGTGGCCATGGCCCCGCACAACCTCGGTTACACCCTGATTGGTGCCGCGATGCTCTGGGTCGGCTGGTTCGGCTTCAACGCCGGCTCCGCTGCCGCCGCTGACGACACTGCCGGCATGGCCATGCTGGTCACTCAGATCGCCACTGCTGCTGCGGCCCTGAGCTGGATGTTCGCCGAGTGGATGAGCCACGGTAAACCGAGTGCACTGGGTATCGCTTCGGGCGTGGTCGCCGGTCTGGTTGCCATCACTCCGGCGGCCGGCACCGTGGGTCCGGTCGGCGCCCTGGTCATCGGCCTGGCGTCCGGTGCCATCTGTTTCTTCTGCGCCGCCAGCCTCAAACGCAAGCTGGGCTACGACGACTCCCTGGACGTATTCGGCGTGCATGGCGTCGGTGGCATCGTCGGAGCCCTGCTGACCGGTGTCTTCGCTGCGCCGGTTCTGGGCGGCTTCGGCGAGGTGGAGAACATCGGCCTGCAACTGTGGATTCAGTTCAAGGGCGTGGCCTTCACCGTGATCTACACCACCATCGTCACCTTCGTGATCCTCAAGGTCATCGATGTGGTCATGGGTCTGCGTGTCAGCGAAGAAGACGAGTCGGTCGGCCTCGACCTGGCTCAGCACAACGAGCGCGGATACATCCTGTAAGCACATGGGGGCCTGCCGCCCGGCAGGCCTGAAGCACACCGAGTGCGCCCGGAGCCAACCCGGGCGCCTCGACCGAACAGCGCATGAATAAGCGCGCCGGCAAGAGGTGAAAAATGGATAACACAGCATTGACTGCATTGCAGTACGGCTTCGATACCTTCTATTTCGTGATTTGCGGTGCCCTGGTGATGTGGATGGCGGCTGGTTTCGCCATGCTCGAAGCCGGCCTGGTCCGCTCCAAGAACACCACCGAGATCCTGGTCAAGAACGTGGCGCTGTTCGCCACTGCCTGCGTCATGTATCTGCTGGTCGGTTACTACATCATGTACTCCAGCCCCGAGGGCGGCTTCCTGCCGAGCCTGGGCTTCCTGATTGGCGACGAGAACAGCGTCGATGCGGTCCTCGCAGGCGGTGACGACGCGCCCTACTATGCCGCCCGCGCCGACTTCTTCTTCCAGATCGTGTTCGCCGCAACCTGCATGTCGATCGTCTCCGGCGCCGTGGCCGAGCGCATGAAGCTGTGGCCCTTCATCGCCTTCGCGGTGGTGATGACCGCGGTCATCTACCCGGTACAGGGTTACTGGAAGTGGGGCGCCGGCTTCCTTGACGCCGCTGGCTTCCTCGATTTCGCCGGTTCCACCGTCGTGCACATGGCCGGTGCTTCCGCTGCACTGGCTGGTGTTCTGCTGCTCGGCCCGCGCAAGGGCAAGTACGGCGCCAATGGCCAGGTCAACGCCATTCCCGGCGCCAACCTGCCCCTGGCTACCCTGGGCATGTTCATCCTGTGGATGGGCTGGTTCGGCTTCAACGGCGGCTCGCAGCTGAAGATGAGCACCATCGAGGACGCCAACGCCGTTGCTCAGGTCTTCGTCAACACCAACATGGCCGCTGCCGGTGGTCTGATCGCCGCCCTGATCGTCGCCCGCCTGCTGTTTGGCAAGGCTGACCTGACCATGGCCATCAACGGTGCACTGGCTGGCCTGGTGGCCATCACTGCCGAACCGCTGACCCCGACCGCCCTGCAGGCTACCCTGATCGGTGGCGTCGGTGGCGTGCTGGTGGTATTCGCCATCCTCGGCTTCGACAAGATCAAGATCGATGACCCGGTCGGTGCCATCTCGGTACACGGCGTGGTCGGCATCTGGGGCACGCTGGCTGTCTGCCTGACCAACCCCGATGCCAGCCTGGGTGCCCAGCTGCTGGGTATCGTCAGCGTGTTCGCCTGGGTCTTCATTGCCAGCCTGATCGTCTGGGCCATCATCAAGGCGGTGATCGGTCTGCGCGTCAGCGAGGAAGAGGAATACGAAGGCGTGGATCTCGTGGAGTGCGGTATGGAAGCCTACCCGGAGTTCACCGGCAAGAAGTAAGCTTTGCCGGAATGACAAGGGCGCCTTTTGGCGCCCTTTGTTTTTTCTGACAGCACGCTAGAATGCGCGCGCTGGAGCCATCGACAGTGAGAAACAGGCATGTGGCAGCAACGCATCATCAGCCTGCGCCCGCGTGAGCGCGGTTTCCACCTGGTGACCGAAGAGGTGGTGGCCAAATTGCCGGAACTGGCGCAGATCCGTGTGGGTCTGTTGCACCTGTGGCTGCAGCACACCTCAGCATCGCTGACGGTGAACGAGAACGCCGATCCCGCGGTGCGCCGCGATTTCGAGCGCTTCTTCAACCGTCTGGTGCCGCAGGGTGATGCGGGCTACGAACATGATTACGAAGGGCCGGATGATCTGCCGGCGCACTTCAAGGGCAGCCTGCTGGGCGTCCATCTACAGCTGCCGATACAGCAGGGACGGCTGGCGCTTGGAACCTGGCAGGGCATCTACCTGGGTGAGCACCGCGATCATGGCGGCGCTCGGCAAGTGGTAGCGACCCTGCACGGCGAGGTGATTTGAATTTTTTCCTGTCGTACGGTGCACGTCGTGCGGCTGGGCTATAACTAACCTGCTTTTCGCAAGTCATGAGGTTGAACATGAGCGACGAAGACCTGGAACAAGACGATCTGGAAGGGGCTGACGAGGACGATGGTGAGGAGCTGGCTGCTGCCGATGACGGCGACAGCGGTGACGAAGGCGACGGCGAGGTCGTAGCCAGCGGCAAGAAGAGCAAGGCCAAAGCCGTTGAAGTCGATGAGCTGCCCAGCATCGAAGCCAAACAGAAAGAGCGCGACGCTCTGGCCCGTGCCATGGAAGAGTTCCTCGCCCGTGGCGGCAAAGTGCAGGAGGTCGAACCCAATGTGGTCGCCGACCCACCCAGGAAGCCCGACAGCAAATACGGCAGCCGTCCCATCTGAGGACTGCTCGCTGCAAGAAACCCGTCCCTGAGGCGGGTTTTTTGTCGCTTGCGTTTGCCGGCAGGGGCACGCACTGCTGCCTATCGGCGGCGGCCTTGGCAGCATCCCCGATGCGCTGCGGGTCAGCGCGTCCAGCTAGCCATTAACGCCGGCAGCTCGGCCAGGCTGCCGATCTGCGCATCCGGTGTCGTTTCACCCTCCCAGGCGCGCCCTTGCGGATTGAACCAGATGGCCCGCATGCCGGCCGCCTGAGCTCCGGCGATGTCGTCGCTGGGATGGTCACCGATATGCACGGCGCGCTCGGCAGCAACGCCCCCTGCGCGGCTGAGTGCTTCGCGGAAGGGTTTCGGGTCGGGT
Organism: Pseudomonas sp. Z8(2022); assembly: GCF_025837155.1. Lineage (NCBI taxonomy): Bacteria > Pseudomonadati > Pseudomonadota > Gammaproteobacteria > Pseudomonadales > Pseudomonadaceae > Pseudomonas > Pseudomonas sp. Z8(2022). Next base: position 4,174,120 of record NZ_CP107549.1, on the reverse strand, counting down.
TTGCCGATGCCCAGTTCTTCGGCGCACAGGGCGAAGCGGAAATAGTCCGACAGGCCCAGACGGCGTACATCGGCATTGCCGTTGGTGATCACGCCGAGCATGAAGCGCCCGGCCAGTGCTTCCAGTGTCGGGTGCACTTCGGTGAACAGCTGCACCTGATGGCGGGCGCTGAGAAATACCTGGAATCCTGCCTCGGCCAGCGTCTGTGCCTCGGCGTGCGGATAGCCGGCATCCTCCAGGGCGTGAAACAGAATGCGTCGCCGCAGCTCGCTGAGACGGTGCTTGAGCATCGGCTCGGCCCCCAGCAGGCGGCTGCGCACGGCCCACAGATGCTCGACCGGCACTGCACCCAGGCGCGGCGCGTGCAGGGCCAGCCAGTTGCGCAGCGTCGCTTCGGCGTCCTGCATCACCGGCGTGACGTCCCACAGCGTGTCGTCGAGGTCGAAGGTGATCAGCTCGATGCTCATTCGGAACCGCCTTTGCGTTTGGCCCTGGGGTGGGCCTGGTCATAGACATTGGCCAGGTGCTGGAAATCCAGGTGGGTGTAGATCTGCGTGGTGGCGATATCGGCGTGGCCGAGCAGCTCCTGCACGGCGCGCAGATCCTGCGAGGATTCCAGCATATGGCTGGCGAAACTGTGGCGCAGCATGTGCGGATGCAGATGCTGGCCCAGCTCGCGAACGCCGGCTTGGCGAACGCGCAGCTGCACTGCGCGCGGGCCGAGGCGGCGCCCTTGCTGGCTGATGAACACGGCACCGTCGCCGGGGTTGGCCAGCTTGCGCAGGGGCAGCCACTGTTCCAGCGCCTGGCGCGCCAGACTGCCGACCGGCAGTTCGCGCACCTTGTTGCCCTTGCCGCGCACGCGCACCAGGCCGGCAGGCAAGTCCAGGCCGTCGAGATCGAGCCCCACCAGCTCGGACAGGCGCAGCCCGGAGGAATAGAACAGCTCGAGCATGGCCTGGTCGCGGCGGGCGATGAAATCGTCCTCGACCGCTCCGTCGAGCAGCTGCGCGCTGCGGTCGGCATCCAGGGTGCGTGGCAGGCGGCGTTCGCGCTTCGGCGGACTGAGGCCGGTTGCCGGGTCGTGGCGGCACAGGCCTTCACGCAGCAGATACTGATAGAGGCCGCGGGTGGCCGAGAGCAGGCGTGCCAGGCTGCGGCTGGACAGGCCCTGCTGATGCAGGCGGGCGACCAGGCGGCGCAGATTGCGCGTATTCAGCTGTGCCCAGTCGCTCAGGCCTTCGGCTTCGCAGAAGGCCTGCAGCTTGCCGAGGTCGCGGCGATAGCCGTCGAGGGTATGCACCGATACCTGACGCTCGCGGCGCAGGTGTTCGAGGTAGGCATCGAGATGGCTTTCAAGTGTCACGTGCCGGGTTCCGAACGGGTCCAGGGTGGATGAACAGCGTCGTCCACCCTACACGACCTAGCGTACCGAGCGTAGCGGCGTGGCGAAGCTGGGCAGTACGCGCGCCAGAACTTCGGCGATATAGCCGAGGAACAGCGTACCGAGCGAACTCTTGTAATGCTGCGGGTCAGTACTGCCGATGGCGAGAATGCCATGCAGACCCTGGTGATTGAGACTGACCACGGCGGCGGAACCGACTTGCGCAGCATCTTCCTTGCCGAAGAGGAACTCCAGCTCGTGCGGACGCAGCACGCCACAGATGGTCTTGCCGCCGCTGAGCAGCCCGCCGATCTGCTGATGGGCCTCGGTCGAGCTGACCGAGCGGCCGACCGGCAGCTTGTTGTCGCTGAACAGAATCAGGCCGACGAAAGGAACCTGGAATTCGTGGCGCAGGCTGTCTTCGACCACGCTGACCACTTCCTCGAGGCTGCCGGCATCGAGCAGGTCGAGTACCAGGCGGCGGGTCTTGTCGAACAGACGGTCATTGTCGCGGGCCACGTCCATCAGCTGGCCGAGGCGATGACGCATCTCGATGTTGCGCTCGCGCAGCAGCTTGACCTGACGTTCGACCAGCGACACGGCGTTGCCGGGCTGGTGCGGAATGCGCAGTTCGGGAATCAGTTCCTCATGATCGAGGAAGAACTCCGGGTGCAGGCGCAGATAGGCTGCGACCGTTTCCGAATCAAGCGGTTTGGACGAATCCTGCTGGTCGGTCATAGGCGAACCTGTCCTTCGTATACGCGGGCAGCGGGCCCGGTCATCATAACCGGCTGACCTTCGCCTGCCCATTCGATGGACAGTTTGCCGCCCGGCAGCTCCAGTTGCACGGGAGAATCCATCCAGCCCTGGCGAATCGCCGCCACGGCTGCAGCGCAGGCGCCTGTGCCACAGGCCTGGGTTTCCCCGGCGCCGCGCTCCCATACGCGCAGGCGCGCATGCTTGCGGTCAAGCACCTGAAGGAAGCCGACATTGACCCGCTGCGGGAAGCGCGGGTGATGCTCAAGCTTCGGCCCCAGTTCGTGCACCGGTGCGCTGTCGACGTTGTCGACGCGCAGCACGGCGTGCGGATTGCCCATCGACAGCGCGGCCAGTTCGACGCTCTGGCCATCGACATCGACGCGGTAACTCAGCGCGGCCTGTTCGGCCTGGAACGGCACCTGAGCCGGCTCGAGGCGTGGTGCACCCATGTTGACGCAGACCTGGCCATCGTTCTGCACGCGCAGCTCGATGATGCCGCCCTTGGTCTCGACGCGAATGGTCTTCTTGGTGGTCAGGCGCTTGTCCAGCACGAAGCGGGCGAAACAGCGCGCACCGTTGCCGCACTGCTCCACTTCCGAACCATCGGAGTTGAAGATGCGGTAGCGAAAATCGACGTCCGGCTGGCTGGGCGGCTCGACGATCAGCAACTGATCGAAACCGACGCCGGTATGGCGGTCGCCCCACTGCTTGGCATGCTTGGGCTGCACATGGGCATGCTGACTGATCAGGTCGAGGACCATGAAGTCATTGCCCAGGCCGTGCATCTTGGTAAAGCGCAATAGCATGGCGTCGCCCTCAGGCCGGCAGCAGGCTTTCGCCGGCGTAGAGCTCTTGGACGGTTTCGCGGCGACGCACCTCGAAGGCCTGTTCGCCGTCCACCAGCACCTCGGCGGCGCGGCCGCGGGTGTTGTAGTTGGAACTCATGACGAAGCCGTAGGCACCGGCCGAACGCACGGCCAGCAGGTCGCCTTCTTCCAGCACCAGCTGACGGTCCTTGGCCAGGAAGTCGCCGGTTTCGCAGATCGGCCCGACCAGGTCGTAGTTGCGTGCCTCGCCTTCACGCGGCTGCACTGGCGACACATCCATCCAGGCCTGGTACAGGGCCGGGCGGATCAGGTCGTTCATCGCAGCATCGACGATGGCGAAGTCCTTGTGTTCGGTGTGCTTGAGGTATTCCACCTGGGTCAGCAACACGCCGGCATTGGCGACGATGAAGCGGCCCGGTTCGAATACCAGTGTCAGGTCGCGGCCTTCCAGGCGCTTGCGCACGGCGGCGATGTAGTCGCCGGCCAGCGGTGGCTGTTCGTCGCGGTACTGCACGCCGAGACCGCCGCCGAGATCAAGATGCTTGATGTGGATGCCGCGCGCGGCCAGCTTGTCGATCAGCAGCAGCAGGCGATCCAGAGCATCGAGGAAGGGCTCGAGGGTGGTCAGCTGCGAGCCGATATGGCAATCGACACCGATCACCTCGAGGTTTGGCAGTTCGGCGGCGCGGGCGTAGACAGCCTCGGCCTGCTCAATGTCGATGCCGAACTTGTTTTCCTTGAGGCCGGTGGAAATGTACGGGTGGGTGCCGGCGTCCACATCCGGATTGACGCGCAGCGAGATCGGCGCCTTGACGTCCAGTTCGGCGGCGACCTTCTGCAGGCGTTCCAGCTCGACGCTGGACTCGACGTTGAAGCAGTGCACGCCCACTTCCAGTGCACGGCGCATGTCGTCGCGGCTCTTGCCGACGCCGGAGAAGACGATGCGGCTTGGTTCGCCACCGGCGGCCAGCACACGCTCCAGCTCACCGCTGGAGACGATGTCGAAGCCGGCGCCGAGGCGCGCCAATACGTTCAGCACACCAATGTTGGAGTTGGCCTTGACTGCGAAGCAGACCAGGTGCGGCATGCCGGCCAGGGCATCGGCATAGGCGCGGTACTGCCCTTCGATATGGGCGCGCGAGTAAACGTAGGTGGGCGTGCCGAAGCGCTGGGCCAGCGCGGACAAGGCAACACCTTCCGCGAACAGCTCGCCGTCGCGGTAGTTGAAGGCTTCCATGGGGCAGCTCCTGTCAGAGTTCGAAACGGTCTCGGCTGTTGCCGGCGTTTTCGTCGCCCGGCAGGTACAGCGGGCCTTTCTGACCGCAGCCGGCCAACAGGCAAACGGCGGCGAGGAGCGCGAGGGTCAGTCGCTTCATGGGGCAGTCCTTGAAATAAGCGTGAATTGCGCCGGAGTATACCGGCCCCCTGTCACCTTGCCTATGCGCGCGGCGCCCGCCTGGCGGGGCGCTGGCTCGATTTGCGTCCGTATTTGGCGTGCGTGCCGAAGGCATTCGCATCGGCTTGGGTTAGCATGCGGCGAGTAACGAGGAACCCCGATGGACAATCCTGCGATTCTGGCCAGCTCGGTCTCAGTGGCCTACCTGCAAGGCCTGATCGAACATCTGCAGCGTCAGGGCGTCGCGCCCGAAACGCTGCTCGCCCATACCCAGCTGAGCCCGGAGGCCCTGAGCCAGCGCGAGCAGCGCATCGGCGCCAGTGCCTACCTGACATTGCTGGGCGAGGGTGTGCGTCTGACCGGCGACGACTGCCTGGGCCTGCACCTGGGGGAGTCGGTGCGCCCGGGCTATTACGGCGTACTCGGCTACCTGATCATGAGCTGCGCGACCCTGGCCGACGCGCTGCATCGTCAGGCGCGCTACGCCTCGCTGGTCGGCAATCTTGGCCTGGTGGTGCTCGATGACGAACCTGCCCGGCCCGGCTGCGAGCCGCTGGTCGCCCATAGCTGGCAGCCGTTTCTGGCGCAGCAACAGCGGCAACTGAGCGAGGAAACCCTGGCTGGCTGGCTGAGCTTCGGACGCTGGATCAGTGGCCTGGATGTCACACCGACCGAAGTGCGCTTCCAGCATCCGGCGCCGGCCGATACCTCGGAGCACGAGCGCATCTTTCGTTGCCCGGTACTGTTCGACCAGGCCGACAATGCCCTGATCTTTCCCAAGCGGCTGCTGTCTGTACCGCTGAACCAGGCTGATGCGCAGGTGCGCGGAATGCTCGATGCCTATGCCGACCGGCTACTGGCCGAACTCAACCAGGGCAACAGCGTGCTGGATCGTGCGCGGCTGGAACTGGCCCGCCAGTTACCGGAGCAGGGGCCGGATCTGGAAGCCATCGCTGCCGCTCTGGCGCTGAGCCCGCGGACCCTGCAGCGGCGTTTGCGTGAGGGCGGGTTGTCGTTCAGCCAACTGGTCGACGAGACGCGTCAGCAACTGGTGCTGCATTACCTGCGCGACCCGGCGCTGGAGCTGGCGGAAATCGCCTTTCTGGTCGGCTTCAGCGAGCCGGGCTCTCTGGCACGTGCATTTCGTCGCTGGACGGGAACGAGCCCAGGCGAGTACCGTCGCCACCTTTGCGCTCTGGCCGGCTAACCTGGTCAGGCAATTACAGCCAATTTTCATGCAGTCGCTGCATCTAGTGAGGACACCCCGATGAGCCTGAGCGAAGCTCGCTTTCACGATCTGGTCGATGCCACCCAGCAGGCGGTGGAAGACATCTTCGACGACAGCGGTCTGGACGTCGATCTGGAAAATAGCGCCGGCGTGCTGACCGTGCGTTTCGACAACGGCAGTCAGCTGATCTTCAGTCGTCAGGAGCCCATTCGTCAGCTGTGGCTGGCCGCCCGCTCCGGTGGTTTCCACTTCGATTACGACGAAGCCGAGGGGCGTTGGATCTGTGATACCAGCGACGAGCAGCTGGGCGAGATGCTGGTGCGTATTGTCTTCGAGCAGTGCGGTGCCGAACTGGAGTTCGATGAGCTCTGAGCCGGACGAGGCGCCGCTGGCCTCGCCATGCCGGCGCCAGTGCTGCCTGGACGAGCGCGACCAGTGCCTTGGCTGTGGTCGCACCCTGCAGGAAATTCTCGACTGGGACGCGGCTGATAACGCGCGGCGCCGTGCGATCTGTGAGGCAGCGCAACGGCGTATGCAACAGCGCCGGCAGAGTCATTGAACGGGTAGTCTTGTTTATTTGTCCGGCTGTGTTAGGGTCAGCAGAACATTCAGCTAAACCCCGCCTTCGGGCGGGGTTTTTGCTTTTCTAAGACTTACGCAAGGAGACCGCCCGGCATCATGAACAGCACACCTACCATCACCATTACCCGCCTCGATCTGCAGCGTCTGGAGCGCCTGCTCGACAGTCTGGACGAGTTCGGACCTGGCGCAGAAGCGTTGCAGGCTGAGCTGGATCGTGCCGAAGTGGTGGGGCACGACGAGGTGCCGGCAGGGGTGGTGACCATGAACTCGCGCGTGCACTGCCGCGAGGAGAGCAGCGGCAAGGATTACCATCTCACCCTGGTCTATCCGCAGGACGCCGGCGGCGAAGGCAAGGTCAGCATCCTCGCGCCGGTCGGCAGCGCCCTGCTTGGCCTGTCCGTCGGTCAGCACATCGACTGGCCGGTACCGGGCGGCAAAAAGCTCAAGCTGACCCTGCTGGCGGTCGAGTATCAGCCGGAAGCTGCGGGCGAATACGACCTCTGAGACCTTCCGCGGCTGGACGTGGCGAGGGGATCGCCCTGTCCAGCCTTCACCCCTTGCTCCCCCCCCTGATTACCAGCTGTCTCGTGCCTCAGGTCGCCGCATGAGCGGGAGCAGTGATCGCTGTGCAGGCCTAGACCTGCTGCAGCGCCATATTGAGCGCATCTTCCAGCCCGTTCTTGTAGCGCAGGTAATGCACGGTCTGCGCCTGTTGCCCGGCCAGCACGGCGGACAGGTCAAGGTCGGTGATATAGCAGGGGTAGCGTTCACCGCCGGCACGCTGGGCGAGGATGTGCTGTGCGACGGCTCGATACAGTTCGCGACCGTACTCCAGCTCGGAGAATTCGCGGTGGTTGCAGTACAGCGTGACGTGGCGCTGGCGACCGTCGCCCGGTTCGACGATGGCCTGCACGTCGTAGAACGGGTGGCTGACCTGCGCTTCGGGCACCGGCCTGCGCTCCAGGCGCTGGGCGCGCAACGGGGCATCCGGCAGCAACTGGTAATAGAGGATTTCCAGCGGCGCTTCGCTGTCCTTGCCATCCAGCGGCAATATCGCATTGCGCCTGTAAAGCAGCGACTGCAGGAAACGATGCAGCGGCGTGAGCAGGCTTTGCTCGTCGCGAAATGGCAGGCGTCTGCGCCACAGGGCGTTGTGCTCGTCGAGCAGGGTCAGCTCGGCCTCACCGCTGCTCTCGTGCACGCGGTAGAACACCTGCAGGCACTGTGGGCGGCCCATGGGCAGGATCAGCGCCAGGTCGTCGCCCTCGAGTGCATGGCGATCCAGGCGCAGCGGGCTGTAGTGCTCCTGTTCGGCGCCCAGATGGTCGAGCAGGGCCGGCACGTCACCCAGAGCGGTGTGGCTGACCTGGCCGGGGGCCAGTTGCAGAACGTGATAATGCTGGCGCACCTGCACCAGGTAGCGTGACGGGTACCCTTCGGCGTAGCTGTCGAGCAGGTCGCGCAGCAGTTCTTCGACCCGTTCGGCGATGGGTTGTGCACGGTTGCGGCAGTAGCAGCGTACCTGCACCCTGGGGAGCGCGCTGCCGGGCGGCAGGCTGTTGAGCAGGTCGCGCAGGCAGTCGAGCAGGGCGTCGGCACCGTCGTAACGGCTGACCTGCAGTTCGTTCCAGCTGTTGAGCACCACCTGGTCGAGGGTCAGCACCAGGTTCTCGCGTACCCCGGAATAGCCCAGCGCGTCGGTGCGGTCGGTGGTCATGTGCACGTTCATCTGGCTGTGCTGCTTGAGCGGGTCGACGCCGACATTGACCAGCAACAGCACCTGGCTGGGAACGCTGGCACGCAGCAGGGCGGCTTCTTCCACGGGCTGCAGGGGCAGCGGGAAGCTCTGTTGCAGGCTGCCGATCAGGTTGGACAGCTCGTATTCGGTGAGGTCGCTGGCGCCGGGGTGCAGCGACAGGCGGGTGCTGCTGTCGATCACGCCGTTGCGATGGCACCAGGCGAGCAGTTCGATCAGTTCACGCGAGCGCTTCAGCGGCGCGAAATCGGCCCATTCCTGCGCGCCCAGGCTGCCGTTGAACAGCGCCCAGAGGCGTTCGTTCGGCGCTTCGGGGCTGCTGTACTGAACCAGGGTCAGGGTGTCTTCGGCCAGATCCGGGGCGATGCCGGGGTTGATGAATTCGACCTTGCCGGCCTTGCGCTCGAAGGCTGCATACAGGCGCCTGCCCAGCACGTTGAGGTCGCGGTTGTTGAGCGAGCTGCCGGCCTCGGTGCTGCGGGCAAACTGCGAGAGGAAGCGGTAGCTGTAGGTCAGCTCGTTGACCAGTACGCGGCGCTCGGCGGCAACCTGGCGCACCTTCCACTGGCTGCGGCTGTCGAGCACGTTGAGCTGGCGGGCCTGCCAGCCCCATTCCCGGGTCAGACGTTCGAGCAGCAGGCGCTGCCAGCTCTTGGTGCGGCCCCGGGTCGGCGGGCGGCTGATCTTCTTGTTGACCTTCAGGTACAGGCAGCGACGGATCAGTTCGAGTCGTTCCTGGTCACCACGGGCGCTGAGGTATTCCTCCAGGCGGCGGTAGATGACGATGTAGGGGTCGAGTTCGTCGAGGTCCAGACGACCTTCGAAAACGGCCTGCTTGAAGCGCAGTGCCAGGCACTCGACCTGTGGGTGCTCGCTGGCGTAGACCTCGGTGAGCAGCAGCTTGAGTGCGGATTTGTAGGGCGATTCGATGCCCTTGTACAACTGCCACATGCCGGCGCCGATGAACTCTTCCGGTGGAATGCGCGCCAGATGACCTAGGTCGAGCACATCTTCGTCGCGCACGAAGCGTTTGCTCAGCAGGGTGCGGCAGTAGTCCTCATAGCGCCCTTCTTCATACACCGGCACCAGCCACCAGAGCGGTGTGCGTCCGCCGAGCCAGATGGCGGTACGGTAGAACTCGTCGAGGAGTAGGTAGTGCTGGGTGGTGCCGCAGTCGTCGGAGGTCAGCTGTGCTTCACGCGCGCCCTGGGTGAAGCGTTGCGGGTCGACCAGAAAGACATGCACCTCGGCGCCCTGGGTGGCGGCCCAGCTTTCCAGCTGATCGCACTTCTTGCGCAGCTCGTGCAGTTCCTGCGCGCTGAGGCTGGGCGAGTGGCACAGCCACAGGTCCATGTCGCTTTGTTCGGCCTGCGCCACGGTGCCCAGGCTGCCCATCAGAAACAGTCCGTGCAACGGTGCGCTGCCCTGGCCGCGGCGTGGTTTGTAGACGAAGGAGCGGGTTAGGCGCTGCACTTCGGCCAGGCTGTCGTCATCCGGCTCGAAACCGCTGAGGCCGGCCGGTGTGCTGGCCGAGACATAACCGGGCAGCAGCGGATGATTGACGTGCAGCAGCAGCGGCAACAGTTTGAGGACCAGTTGCTGGCGCGTAGACAGCGCCTCGACGGCGCGCTGCAGGCGGCCCTGATTGATTTTCAGAAAGCGTGCACGCAGCTGCGCCAGCACCTTGCGGTCGATGCCGTCATCGATATCGGGGCGTATTTCCTGGGTGCGCGTCATGCTCGAACTCAACTGCGGATGCTGCAAGCCTATCAGCGGCGTGCTCGCCAGTGCAGTGCCTTGACGCTATATCGCCCGCCGCGCCTTTCCCTTAAGGGCGGCTGGCGGGCAACCGGGATTAAGCGGGAGTGGTCCGGCGGGCCGAGAGGATGGTCAGCAGCGCCTGTGCATGCTCGGCAGCATCGATGCCCAGGCTGGTCAGGTAGCCGCCGTCGGCCTGACTTACCAGGCCTTTTTCGTGAAGGCGGGTGATGGCGCCCTGTGCCTTGAATGAGGCGTTGTTGTGCACCTTGAGCCCTTCCTGGTGGTTGTCCAGATTGTACAGGGCGAGGATTTCCAGCTCGTCGATCAGGTCAGCGGTGAATAACTTCATGGTGACTCCGTCTTGTTGTTGTGGCGCTCTTGCAGTGTAGAGCCATGCGCAGCGCTCTGCTCATCGGCAAGCTGCCAGTCGGCGAGGATCCTTTGGTAGGTGCCGTCCTGCCTGATCTGGCGCATGCCCGCGTCGAAGTCGCGTAGCAGGGCCCTGGCCTGCGGATGGTGGCGGGAAAAGCTCAGGTAGAGCTGCGGGCGATGCACCCGCGCCAGCGGCTTGAACTCGCCGAGCAGCTCGGGGTTGTCGCGCAGCAGCGCGGCGGTGGTGCCTTGAAAGGCGATCACATAGTCCACGCGGCCGCGTTGCAGCATGAGAAAGCCATTGACGTCGCGCCGTACCGGCACGCGCTGGATATCGGCATAGCCGTCGAAGTACTCGCCGTAGGTATAGCCGATGGTGACGGCCACGCGTTTGCCGCGAATGGCGTCCAGATCATCGACCGGCTCGGCATCTTTGTGGCCCCAGAGCAGGATGTCGTCGCTCAGCAGCATCTCCTGCGGCAACAGAAACTCGGCGCGGATATGCGCGTCGGGCGTGGTGTTGAAGCAGGCCGCGAGGCTGCCCGAGCGCGCCAGTTTCATGCAGCGCGAATAGGGATAGGGCGCCAGCTGGACGGACGAGCCGCTGGCGGCGAAGGCGGCGCGCACGATATCCGCCGACATGCCGTCGATCCGCTCGTTGCGCCACGCGGTATAGGGATACCAGTCATCCTCGGCACCGATCCGGGGCGGGTCGGCCAGCACTGTGCAGCCCCAGAGCAGTGACAGCAACTGGGCGAGCAAGACGGCGAGGCGTGGTAATGGGCAGGCCATCGAAGGCGATACCTTCTCGGACGGGACAGGCGTGACAGTAGCAATCTGTCTGCCAGTCCGACCAGTGGCCTGGATCAATCCCGTTGTCAGTTTTCTTCCGGCAGTTCCGGCAGGGCGCGCAGGGCCTGCTCGTACCAGGCGCCATCGAAGGGGCGGTCCTCGCGCAGCATGGCGTCGACCTCATGCGCCAGCACCAGAGCCATCAGCTCGAGAATCTCCTCGCGCTCGTAACCGACCAGCGTGAGCTTGTTGTACACCGCCTTGGCGGCGGCAGGTTCGCCGCTTTCCAGCTGGTTCTCGATCGCCTGGATCAGGGTGGCCTCGGCGAAGTCTTCGTCTTCCTGGTCGTTGTTCTGGCTCATGTCGGATTCCTCATTGATTACCGGCGGCAAAGTCCAGCAGGGCCTGGCCGGTCAGGCGATAGGTGGTCCACTCGCTTTGCGGGCGGGCGCCGAAGGACTCATAGAAGTCGATGGCCGGCGTGTTCCAGTCCAGCACCGACCATTCGAAGCGGCCGCAATCGCGTGCCACGGCCAGTTGCGCCAGATGGCGCAGTAGCGCCTTGCCCGCGCCCAGGCCACGGGCCTCGGGGCTGACGTAGAGATCTTCCAGATACAGGCCGTGCCTGCCCAGCCAGGTGGAGTAGTTGAAGAAGTACACCGCGTAGCCGATGGGCTGGCCGTCGAGCTCGCAGATCAGGCCATGAGCGGTGCTGCCGTCAGCGAACAGGCTGGCGCGGATGCCGGCGGCATCGGTCTTCACCTCGTGCTCGGCCTTCTCGTAGATGGCCAGGTCGGTGATGAAACGCAGGATCAGCTCGGCGTCTTCAGGGGTGGCGGGGCGGATGTCTATAGGCATGGAACGGTCTCGTGGCAGCGTTCAGCTGTAAGTGACGGTCAGCCACGTCAGGGGCAGACCAACCAGGCAGAGGCAGCCGAACGTTGCGACCCAGGCACTGCGCGAGTCCATTGGGTTGGCCACGCGCAGCGGCAGGCGCGGGTAGCGCCCTAAAGTCAGCAGTCGTAGTGCCAGCCAGCCGGTGGTGTAGAAGACGTAGCCGATGATGATTTCAAGCGCGATCTCGGCCAGTAGCGCCAAGCCGCGCAGCAATAATTCCGGCATGGGAACTCCTTTTCCCGTTTCTCGCCGAGCCGCGCTTAGCGGCTGGCCAGCAGTTCGCGGCCGCGTACCACCGCCGCACGCACCTGGGCAGGTGCGGTACCGCCGATATGGTTGCGGGCATTCACCGAGCCTTCCAGAGTCAGCACGGCGAATACGTCCTGCTCAATCTGGTCGCTGAACTGGCGCAGCTCGTCCAGCGTCATTTCCGCCAGGTCCTTGCCGGTTTCGACGCCGTACTTCACGGCGTGGCCGACGATTTCGTGGCAGTCGCGGAACGGCAGGCCCTTGCGCACTAGGTAGTCGGCCAGGTCGGTTGCGGTGGAGAAGCCGCGCAGCGCCGCCTCGCGCATGATCTCGCGCTTGGGCTTGATCGCCGGCACCATGTCGGCGAAGGCGCGCAGGCTGTCGCGCAGGGTGTCGGCGGCGTCGAACAGCGGTTCCTTGTCTTCCTGGTTGTCCTTGTTGTAGGCCAGCGGCTGGCCTTTCATCAGGGTCAGCAGGCCGGTCAGAGCGCCGAACACACGGCCGGTCTTGCCACGCACCAGCTCCGGCACATCCGGGTTCTTCTTCTGCGGCATGATCGAGCTGCCGGTGCAGAAGCGGTCGGGCAGGTCGATGAACTGGAACTGGGCGCTGGTCCACAGCACCAGCTCTTCGGAGAAGCGCGACAGGTGCATCATGGCCAGCGACGCGGCCGAGCAGAATTCGATGGCGAAGTCGCGATCCGACACGCCGTCGAGCGAGTTGCCGCCGACCTGATCGAAGCCCAGCAGTTCGGCGGTGATCTCGCGGGCGATTGGGTAGGTGGTGCCGGCCAGCGCGGCAGAACCCAGGGGCATGCGGTTGGTGCGCTTGCGGCAGTCGACCAGGCGCTCGTAGTCGCGCGAGAGCATCTCGAACCAGGCCAGCAGATGGTGGCCGAAGGTCACCGGCTGGGCGGTCTGCAGGTGGGTGAAACCGGGCATGATGGTTTCCGCTTCACGCTCGGCCTGCTCCAGCAGGCCCTGCTGCAGGCGGGTGATTTCGGCCAGGATCAGGTCGATCTCGTCACGCAGCCAGAGGCGGATGTCGGTGGCCACCTGGTCGTTGCGCGAGCGGCCGGTGTGCAGCTTCTTGCCGGTGATACCGATGCGATCGGTCAGGCGCGCCTCGATGTTCATGTGCACGTCTTCCAGATCGACGCGCCAGTCGAAGGTGCCGGCTTCAATCTCGCCCTGGATCTGCTTGAGGCCTTCGATGATCGCATCGCGCTCGGCATCGGTGAGCACGCCGACCTTGGCCAGCATGGTGGCGTGGGCGATGGAGCCCATGATGTCGTGGCGATACAGGCGCTTGTCGAATTCGACCGAAGCGGTGAAGCGGGCGACGAAGGCATCGACGGGCTCGCTGAAGCGGCCGCCCCAGGACTGATTGGTTTTTTCGCTGCTCATGGTTTGGGCTCTGGATCGGGCAGGCCATGTTGCTGGCCGGCATGGCGGACAAAGAGGGTCGATAATAACAGGGTCGGCGGACGTTTCGCCGGGCCGCGTTCGCCATCGGGCGGGCGGCGGCGCTGTCGGTTGCTTCACAATTCTGCGCTGAAGGCGGCATTTCGGTGCTTTATTTTGTCCGGCTGGAACCGTCTGGCTTGCCGGCTCGCCAGGCGACACGGAAACTGCGTCGATGCATACACAATTGCTTGCCAAGAATAAACCCGACGCCGCCATCGACGACTTCTTCGTCCCGGAACTGTGCCAGCCGGAAGCCCTGCTGAGCATGGTGCTGCTGGCCGAGTTGTTGGTACTGGTGCTGGTGCTCGCCGAACCGATGACACCGGGGTTCGACTGGGTGCGCCTGGCCCTGACCTCGCTGTTCGTGCAGTGGATCGTGCTGCTTTCGGCTGCCGTGCTGTGCCGCCTGCGGCCTCTGCTGGCGCGCCTGCGCCCGGCACTGGCGGGTGGCTTGTGTTGTCTTCTGGTGGTGCTTTTGACCATGGGTTGCACCGTGGTGGCTGACTATTACGAGCTGGGTGGGCCGCTACCGCGCAGTGGCGAAGTAAATCTTTATCTGCGCCATGCGCTGATCAGCCTGATCATGTCCGCACTCCTGCTACGCTATTTCTATCTGCAGAGCCAATGGCGGCGGCAGGAGCAGGCCGAGTTGCGCGCACGCATCGAATCGTTGCAGGCGCGGATCCGCCCGCATTTTCTGTTCAACAGCCTCAACAGTATCGCCAGTCTGGTCACGCTCGATCCGTACAAGGCCGAGCAGGCGGTGCTGGATCTGTCCGATCTGTTTCGCGCCAGCCTGGCCAAACCCGGCACGCTGGTGCCGTGGAAGGAGGAGCTGGAACTGGCAAAACGATATCTCTCCATCGAGCACTATCGGCTCGGTGAGCGTCTACAGTTGCAGTGGGAGGTTGACGGTGTGCCTGAGGATCTGCCGATTCCCCAGCTGACCCTGCAGCCTCTTTTGGAAAATGCGCTGATCTATGGCATCCAGCCCCGTATCGAAGGTGGTCTGGTGCGGGTCGAAGCGGATTACCAGGATGGTGTGTTCAGCTTGTGTGTCAGCAATCCGTATGAAGAGCGGGGCGAGCAGCACCCGTCACGGGGAACGCGCCAAGCGCTGAGTAATATTGATGCGCGTCTGGCGGCACTTTTTGGGCCGCGCGCGAGTCTCAGCGTGGAGCGCCGTGACGGCCGCCATTACAGCTGTCTACGCTATCCTTGTGCGAGACTCACGCAGGAAGCCAGAGCAATATGAATGTCCTGATCGTCGATGACGAACCCCTTGCCCGCGAGCGCCTCAGCCGCATGGTCGGTGAGCTCGAGGGTTACCGGGTCCTGGAACCCGCCGCCAGCAACGGCGAGGAAGCCCTGACCCTGATCGATAGCCTCAAGCCGGATGTGGTCCTGCTGGATATCCGCATGCCTGGCCTTGACGGCCTGCAGGTCGCCGCAAAGCTTTGCGAGCGCGAGGCACCGCCTGCGGTGATCTTCTGCACGGCACACGACGAATTTGCCCTGGAGGCGTTCCAGGTCAGTGCCGTTGGCTATCTGGTCAAGCCTGTGCGCCCCGAAAGCCTCAGCGAGGCGTTGAAAAAGGCCGAGCGACCCAATCGTGTGCAACTCGCCGCCCTGACCCGCCCCGCGGCAGAGACTGGCGGTGGTCCGCGCACTCATATCAGTGCCCGCACCCGCAAGGGCATCGAGCTGATCCCGCTGGATCAGGTGGTCTATTTCATCGCCGACCACAAATACGTCACCCTGCGCCATGAGGGTGGCGAAGTACTGCTGGATGAGCCGCTCAAGGCACTGGAGGACGAATTCGGTGAGCGTTTCGTGCGCATCCACCGCAATGCGCTGGTGGCGCGTGAGCGCATCGAACGCCTGCAACGCACGCCGCTCGGGCATTTCCAGCTGTTTCTGAAGGGCCTCGACGGCGATTCGCTGGTAGTCAGCCGTCGCCACGTGGCCGGTGTGCGCAAACTGATGCAGTCACTCTGACGTCCTGTCCCGCGGGTCAGGACGTCATTGTCTTTGCAGTGACCGACAGACCTGCGGCCGATGGCCACCCGGCAGCGCCCGTAATGGGCGAGCCTGTTATGATTCGCGGCAATCCGTTTTCTGGAATTGCCTCATGTCCCGCGAAATCCGCATTGCCACCCGTAAGAGCGCCCTGGCCCTGTGGCAGGCCGAATATGTCAAAGCCCGTCTGGAACAGGCCCATCCCGGTCTGAAGGTCAGCCTGGTGCCCATGGTCAGCCGCGGTGACAAGCTGCTCGACGCGCCGCTGGCGAAAATCGGTGGCAAGGGCTTGTTCGTCAAGGAACTGGAAACCGCTCTGCTGGAAAACGAGGCCGACATCGCCGTGCACTCGATGAAGGACGTGCCGATGGACTTCCCCGAGGGACTTGGCCTGTACTGCATTTGCGAGCGTGAAGACCCGCGTGACGCCTTCGTTTCCAATACCTACGACAGCCTCGATGCACTGCCGGCCGGCAGCGTGGTCGGCACGTCCAGCCTGCGCCGCCAGGCCCAGTTGCTGGCGCGCCGGCCCGATCTGAAGATCCAGTTCCTGCGCGGCAACGTGAATACTCGCTTGGCCAAGCTCGATGCCGGCGAGTACGACGCCATCATTCTCGCCGCCGCCGGCCTGATTCGTCTGGGTTTCGAAGAGCGCATCCGCAGCTCGATCAGCGCCGAGGACAGCCTGCCAGCTGGCGGCCAGGGGGCGGTTGGCATCGAGTGCCGCAGTGCCGATAGCGACGTGCAGGCGCTGCTGGCACCACTGCATCACCGTGAGACTGCCCTGCGCGTGACTGCCGAGCGTGCGCTGAACAAGCACCTCAATGGTGGCTGCCAGGTGCCAATTGCCTGCTATGCCCTGCTCGAAGGCGACCAGCTGTGGCTGCGCGGCCTGGTCGGCCAGCCTGACGGCGGTTTGTTGCTTCGTGCAGAAGAGCGCGCTGCCAGCAGCGATGCCGAAGCCCTGGGCGTCCGCGTGGCCGAGGCGCTCCTGGCGCAGGGCGCCGACGCCATTCTCGAGGCCGTTTACGGTGAGGCCGGGCACCCTTGAGTAGCTGGCGCCTGCTTCTCACTCGTCCTGCCGAGGACTGTGCGGCGTTGGCGCAGACCCTGGCCGAACAGGGTATCGCCAGCCACTGCATGCCGCTGCTGGCCATCGAGGCGCTGGCCGAAACCGCCGAACAGCGCAGCACCCTCGCCGAGCTGCAACGCTATTGCGCGGTGGTTGTGGTCAGCAAGCCTGCCGCCCGGATCGGCCTGCAATTGCTGGCTCGTCATGCGAAGCCGGCGCCCGATCTACCCTGGTTCAGCGTCGGAGCCGCGACCGCCGCGGTGCTCGCCGAGCAGGGCTTGCGTGTGCACTTTCCCGGCTCCGGCGATGACAGCGAAGCGCTTCTGGCCCTACCGGCACTGCACCAGGCCATCGCCACGGCACCTGCGCCACGCGTACTCATCCTGCGTGGCGAGGGTGGCCGAGAATTCCTCGCCGAGAGCTTGCGCGGCCAAGGCGTGACGGTCGACTATCTGCCACTGTATCGCCGCGTATTGCCGCAGTATGCGCCGGGCGAGCTTGGCCGGTGCGTGCGAGCGGAACGCCTGAACGGCCTGGTTGTCAGCAGTGGACAGGGTTTCGGACATCTACTGCAGCTGGCTGGCGATGACTGGCCGGCGTTGGCTCGGCTACCCTTGTTCGTACCCAGCCCGCGCGTTGCCGAGCAGGCGCGCAACGCGGGTGCGGAAATCGTTGTGGACTGTCGCGGCGCCAGTGCCGCGGCCTTGCAGGCAGCGCTGGAGCAGTTTCCGGCTGCCGCCCTCTAAAAGGACGGATACGTGAGCGAAGCATCCACCCCGAATACGCCAGAAGAACAGCCGGCCAGCGAAGCCGTGAAGACCACCCCGACACCTTCGCCCGCCCAGGCATCTCGCAGCGGAGGTGGCAGCGCTCTTGCCGCCCTGGCCTTGTTGATAGGTCTGGCCGGTGCCGGCGCTGGTGGCTGGAGCCTCTGGCAGCTGCATGAAATGCAGAGTCAGGGCCAGCAGCAGGTTGAAGACCTGCAGCGCACCCGCGACGATAGCGCGAAGAAAGTGGACGAGCTGGCCCAGCGTCTGGACGCACGCCTGGCAGCCCTGCCCAGTGCTGCCGAACTGGACGAGCGCCGCCGCCTCCTGGCCAACGTGCAGAGCGATCAGCAGCGCATGAGCCAGCGTCTGGAAAGCGTGCTTGAAGGCAGCCGTCAGGATTGGCGACTGGAAGAAGCCGAACATCTGCTGCGTCTGGCGACCCTGCGCTTGTCGGCGCTGCAGGACGTGGCCACGGCCGAGGCTCTGGTGCGGACGGCTGACGATATCCTCCGTGATCAGGACGATCCCGCTGCCTTCGCGGCCCGCGAGCAGCTCAGCCGCAGCCTGGAAGCGTTGCGCACCACGGCACGACCGGATCGAGTCGGCCTGTTCCTGCAGCTGGCTGCCCTGCGTGAGCAGGCCGCCACGCTCCACCCCCTGGCGCCAACCCTGGAGGGGAAGGGTGACGTGCTCTCCGACCTGGCCGCCGAGGGCGATGGCAGCGCCTGGTGGGCTGAGTGGGCGAAGACGCTTTCGGACTACTTCCGGGTCGAATTCGACGCAGACCGCAGCGTGCGTCCGCTGCTTTCCGGACAGAGCCTGTCGCAGGTGCGTCTGAGCCTTTCGCTGGCGCTGGAGCAGGCGCAGTGGGCCGCGCTGCATGGCCAGACTGGCGTATACCGGCAGTCGCTGAAGCAGGCCGAAGAAATTCTCGATGCCCATTTCAACCTGGACAACCCGGACAGTCGCGCCCTGCGTCAGCGCTTCAGCGAGCTGGCCGGCTCCAGTGTCGAGGTCAAGGTGCCCGATCTGAGCGAGTCGCTCGATGCCTTGCAGGCCTACCTGCAACGCAAGCAGGCGCAACGTCGGCAGGGGGCCGCCGCGGCCGGGGAGGCGCAATGAAACGCCTGATATGGCTTGTGCTATTGCTGGCCATCGCCGCCGGGCTGTATCTGCTCAGCCTGGCTATCGAGGCCGACCGTGGCTATGTACTGTTCGCCTACAAGGGCTTCCGTTACCAGTCCGGCCTGTGGGCGTTCCTTGGCCTGCTGGTGGTCGTGGTGGTGTTGTGCTACCTGATCAAGTGGACGTTGCGCCTGCTGCTCAGTTCGACGCGTCTGGCCAACCCCTGGTCGCGTCTGCACCGCACTCGTCGTGTGCGACAGGCGTCCGAGCAGGGCATGCTGGATCTCGCCGAAGGCCGCTGGGCGCGTGCGCAGCGCCAGCTGACCCGAGCCGCTGAAGCAGACAATCAGCCGCTGATGTATTACCTCGGCGCTGCCCGGGCCGCCGGCAAGCTTGGCGAGCACGAACAGGCCGACGCATTGCTGGAGCGCGCACTGATCAGGCAGCCACAGGCCGAGCTGGCTATTGCCCTGACCCACGCCGAGCTGCAACGCAACCGCGGTGACAGCGATGCGGCGCTGGAAACCCTGCAGGCGATGCGTGAGCGTCATCCCGGTCATCACCTGGTGTTGCGCCAGCTTCAGCGCTTGTATCTGCAACGGCAGGACTGGTCTGCACTACTCGGTCTGCTGCCTGAATTGCGCAAGGAGAAGGCGCTGCCGGCAGCAGAGCTCGACGAGCTGGAGCGAGAAACCTGGCGGGGGCGCCTGGCACAGGTCGGTGAAAGCGGATTGGCGCAGGGGGAAACCGCTCTGCAGCCACTGAGCAAGGCCTGGAACCATCTATCGGCCAGCCTGCGCAACGAGCCGGAGCTGATCGCCACCTATGTCGAGCAGCTGCGGCGTCTGGGCGCGCAGGAAGAAGCGGAAGAGGTACTGCGTGGCGCGCTCAAGCGTGGTTATGACAGCCGCCTGGCGCGTTTCTATGGCGTACTGCGTGGTGCCGATCCGGCGCGTCAGCTGCAGACGGCGGAGCTCTGGCTCAAGCAGCATCCACAGGATCCGGCCCTGCTGCTGACACTGGGTCGCCTGTGCCTGCAGAACCAGTTGTGGGGCAAGGCGCGCGACTACTTTGAGACCAGCCTGAAGCTCGAGCGTCATCCGGAAACCTGCGCCGAGCTGGCACGCCTGCTGGCACAACTGGGCGAGATCGAGCGCAGCAATCAACTGCTGCTGGAGAGTCTCGGCCTGCTGCACCAGGGACTGCCGACGCTGCCGCAACCGCAGGGCGCACACGCCTGAATGGCTACGGCCAATTGCCGCTCTCGCATCGGCCTACGGACAGAGGGGCGTTCCGCTATGACGAACAGCCTCTTCTGAGCCAAAGGGCGCCTTGAAAGGCGCCCTCGCTTTCCTCTACCGTACCGTCCTCGATTCCCCCTCCTGGAGCCATCATGCAACTGGCCAGTCCGCGCCCCCTGTTCTTTCTGGCATTTTTCGGCTGCGTGCTGCTCATGGCGGTGGCTCTCTATCTGGAACATGTGGTGGGGCTGGAGCCGTGCCCCATGTGTATTGTCCAGCGTATCTGCGTGTTCGGCTTCGGCATCGTCTGCCTGATCGCTGCACTTCATGGTCCCGCTCGCCTCGGCCAGCGTGTTTACGCTGTGCTGGCGCTGCTTTTCGTGCTCATCGGCGGTGCCACGGCAGGCCGGCAGATCTACCTGCAGAGCGTGCCGGCCGATCAGCTCGAGGCCTGTCTACCGAGTCTGGAGTTCATGATGCAGGCCTTGCCGATGCAGGAGGTCGTGCGCCTGGTTTTCCAGGGCACTGCCGATTGTGCCGAGGTCAACTGGACGCTGTTCGGCATGAGCCTTCCCGAGTGGAGCCTGCTGGCCTTCATCGGCATGTTCGGGTTCTGCCTGTTCCAGTTGCTGCGTCGCCGTTGAGCTGCGACGGGCACGACGCTGTTGCCGTGCCGATCAAACGCGCGTATTAAATTTCTCGGCACGGCGCCTTGATGGTGTCTGCCCACGGGCATAATCTGGCTCGCACGCGGCGTCGGAAAAATGCCATTTTGCGGTTACCTACCCGAAACAAAGCGACACTCGACAAAAAAGCGTCGGGAATGATTTCTACGTCGCGTAGCGATGGCCTAAGGCGGTTGCTAAGGATGGCAGCCCTAATAGAACGTCTCGGAGCGGACGTATAACAGGCATTATCGATAAGGGAAGCGAGGTTCATCATGCTTGAGAAATGTCGGAACGCGCAGGAACGCTGGGGTGGTGTTCACCAGTTGATCGATCGTTGGCTGGGTGAGCGCCGCGAACTGGTACAGGCCTATACCGCTCTTTCCAAGTCGCCGCAGGCTCCGGCCATCAACTGTGAGTCCCTGCAGGGCTTCTGCGAATTGCTGGTGGACTATGTCTCTGCCGGCCACTTCGAGGTTTACGAGCAACTGACCAGCGAGGCCAAGGCCTTCAATGATCAGCGCGGCCTGGAGCTGGCCAAGCGGATCTATCCGCGTATCGAAGCCATCACCGAGGCCGCACTGGCCTTCAATGATCGTTGTGACAATGGCGACAGTCGCGACAACGCCTCGCTGGTGGCCGAACTCGACCGCCTGGGCCCGTTGCTGCACGAGCGTTTCGAGCTGGAAGACTGCCTGATTGAGGTGCTGCACAACGCGCATCAGGAGCAGGTCGCCGAAGCGCTCTGACGGCTCCATGCAAAAAAGCCCGGATGTGAGGTCCGGGCTTTCTGTCGCTGAATGGGGCGGCGCTCAGTCGGTCACGTCCAGCAGGCGCAGATCGAACACCAGCGGTGCATGGGGCGGTATCAGGTCGCCCGCGCCATCTTCCCCATACGCCTGACTCGATGGAATCACCAGGCGCCAGTGAGCGCCTTTCGGCATCTGCAGCAGTGCACTGCGCCAGCCCGCGATCAGGCTGTCCAGGCGAAACCACTGAGGCGTGATGCTCTCGTCGAATACGCTGCCATCGGCCAGTTCGCCGCGATAACTCACCTGCACTCGGCTGCGCGCGGTGGGTTTGGGACCGCTGCCGGGGCTGAGCTCGGTCACCAGCACGCCATTGGCCAGCGTTCGCACGTTGGTGCGGCGACCTTCTTCTGCGAGAAAACGTTGTTCGGCTTCGATGGCCCTGGCGAGGCGTTGCGGCGAGGCTTCGATACGTGCCTCGTGTTCGTCGAGGAGCTGTTCGATACGGCCGGCCTCAAGCCGCAGAGGCTTGCCTTCATAGGCCTGGCGCAAACCTTCGAGCAGTTCGCTCAGCGGCAGGTCGGGCACCTCGTCGTGCAGTCGCTCGCCAAGGCGTACCCCGAGGCTGTATGCCAGGTCCTGCTGGTGCTGGTCGGCCTGTACGCCCAGGCTGCAGCAGAATACGAGGGCGGCGAGTACGGCGCGGCTCATGACTGTGTCTCCCGATGGATTTGCCGGCGATTATGCCAGGCGGGTGATGCCCGTGCCGCGGTCGCCAAAAGGCCTATGGCGAGGCGTCCCGCCTGCGTCTAGTATGGGCTCATCCACATCCGCCAGGAGGCGCGCCATGTCGGCCAAGAAGAAGTCTGTGACCACCCCGTTGCACCTGTTGCATCAATTGTCTGCCAGCCTGCTCGAACACCTTGAAAATGCCTGCTCGCAAGCGCTGACCGACGCCGAGAAACTGCTTGCCAAGCTGGAGAAGCAGCGCGGCAAGGCCCAGGAAAAACTGCGCAAGGCGCGCACCAAGCTGCAGGACGCCGCTGTCGCTGGCAAGGCCAAGGCGCAAGCCAGGGCCAAGGATGCCGTCGCCGAGCTGGAAGAGCTGCTCGACGCGCTCAAGAGCCGCCAGAGCGAAACCCGTGGTTACATCGTCCAGCTCAAGCGCGACGCTCAGGAAAGTCTGAAGCTGGCGCAGGGCGTTGGCAAAGTGAAGGAAGCCGCCGGCAAGGCGCTGGATGCACGTGAAGCCAAGGCCGCCGCGCCGGCAGCCAAGCCTGCGAGCAAACCGGCCGCAGCGAAGAAGCCCGCTGCTGCAAAGGCACCGGTGAAGAAGGCTCCGGCCAAACCCGCTGCTGCCAAATCGGCCAGCAAACCGGCTGCAAAGCCCGCGGTAGCCGGTAAGCCAGCGGTCAGACCTGCTGCCGGCAAGGCCGCCGCGCCCAAACCCGCCGCGCCCAAGGCTGCTGCCAAACCTGCCGCCAAGCCGGCTGCAAAACCGGCCGCAGCAAAAGCGTCAGCTAAGCCAGCTACGGCCAGTAAGCCTGCCACCAAGCCAGCAGCGACCAAGTCGGCAGCCGCCAAACCTGCTGCGAAGCCCGCTGCCAAGGCGGCACCTGCCAAGCCTGCCAGCAAGCCCGCCGTGGCGAAGAAGCCGGCTGCAGTGAAAGCACCTGCGAAGAAGGCTCCGGTCAAGCCTGCGGCGGCCAAGCCCGCTTCCGCACCGGCCACGCCGGCTGCCGCAGCGGCGCCTGCCGTGAGCGCCGACAGCGGTGCTCCCAGCGCATCCTAAGGCTGATTGACGGCGTCGCGCAGCACCTGCAGCGCGGCGCTGTCGTTTCCGGCCAGACGAATCAGCCAGTCATCTTCGCTCGCTTCGGCGGGCCAGCCTTCGGCCAGCGCCTGCAATCGTTCGAACAACACCCGCTCGGCCTGCAATTCCAGTTTCTTGACCTGTTCGCGCAAGGCAGCCAACTCGGTGTCCTGGCCTGCAGCCGCGCGCCAGTCGCGTCGTGTCTGACGCAAGGGCGAGATCACTTCGCGTTGCCAGGGGCCGGCCACGTTCCTCAATGCGCACAGGCGTTGATCCAGGCAGCGTACGCCCCGCCCCTGCAACCAGGCGCCGGTCAGCAGCAGACAGACGTCGCTACCTGCCTCCTGCAACTGCAGGCAGGCCTGCTCCACGCCCGATCTGGCGTAGCGTTCGAGGGCGAAATTCCACAGATCCTGCACGCGGCCTCCGGGGCGATTTGATAGACTCCGCGGCCATTATGATCCGACTCCAGAACCTCACACTACAGCGTGGTCCGCAACGCCTGCTCGAAGGCGCCGAGCTGACTCTGCACGCCGGTCACAAGGCCGGCCTGATCGGTGCCAACGGCGCCGGCAAATCCAGCCTGTTCGCCCTCCTGCGTGGCGAGCTGACACCGGATGCCGGTGACTGTCTGCTGCCCGGCGACTGGCGCATCGCCCATATGCGTCAGGAGGTCGACAACCTCGACCGACTGGCTGTGGACTATGTGCTCGACGGTGACCACAACCTGCGCCGCGTGCAGGCTGAGCTGGCCGCTGCCGAGCAGAGCCACGACGGCGCCGCGATCGCCCGCCTGCACAGCGAGCTGGACAGCGCCGACGGCTACACCGCCGATGCCCGCGCACGCAAGCTGCTGGCCGGTCTGGGCTTCGACAACGCACAGATGGACCGCCGCGTCGGCGACTTCTCCGGTGGCTGGCGCATGCGCCTGAACCTGGCCCAGGCGCTGATGTGCCCGTCCGATCTGCTGCTGCTCGACGAGCCGACCAACCACCTGGACCTGGATGCCATTCTCTGGCTCGAAGGCTGGCTGCAAAGCTATCCCGGTACCTTGCTGCTGATTTCCCACGACCGCGATTTTCTCGATGCCGTGGTCGATCATGTTGCCCACGTCGAGCAGCGCAAGCTGAACCTGTATCGCGGTGGTTATACGGCTTTCGAGCGTACCCGTGCCGAACGTCTGGCCCAGCAGCAACAGGCCTACGAGAAGCAGCAGGCGCAGCGTGCGCACATGGAAAAGTACATCGCCCGCTTCAAGGCCCAGGCTACCAAGGCCCGTCAGGCGCAGAGCCGGATCAAGGCGCTGGAGCGCATGGAGGAGCTGAGCGCGGCGCATGTCGACTCGCCGTTCGACTTCGTCTTCCGCGAGGCCGAGAAAATCTCCACGCCCCTGCTGAGCCTCAGCGAAGGTCGCCTGGGTTACGGCGACAAGGCCGTGCTGCAGCAGGTCAAGCTGAGTCTGGTGCCGGGCGCGCGCATCGGTCTGCTCGGTCCCAACGGTGCAGGCAAGTCGACGCTGATCAAGAACCTCGCCGCTGAGCTGCAGCCGCTCGGCGGCAGCCTGACCCGCGGCGAGAATCTGGTGATCGGCTACTTTGCCCAGCACCAGCTCGACGCCCTCGATGACAAGGCCAGCCCGCTGCTGCACCTGCAACGCATCGCGCCGACCGAGCGCGAGCAGACGCTGCGCGATTTCCTCGGTGGTTTCGACTTCCGCGGTGCGCGCTGCGACGAGCCGGTGGTGAACTTCTCCGGTGGCGAGAAGGCGCGCCTCGCCCTGGCGCTGATTGCCTGGGGCAAGCCCAACCTGCTGCTGCTCGACGAGCCGACCAACCACCTCGACCTGGAAATGCGTCTGGCGCTGACCATGGCCCTGCAGGAGTTCGCCGGTGCCGTGGTGGTGGTTTCACACGACCGTCACCTGCTCAAGAGCACCACTGACGAGTTCCTGCTGGTCGCCGATGGTCGCGTGACGCCGTTCGACGGCGATCTGGACGACTACGCGCGTTGGCTGATCGACTACCGTCAGCGCCAGGCGCCGCCCAGCGCACCGGTTGAAGGTGCTGCGGACAAGACCGACAAGCGCGCGCAGCGTCAGGCCGCGGCGGCGCTGCGCCAGCAGTTGGCGCCGCACAAGAAACAGGCCGAGAAGCTCGAACAGGAACTGGGCAAGGTGCAGGAAAAGCTCGCGGCTGTGGAAGCTCAGTTGGGCGATAGCGCTCTGTACGAGTCTGCGCGCAAGGACGAGCTGCGCGAGCGTCTGGCCGAACAGGCGCAGCTCAAGGCCCGCGAGGCCGAGCTGGAGGAGGCCTGGCTATCGGCTCTGGAGACCCTGGAGGCGTTGCAGCAACAACTGGAGGAAACCGAGTAATGGAACAGCTTGAGTTGCTGGCGGCCTGGCGCGATCCGCTGATTCGCGCCGGCCAGGTGCTGCTGATCATCCTGCTGGCGTGGATCGCCCAGCGCATTCTTACCCGAGCCATCAGCCGCCTCGGCGCGCGCTACAGCCTGTTGCCGGCAGAGGTGCTGCAACCGCTGCGTGGCCTGGTGCGCTGGCTGATCATGGGCAGTGCGCTGCTCATGGTGCTGGAGCGTCTGGGGGTATCGGCGAATGTCCTGTGGACGGCGCTGACCGGTTTCACCGCTGTCGCTGCGGTGGCGTTCTTCGCCATCTGGAGCGTGCTGTCGAACATGTTCTGCGCATTGCTGATCTTCACCATGGGACCGTTTCGCCTGGGCGATACCGTCGAGGTCATCGAGAGTGCCGACAAGCCCGGCGTGAAAGGCAGGGTGATATCCATCAACCTGTTCTACACCACCCTGCAGGATCTCAGTGAGGACGCCGCCGGCGCCCTGCTGCAGGTTCCCAACAGCCTGTTCTTCCAGAAGTCCGTACGCCGCTGGCGCTGAGCTACTGGTCGATACCGCGGAGCAGGAGTAGGCTGTGCGGTTTCCCTGATTTGAGCTTCTCGAGGTACGCATCATGGCTTTGGAAACCTGGCTCGCCTTCTTCGTTGCCTGCTGGGTGATCAGCCTGTCGCCGGGGGCCGGTGCCGTGGCCTCGATGTCGGCTGGCATGCAGTATGGCTTCTGGCGCGGTTACTGGAACGCACTCGGCCTGCAGCTTGGTCTGGCGCTGCAGATCGCCATCGTCGCGGCGGGTGTGGGCGCCATTCTGGCTACCTCGGCGCTGGCCTTCAGCCTGATCAAGTGGTTCGGCGTGGGCTATCTGGCATTCCTCGCCTACAAACAGTGGGTCGCCATTCCCAGCGATCTGGATACCGGTGCGGCGGAGCGACCGATCGGCCGGCCCCTGGCGCTGGTGTTGCGCGGTTTTCTGGTCAATTTCAGCAACCCCAAGGCCATCGTCTTCATGCTCGCGGTACTGCCGCAGTTCATCGATCCGCATGCACCTCTGCTGGCGCAGTATCTGATGATGGGCGTGACCATGATCAGCGTGGACCTGATCGTCATGGCCGGCTACACCGGTCTTGCCTCGCGCGTACTGCGCCTGCTGCGTACCCCGCGTCAGCAACGGGTGATGAATCGCAGTTTCGCCGCGCTGTTCGCCGCTGCTGCCGGCCTCCTGGCCACGGTCAAGCGCGCCGCCGTCTGAGCGTCTTTCGACCTCGACTTCCTGCTGGTCGAGGTCAGCCACTGCAACGCTCTGTTCGGCCGAGTGTTACGAAATATTTCACATCTCCCTTGTGCTGAGTCGTTAGGCAGGCAACAATTTAATGCCACCCATTCTCATTTGGGATGCATTGATGACTCGTTTCCGTCTCTCTCTTTCCTGGCTGATGCTGCCGCTGCTGGCCTGCCTCAGCTTTCTCGCCGTTGGCGAACCTCTCGACGCCGCGCAGGCGTTGCATCTGATCGGTTATATCGGCGCTGACTACCCGGCCACCGTTGCCGCTGGCCAGGTGATCGACACTGGCGAATACCAGGAACAACTGGAATTTCTCGATGTACTGCAGGGCCTCATCGTTGCCCTGCCAGCTCAGGCAGGGCGCGCCGATCTGGAGCAGGATGTGGCTGACCTGCGCCAGGCCGTTCTCCAGCGGCAGCCGGGCGAGGAAGTGTCCAGCGCCGCGCGGCAACTGGGGGCGCGTCTGGTCGAGCTCTATCAGGTGCCGCTGACACCGGTGCTGACGCCGGATCCGCAACGTGGTGAGCCGCTCTACGCCCAGCACTGTTCGGTGTGCCATGGCGACACCGGGCTGGGTGACGGACCGGCGGGGATTGGCCTGGAGCCGCCGCCGGCCAATCTGCGTGACGTCGCGCGTCTGGATCGGTTGAGCCTCTTCGATCTCTACAACACCCTGGGGTTGGGTATCGAGGGCACCGACATGCCGTCCTTTGCCGACCAGCTCGATGATCGTCAGCGTTGGGATCTGGCGGTTTACATCGCCGGCTTTACCGCAGCGCCGGCGCAGGGGCAGACGCGCTTCGCCATGAGTGAGCTGGCCGGTCGCACGCCGGCCGAGATCGCCGCCAGCGGTGGCGATGTCGCCGCATTTCGCGCCCTGCGTGCCCATCCAGTGCTGGAGCAGCGCGGCCCGCAGCAACTGATCGGCTACACCCGCGACACCCTGGAGCGCAGTCTGCAGGCCTACCGCGATGGTGATCGCGAGCAGGCCTATGACCTTTCCGTCGGTGCCTATCTGGAAGGCTTCGAGCTGGTCGAAAGTGCTCTCGACAACCTCGATGCTGCGCAGCGCAAGACCACCGAACGAGCCCTGATGGCCTATCGGCAGGCGCTGCAGGATGGTGCCGGTATCGGCCAGGCGGCTCAGGCGCTGGAGCAGGCCAGAGTCGAGCTGGACAAGTCCGCGGCACTGCTCGCCGAGAGCGTCATGGACGCCAGCCTGAGCTTCTTCGCCAGCCTGCTGATCCTGCTGCGCGAGGGGCTGGAAGCCATTCTGGTGCTGGCGGCGATTCTTGCCTTCCTGCGCAACACCGATCAGCAGCAGGCAGTGCGCAGCGTGCACATCGGTTGGGGAATGGCGCTGCTCGCCGGGGTCGGTACCTGGGCGCTGGCGGCTTACGTTATCGATGTCAGCGGCGCCCAGCGCGAACTGCTCGAAGGCATCACCGCGCTATTTGCCAGCGTGGTGCTGCTGTGGGTCGGTGTGTGGATGCATGATCGTCGCCACGCCGCAGCCTGGCAGGACTACATCAAGAGCAGCCTGGTCGGCGGTGGTGGTCGCTTCGGCTTCGCCGTACTGGCGTTCTTCTCGGTCTATCGCGAGCTGTTCGAAGTCATCCTGTTCTACGAAACCCTGTGGCTGCAGGCCGGCCCGGCCGGACACGGTGCTGTACTGGCCGGTGCTGCTGCCGCGCTGGTATTGCTGATCGGCCTGGCCTGGGTGATCCTGCGCGGCTCGCGCAAACTGCCGATGGCGACCTTCTTCGGCATCAATGCAGTGCTGCTGTGTGTGCTGTCGGTGGTTTTCGCCGGCCACGGTGTGGCTGCACTGCAGGAAGCCGGCGTGCTCGGCACGCGCCCGGTGGCGTTCTTCGAGTTCGACTGGCTGGGCATCTATG
This sequence comes from Pseudomonas sp. Z8(2022), assembly GCF_025837155.1. Taxonomy (NCBI): domain Bacteria; kingdom Pseudomonadati; phylum Pseudomonadota; class Gammaproteobacteria; order Pseudomonadales; family Pseudomonadaceae; genus Pseudomonas; species Pseudomonas sp. Z8(2022). Next base: position 4,145,650 of record NZ_CP107549.1, on the reverse strand, counting down.
CCGATGCCTGGAGCCTGTCGGCGCAAGGCCTGGCGCTGGCGGGAATCGCTCTGCTGTATGGACGCAGCTGGTTGGGGCAGCGTCGGTATCTGCCTAGGCAGGGCTGAAGAAAGATACGGGGGCGATTTATCGCCCTCGTTACCCCAATAGCGTGAACGGCTGCCACGACAGCGACTCTCTGTGCCCCTAGGCTGGTCGCAAATCTCTTGCCGAGTGCACGCATGTCTTCCTCGATCCATTCCGCTCATTACGCCGACAGTCCTGACCTGGCGCTGGCTGCTCTGCGTCACCCCTCTCTGGAGCAGGCGCTGTCTGCGGCCTGTGCCCAGCTCGCCGTGCGCGAGGCCTTTCTTGCTGCATTGCGCGATCCGGCCATCGGCCCGCAACCCAGGTTGCTGCTGGCAGTCTCCGGGGCCGATCAGAGCGGGCAGCGGCGCCTGGCCGCGCTGGTGGCCGAGCTGTTGCCGGATGAGGTGGAGCTGGATCTGATCGAACTGGCCGACGACAGCCTGTCGCGCGCCGTACGCGAGCGCTGCCAGCCGTTCTACAACGCCTGAGCCGTTCGCCTGCTGGCATACTGAGCGCTGGTTTCTCTGCGGAAGTTGCTGCATGCGTGTATGGATCGACGCCGACGCCTGCCCTCGGGCGGCGCGGGATCAGGTGGTCAAGTTCGCCCTCAAGCGGGGCTTCGAAGTGGTGCTGGTTGCCGGGCAGGCCGTGGTCCGGCCGAACTTCGCCTGCGTGAAGCTGATCGTGGTGCCCAGCGGTCCGGATGCGGCCGACGATCACCTGGTGGAGCACGCCGTGCCCGGCGAGCTGGTGATCTGCAGTGATGTGCCGCTGGCTGACCGCCTGGTGAAGAAGGGCGTCGCTGCGCTCGACCCGCGTGGCCGAGAGTTCGATGAGCGCAACATGGGCGAGCGCCTGGCGGTGCGCAACCTGTTCACCGACTTGCGCGAGCAGGGCCAGGTTGGCGGCGGCCAGGCGCCCTACTCGGAGAAGGATCGTCAGGCCTTCGCCAATGCGCTGGATCGGATTCTCACGCGCTTGAGTCGCTAGATGCCCTGACCATCCGAGAGCGTTTCGCTAGCCGCACAGATAGGTGCCGGTACCCACGGCCACCAGCACGCCTTCGTCGTTGTGCAGCTCCATGCGGATCACCGCCACCTTGTTGCCGGCGCGCAGCGGCATGGCCGTGGCGGTGAAGCGCTGGCCGCGTCCGGGGCGCAGGTAGTCGATGCGCAGGTCGATGGTGCCGAGCTTGGACAATCTGTTCATGCGCTCGGCCGCCGGCAGGTGCTGGTGGTTGGCGAAGGCACCGATCAGTGCCATGGCGCCGCCACAGACATCGAGCAGTGATGAGATCACGCCGCCGTGCAGAATGCCGTGGAGGTAGTTGCCGATCAGCTCGGGCTTCATCGGCAGGTGCATGATCACCTGCTCTTCGCTCAGTTCATCGATTTCGATACCGAGCAGCTGGTTGAACGGGATGCGCTGGAAGAAGGTGGTCACCGCCTGTTGCAGGTCGGCGTCCAGGGTGAAGGCTTGCGGCATCGTGACACTCCGAAAAATCAGGTGTCTGTCACGCTGCCGCAGCCTGGCGAGATTGGCCAGGGCTGCGGCCGGACTGCCCTGACCATTGACCGAAGCGCCCTGCGAGTGGTGCCTGGTCAGTCTTGCTGGTGGGTCAGCTCCAGTACGCGGTCGACCAGTTTGTTGATGCCCGATGCCGCCTCGGCGATGGACTGGGCGAGCATGTAGGCGGGCGTGGTCACCAGCTTGCGCTGCTCGTCCTCGATGATGTCGCTGACCTCGCACTCCTGATGCTCGGCGCCCATCTGGGTCAGGGCGGCGGCGGTGTCGTGATCGCTGCCGATGGTGCATACCACGCCGGCGCCGAAGATCTTCGCCGCCAGGGCCGGCGCGATGCACATCAGGCCGACCGGCTTGCCTGCGTCGACGAAGGCCTTGCACGCGTCCAGGACGTCCGACTGCACGCTGCAGTTCGCGCCGCCGGTGGCGAAGTCGGAAAGGTTCTTCGCCACGCCGAAGCCGCCGGGCAGGATCAGCGCGTCGAACTCCGCCGCGCGCAGCTCCTTGACGTCCTTGATCTTGCCGCGGGCGATGCGTGCGGACTCCACCAGGACGTTGCGCGTCTCGTCCATCTCGTCGCCGCTGTAGTGATCGACCACGTGCAATTGCGGCACGTTGGGGGCGAAACACTGGACTTCGGCGCCACGCTGGTCGAGGCGCAACAGGGTGATCACGCTTTCATGGATCTCGGCGCCATCGTAGACGCCACAGCCGGACAGAATCACTGCCACTTTCTTGCTCATGCTCGACTCCTGGTGAGGAAGGACGCGACCGTGAAGCGGGCGCGGGTATTACCGGTTTCCGGGTTGTCGCCAAATGCCACCCGGGCTGTCATTTGCTGCCGCGAAGCCTGGCGAAGCTGCGCATAGGATGAATAACAGCTCATTCCCGACACAAGTACAACGATATGGCGCAGTCATGAATTACGTTCTCTATGCAGTGCCCTTCTTCTTTCTGCTTATCGGTCTGGAACTGCTCGCTGACCGCTGGCGCGGCATGCGCACCTATCGCCTGGCCGACTCCCTCAACAGCCTCAGCGCAGGCGTACTGTCGCAGGTCACCGGGATACTCACCAAGGTGGTCGGCCTGCTCACCTACGCCTTCGCCTGGGAACACCTGGCGCTGTTCGAACTGCCCGAAAACAGCCTCTGGGTGTGGGTCTTCGCCTTCGTCTTCTACGACTTCTGCTACTACTGGAACCATCGCCTGAGCCACGAGCGCAACGTGCTCTGGGCCGCACATGCGGTGCACCACCAGAGCGAGGACTACAACCTTTCCACTGCCTTGCGTCAGACCAGTACCGGGTTCATCTTCAGCTGGATCTTCTATCTGCCCATGGCTCTGGTTGGTGTCCCGCCGCTGGTCTTCCTCACCGTAGCTGCGCTTAACCTGCTCTATCAGTTCTGGGTGCATACTCGCCACATCCCCAAGTTGGGCTGGTTCGAGTGGGTGTTCATCAGCCCGTCCAACCACCGCGTGCACCATGCGCAGAATCCTATCTACATGGATCGCAATTACGGCGGTGTGTTCATTGTCTGGGACCGAATTTTTGGCACCTTCCAGGAGGAGCTCGACGAGGAGCCGGTGATCTTCGGCGTTACCGTGCCGCTAGCCAGCTGGAACCCGCTGTGGGCCAATCTGCAGGTCTACGCCGGGCTGTGGAACGACGCCAGGCGCGCCGGTTCCTGGTGGGATCGCCTGCGCATCTGGTTCATGCCGACCGGCTGGCGCCCGGCCGACGTGGCGGCGCGCTATCCGCAGGCCAAGGCTGATCTGAGCAACTTCCGCAAGTTCGAGGTGCCGCTGGGGCGCGGAGCGCAGGTCTACGCCTTGCTGCAGTTCGTTTGCTATCTGTTGGCCGGCGTATGGCTGATGGCGCAGGGCGACGCTCTGCCGCTGGGTGCGGTATTGCTGGCCTGCCTGTGGCTCATGTTGGGCCTGTGCAGCATCGGCCTGTGGCTGGAGAACCGCAGCAACGCCCGGCGGCTGGAGTACCTGCGTCTGGCGAGCAACCTGCCGGCCTTCTGGCTGGCCGGTGAACTGGGCATGTTGGCGCTGAATACAGGGATCTGGACCTGGCTGATCGCCTACAGCCTGGTCAGTCTGCTGGGTATCTGGTGGGTTCGTGGTTCAGCCACGCCGGCGCTGACGCCACCGGTATAGCCAGGCGAGGGTGAGCAGCAGCACCACGGCGGCCAGCAGGATGACCTGATAGTTGCGCAGCTCCTCCAGCAATCCGCCCATGGCGTTGCCCAGGCTGTAGGCCAGCAGACTGATGCCGCCGGCCCAGACGCCGGCGCCGATGGCGTCCAGCAGCAGGTAGCGGCGCCAGGAATAGCCGGACAGGCCGATGGTCAGCGGCATCACCGTACGCAGGCCGTAGAGAAAACGGAAGGACAGGACCCACAGATCCGGATAGCGTCTGATCAGCGCGCTGGCGCGCTCGCCCAGCGGCTGCCAGCGTGGCTTGCGCGCCAGCAGGGCGCGACCGTGACGGCGGCCGAGGTAATACCACAGCTGATCGCTGGCGAAGGTGCCGAGGAAGGCACACAGCGCCACCCATTCGATTTCCAGCACGTTGCGCACGGCCATGTAGGCAGCCAGCAGCAGCGACACTTCGCCTTCGAGGAAGGTGCCCAGTACCAGTGCCGGATAGCCAAACTGGCGGATCAGTTCTTGGAGCATGCGGTGCACTCAACGATGCAGGTGCTGAAGACTACTCTGACCGTGACGAACCCGGAAGGTGGCGCGTCATGCCACAATGCGCGTCTGGCTGTGCGACCCGCCGTCGCATGCGGTCATGTGACCCTCATCATTTGGTCATAATGGTCGCTTATAACCGTCACACTGGCCCGCCCGTGCGGGCTCTGGAGTCTGCCGTGAGCGTTACCCCCGCCAATCGCCTGTTTCCCGCCACCCGCCTGCGTCGCAATCGTCGTGACGACTTCTCCCGTCGCCTGGTGCGCGAGCATCGCCTGAGTGTCGATGATCTGATCCTGCCGGTGTTCGTCCTCGACGGCGAAAACCGCCGCGAAGCCGTGCCGTCGATGCCTGGCGTCGAGCGCCTGTCCATCGACCTGCTGCTGCAGGCGGCCGAACACTGGGTCGAGCTGGGCATTCCGGCGCTGGCGCTGTTTCCGGTCACGCCGCTGGAGAAGAAATCCCTCGACGGCGCCGAAGCCTGGAACCCGGACGGCATCGCCCAGCGCGCGATTCGTGCCCTGCGCGCGAAATTCCCCGAGCTCGGCGTGATCAGCGACGTCGCCCTCGACCCCTTCACCACTCACGGTCAGGACGGTGTCCTCGACGAAAACGGCTACGTGCAGAACGACATCACCGTCGATGCGCTGGTCAAGCAGGCGCTGTCGCATGCCGAAGCCGGTGCGCAGGTGGTGGCGCCGTCGGACATGATGGACGGCCGTGTGCAGGCGATCCGCGAAGCGCTGGAGCTGGCCGAGCACGTCAACGTGCGCATCATGGCCTACTCGGCCAAGTACGCCAGCGCCTACTACGGCCCGTTCCGCGATGCGGTGGGTTCGGCGGCGAACCTCGGCAAGGGCAACAAGCTCGGCTATCAGATGGATCCGGCCAACGGCAATGAGGCGCTGCATGAAGTGGCGGCCGACCTGGCCGAAGGCGCCGACATGGTCATGGTCAAGCCGGGCATGCCGTACCTGGACATCCTCTGGCGGGTCAAGGACGCCTACAAGGTGCCGACCTTCGTCTATCAGGTCAGTGGCGAGTACGCCATGCACATGGCCGCGATCCAGAACGGCTGGCTCAGCGAGGCGGTGATCCTCGAATCGCTGACCGCCTTCAAACGCGCCGGCGCCGATGGCATCCTCACCTATTTCGCCGTGCGTGCGGCAGAACTGTTAAAACAGGGGTGATCGTCCCCTCAGGAACCAGTGATGAACAGCGAAGGACTCAACAGCGAAGTGCTCGACAACAACCCGCCTCCGGTCGAGGTGGTCGCCGAGACGCCGGTGGTGGAAACCCCGCCGCCGGCCCCGATTCCCAGCCTGGATGACAGCAGCCTGTACATCCACCGCGAACTGTCGCAGCTGCAGTTCAATATCCGGGTGCTGGAGCAGGCGCTGGACGAGTCCTATCCACTGCTCGAACGCCTGAAGTTCCTGCTGATCTTTTCCAGCAACCTCGACGAGTTCTTCGAGATTCGCGTCGCCGGCCTGAAGAAACAGATCAATTTCGCCCGTGAACAGGCCGGCGCAGACGGCCTGCAGCCGCACCAGGCGCTGGCGCGGATTTCCGAGTTGGTGCACGAGCAGGTGGAGCGCCAGTACGCGATCCTCAACGACACGCTGTTTCCGGAGCTGGCCAAGCACAACATCAACTTCATCCGCCGCCGTTACTGGACCACCAAGCTCAAGGCCTGGGTGCGCCGCTACTTCCGCGACGAGATCGCGCCGATCATCACCCCCATCGGCCTTGATCCGACGCACCCTTTCCCGCTGCTGGTGAACAAGAGCCTGAACTTCATCGTCGAGCTGGAGGGTGTCGACGCCTTCGGCCGCGATTCCGGTCTGGCTGTCATCCCGGCGCCGCGCTCGCTGCCGCGGGTGATCCGCGTGCCGGAGGAGGTGGGTGGCCCCGGTGACAACTACGTGTTCCTCTCGTCGATGATCCACGCCCATGCCGACGACCTGTTCCATGGCATGAAGGTCAAGGGCTGCTATCAGTTCCGCCTGACCCGCAACGCCGACCTGTCGGTGGACACCGAGGACGTCGAGGATCTCGCCCGTGCCCTGCGCGGCGAGCTGTTCTCGCGCCGTTATGGCGATGCGGTGCGCCTGGAAGTGGTGGACACCTGCCCGAAACACCTCACCGATCAGTTGCTCAAGCAGTTCGGCCTGTCGGAGAGCGAGCTGTACCAGGTCAACGGCCCGGTCAACCTGACGCGCCTGTTCTCCATCACCAGCCTGGATAACCACCCGCAACTGCAATACATGCCGTTCACCCCGGTGATTCCCAAGCTGCTGCAGAACGCCGAGAACATCTTCAACGTCATCAGCAAGCAGGACATCCTGCTGATGCACCCGTTCGAGTCCTTCACACCGGTAGTGGACCTGCTGCGTCAGGCTGCGAAGGACCCGCACGTGCTGGCGATCAAGCAGACCCTGTACCGTTCCGGGGCCAACTCGGAGATCGTCGATGCCCTGGTAGAGGCTGCGCGTAACGGCAAGGAGGTCACCGTGGTGATCGAACTGCGGGCGCGCTTCGACGAGGAATCCAACCTGGCCCTGGCCAGCCGCCTGCAGGCCGCCGGCGCGGTAGTGATCTACGGTGTGGTCGGCTTCAAGACCCACTCGAAGATGATGCTGATCCTGCGCCGCGAGAACGGCGAGATCCGCCGCTACGCGCATCTGGGCACCGGCAACTACCACGCCGGCAACGCGCGCCTGTACACCGACTACAGCATGCTCACCGCCGACGTCGCGCTCGGCGAGGACGTCGGCAAGCTGTTCAGCCAGCTGATCGGCATGGGCAAGACCCTGCGCATGAAGAAGCTGCTGCACGCGCCCTTCACCCTGAAGAAGACCCTGCTCGACCTGATCGCCAAGGAGACCGCCGCCGCGGCCGAGGGCAAGCCCGCGCAGATCATGGCCAAGGTCAATGCGCTGACCGATCCGAAGATCATCCGTGCGCTGTACAAGGCAAGCCAGACCGGTGTGAAGATCGACCTGGTGGTGCGCGGCATGTGCTGTCTGCGCCCGGGCATCGCCGGGGTGTCGCACAACATTCAGGTGCGCTCGATCGTCGGTCGTTTCCTCGAGCACAGCCGCATCTACTACTTCCTCAATGGCGGTGACGAACTGGTCTACCTGTCTAGTGCCGACTGGATGGAACGCAACCTCGACAAGCGCGTGGAGACCTGCTTCCCGGTGGAAGGCAAGAAGCTCATCACCCGGGTGAAGAAGGAGCTGGAAAGCTACCTGAGCGACAATACCCAGGCCTGGGTGCTGCAGTCCGATGGTCGCTACCAGCGTCTGCAGCCCACCGGCAACCAGAACCCGCGCAGCGCGCAGTCCGGCCTGCTGGAAAAGCTCACGGCCCCGGTCGTCGTCGCTCGTTAGAAAAGCCGCTTGCGGCCATCTGATGACCCTCTCCCATTTATGGGAGAGGGTGCCCGAAGGGCGGGAGAGGGCTTTGAGGGCCGCCTGCTGTAGCTTTGCGACGCACCGCTCCCGCGTCGATGAGCGCCTGATCGCTGGCGATCAGGCCGGGAGCATGCCGTCTTCTTCATGGAGCAGCGGGTATTTCGTTCTCGAGCCCCGGATTGCATCCGGGCTACGGGCTGACCCGCTGCAAGCATCAGCCGATCAACGCACGCTCAAGGTCAGATCGATGCGCTTGAGCCACTCGGCTTCGGCCTCGAAATCCGCCTGGGTCAGCGGGTTGGCCGCCAGCCAGCCTTCGGGGAAGAGGATTTCCAGACTATTGTCGCCGGCCTTGAACTGCACCTGCGGCATGTCGTGAGTGCCACGGATGTGATGGAACAGGATGGCAAAGCGCAGCAGCACGCACAGGCGCATCAGCTTGACGCCGTCCTCGCCGAAGTCGGCGAACTTGTCACGGGGGATGTTGCGTCGATGGCCGCGCACCAGCAGGGCGAGCATCTGCTGGTCCTGGCGGGAGAACCCGGCCAGGTCCGAGTGTTCGATCAGATAGGCGCCATGCTTGTGGTAATGGTAGTGGGCGATATCCAGACCCACCTCGTGCACCTTGGCACCCCAGCTCAGCAGCTCGCGGTGCCAGATGTCGGTGAGCCCCCAGTCGGTTGCCACTTCGTCCAGTGCAGACAGCGCCCTGGCCTCGACCCGGCCGGCCTGATCGGTGTCGACGTGATAGCGCTCCATGAACGCCGCCAGGGTCCGCTCGCGCACGTCCTCGTGCTGGTGGCGGCCGAGCAGGTCGTAGAGCACGCCTTCGCGTAGCGCGCCTTCGGAGTGGCTCATGCGCTGAATTTCGCAGGCATCGAAGATGGCCTCGAGAATCGCCAGGCCGGCCGGGAAGATGCCGCGGCGGTCCGGCTTGATGCCGTCGAGGTTGATCTTCTCCACCTCGCCGAGCTTGAACAGCTTGCGCTTGAGCCAGGCCAGACCTTCTAGCGTGACTTCGCCATTGCCCAGGCCGGCGGCCTTGGTCGCCAGGCCAATGGCCTTGATGGTGCCCGAGGCGCCCACGGCATCTTCCCAGCCGAGGCGGCGCAGGCCCTGCTCGATGCCCATCAGCTCCAGGCGGGCAGCAGTGTAGGCCTGGGCATATCGCGCCGGGGTGATCTTGCCGTCCCTGAAGTAGCGCTGGGTGAAACTGACGCAGCCCATCTGCAGGCTTTCACGCAGCAGTGGCTCGAAACGCTGGCCAATGATGAACTCGGTGCTGCCGCCGCCGATGTCGGCGACCAGGCGCTTGCCGGGGGTATCGGCGATGCTGTGGGAAACTCCCAGATAGATCAGGCGCGCTTCTTCGCGGCCGGAAATCACCTCGACCTGATGGCCGAGAATCTCCTCGGCGCGGCGAATGAACACGGCGCGGTTGCGCGCTTCACGCAGGGCATTGGTGCCGACGATACGCACGGCGCCTTCCGGCAGGCTGTTGCTGAGTTGAGCGAAGCGGCGCAGACAGTCCAGGCCACGCTGCATCGCCTCTTCACTGAGCTGGCGCTCGTCGTCCAGACCTGCCGCCAGTTGAACCTTGTCGCCGAGGCGCTCGACAATGCGAATTTCGTGATTGTCGGCCTTGGCCAGCACCATATGGAAGCTGTTCGAGCCCAGATCGATGGCGGCGACCAGGGGAAAACTCTCGGCAGGGGCTTGGGGCATGATTGCGGCATCTCGTTCGATTTCCGCGCATCCTGCCACGACTGAGCGCATGAGCCAACGCATTCGGGTGCGTGCACGAAACTGGTCTAGACCTGTGGCTATCGCAGGTTCGGCACGCTCAGCGGCTGTTTCAGAAGCTGTTCGTCGCAGTTGTGGCCCGCGCCGCCACGATCCACCACCAGGAAACGGCCAGGATGCTGCAGGCATAGCAACGGGTGGTGCCAGGTGCCGCGGGCATAGTTCACGCCCTGGTCTGGCGCACTGATGAACGCACGTATTTTCGACTCGTCCAGTTCCCCGGGCGGAGCGACCACGATCAGCATGCGCCCGCCGTCGACCGGATAGAACGCCTGGCTGCCCAGCGGATGGCGTTCGAGCATGCGGATGGCGATGGGGGCATGCCAGGCCTTGCCTTCGAACAGGTTGACCAGGGTACGCGGCGCCTCGCCGGCCAGCTCCACCTGAGCCAGGTCGTGGTAGCGCGTGGTGGTGCCGGCGTTGATCGCGAAGGCGTTGGCGCCGGCTGTTTCGATCACGTCGCCGAAGGGCGCGAAGGCCTCGCGGGTCAGTTGCTCGACCGGCAGCGGTAGTGGCGCTGGCGCGTTCACAGGTTCACCGAGCCGATGAAGTTGCGCAGCTCTTCGGTTTGCGGGGCAGCGAACAAGGCTTTCGGGTCGCCGATCTCGTGCACCTTGCCCTGGTGCATGAACACCAGCTTGTCACCGACTTCGCGGGCGAAGCGCATCTCGTGGGTGACCATGATCAGGGTCATGCCCTCGCTGGCCAGTTGCTTGACCACCGCCAGCACCTCGTTGACCAGCTCCGGGTCGAGCGCCGAGGTAATCTCGTCGCACAGCAGCACTCGTGGCGACATGGCCAGCGCGCGGGCGATGGCCACACGCTGTTGCTGGCCGCCGGACAGGCGCTCGGGGTAGGCGTCGAACTTCTCTTCCAGGCCGACGCGTTCGAGCATTCCCCGGGCGATTTTTTCGGCTTCGGCGCGTGAGGTCTTCTTCACCACCTGCGGCGCCAGCATGACGTTCTCGCCGACGGTCAGGTGCGGGAACAGGTTGAACTGCTGGAACACCATGCCGACTTTCTGTCGCACGCTGCGCAGGTCGGCGCGTGCGGCATCGATGTACTCGCCGTCGACTTCGATCACGCCATCGTTGATCGATTCCAGGCCGTTGAGGGTGCGCAGAAAGGTGCTCTTGCCCGAGCCGCTGCGGCCGATGATGGCGACCACTTCGCCTTCTTCGACCTTGAGGTCTATGCCCTTGAGCACGTGGTTGTCGCCGTAGTACTTGTGCAGGGCGGTGACGTTAAGCAGTGACATTCAGCCTCCTTTCCAGGCGGTATGCGGCGAGCGAGAGCGGGTAGCAGAGCAGGAAGTAACCGAGAGCGACGAAGCCGTAGACCATGAAGGGCTCGAAGGTGGCGTTGGCCAGCATGCTGCCGGTCTTGGTCAGCTCGGTGAAACCGATGATCGAGGTCACCGCGGTGCCCTTGACCACCTGCACGGAGAAACCGACGGTGGGGGCCACGGCGATGCGCAGCGCCTGTGGCAGCACCACATGGCGCAGGGTTTCCAGGCGGCTCATGGCCAGGCTTGCGGACGCCTCCCACTGGCCACGGCTGATCGACTCGACGCAGCCGCGCCAGATCTCGGCGAGAAAGGCGCTGGTGAACAGCGTCAGTGCGGTGGCTGCAGCCAGCCAGGGCGACACGTCGAGGCCGAGCAGGGCGATACCGAAGAACACCAGGAACAACTGCATCAGCAGCGGCGTGCCCTGGAACAGTTCGATATAGCCACGGGCGAGAATGCGCGGCGCCGATAACGGCGATAGCCGCGCCAGCAACACCAGCAGACCGGCGATGCCGCCGCAGACGAAGGCCACCAGTGACAGCAGCAGCGTCCATTGCAGGCCGGTCAGCAGATTGCGCAGGATGTCCCAGAGGGTGAAGTCCATCAGCGCTCTCCCATGATGAAACGGCGGCCGACCCAGGCCAGCAACTGGCGAATCCCGATGGCCATGACCAGGTACAGCGCCGTGGTCAGCAGGTAGGTTTCGAAGGCGCGGAAGTTGCGCGACTGGATGAAGTTGGCGGCGAACGACAGCTCCTCGGTGGAGATCTGCGAGCACACCGCCGAACCCAGCATGACGATGATGATCTGGCTCGACAGCGCCGGCCACACCTTGCCCAGCGCCGGGCGCAGCACCACGTGGCGGAACGTCTCGAAGCGGCTCATGGCCAGTGCGCTGGCGGCTTCGAGCTGGCCATGAGGGATGGCCTGGATGCCGGCGCGGATGATTTCCGTGGAATAGGCGCCTAGGTTGATCACCATGGCCAGCACGGCGGCCTCCCATTCGCTCAGGCGCACACCGAGCGACGGCAAGCCGAAGAAGATGAAGAACAGCTGGACGATGAACGGCGTATTGCGGATCAGCTCCACGTAGACGCCGAATATCCGGTCGAACGGGCGGATGCGCCAGGCGCGCAGTATCGCCCCGACGATGCCGAGACCGACCCCCAGCAGGGTGCCGATCGCCGTCAGCGCGAGGGTGAAGGCCGCGCCCCGCAGCAGCAGATCGCTGTGCTGCAGGACGGCGGCGAAGTCGAACTGGTACGCCATGGCTCAGTTCTCCGCGCGGCTCAGAGGCCGGCCGGCAGCGGTTGCTTCAGCCATTTCTGGCTGAGCGCTTCGAGGCTGCCGTCGGCCTTGGCGTCGGCAATGATGGTGTTGACCTTGTCCAGCAGTGCGGCCTGGTTCTTGTTCACGCCGACGTATACCGGCGAGTCCTTGAGCTTGAGCTTCATGCTCGGCACGCGCTTGGGGTTCTTCTCGGAGATGGCCACCATCACCACGTTGCCGCTGGCAATCAGCTCGACCTGGCCGGAGAGGTACGCGGCGATGGTCGAGTTGTTGTCCTCGAAGCGCTTGATGGTGGCGCCTTTCGGGGCAACGTTGCTCAGCTCGATGTCCTCGATGGAGCCGCGGGTGACGCTGATGGTCTTGCCATTCAGGTCGTCGAGGCCGGCGATGGCGGCGTCTTCCGGGCCGAACACGCCGAGGTAGAAGGGCGCGTAGGCGGCGGAGAAGTCGATCACTGCTTCACGCTCGGGGTTCTTGCCCAGGCTGGATATAACCAGGTCGACCTTGCCGGTGGTGAGGAAAGGGATGCGGTTGGTGCTGTTGACCGGGGTCAGCTCCAGCTTCACCGCCAGCTTGTCGGCCAGCAGTTGCGCGGTATCGATATCGAGGCCGCGCGGTTTCATGTCCGGGCCGACCGAGCCGAACGGCGGGAAATCCTGCGGTACGGCGACTTTCAGTACGCCGGCCTTGCCGATGTCTTCGAGCGCATCGGCGTGAACGGTGCTGGCGCCGAAGGCCAGGGCGGTGAAGAGGGTACCCAGCAGTGTGCGGTGAAAGGTGCGCATGTCGAACTCCCGATCAATAAAGGAAAACTCAAGCGTTTTGCTTGGGTCATGCACTGCATCGCCTGTGCCAGGTTCAGGGAAGTCAGGGCTTTCATCGCTACAGGCGAGTGAGGGCAAGGTCTTACTGGTCTGAACAGTTGGCGTTGCTGACCAGGTGGTCAGAAGCGCTTCTGTGCCATCTCGGTGCGTTCTGCTGCCAGGCTGTACCACAAGGGTGCGTTGCTTGCCTGGAGGGTCATTCAGGCCTTACAAAGGCGGCTTCACTGGACTGACCGGCCCGAACAGCCATGAATGCTTTTGCTCCCCGTGCGGTACCCGAGTACGCCCTGCAGGCGATCCGCCGTTTGATCGAAGAGGAGGGCTATCGCCCCGGTGATGCGCTGCCTTCGCAGCGCGACCTGGCCGAACGTCTGGGGGTCAGCCGTGCCTCGCTGCGCGAGGCGCTGTCATCGCTCAGCGCGCTGGGCCTGGTCAGCGTGCAGGCCGGCAAGGGCGTGTTCGTCCAGCAGGCACCGAGAGGGGAGGCGGCCGGTGCTTTCGTCTGGCCGTTCGCTGCTCAGGTATCCGCCGCCGACACCTTTCAGTTGCGCTTCGCTCTGGAGGGCTTCGCCTGTGGCCTGGCGGCCGGAGTGATGACCGCCGAGGAGCTGGACATCCTCGAAGACAACGTCGAGCAGATGCGCCGTGAGCTGCGCGCGGGCGATTTCGCGCAGGCGACACGCCTGGACTTCGAGTTCCACCAGCGCATCCTCGCCGCCAGCGGCAACCAGGCGATGTTCGCCCTGGTGACTTCCAGTGCGGACATTTTCCTGGAAAGTCAGAAGCTGCCGTTCATCCGACCGGAGCGGGCGATGGAAACCTGGCAGGAGCACCGCAAGATTCTCAAGGCCCTGGCCCGGCACGCCGCCGGGCCGGCGCAGAAGGCCATGCAGCAGCATATCCGCGCCGCTGCGCTGCGCACCGGCATCGCATTCGCCACACTTGGCGATTGAGGCGTACATTAGCGACCATTGAAAGGCTCAATCGTCAGCGCCTTTCGGTGTCACTCAAGCCGGGCTATGATGGCGCCACTTTTTTTGCTTCCGAATATACGGAGACCCCTCATGAGCGAATTCATCACCAACGTCAGCGACGCCAGCTTCGATCAGGACGTCATTCAGGCTGAGGGTCCGGTTCTGGTCGACTATTGGGCTGAGTGGTGCGGCCCGTGCAAGATGATCGCACCGGTGCTCGACGAGATCGCCAAGGACTACCAAGGCAAGCTGAAGATCTGCAAACTGAACATCGACGAAAACCAGGAAACCCCGCCGAAGTACGGCGTGCGTGGTATCCCGACCCTGATGCTGTTCAAGAACGGCAACGTCGAAGCGACCAAGGTCGGCGCACTGTCCAAGTCGCAGCTGGCTGCGTTCCTCGACAGCAACATCTGAGTCGAGTGCACTGGAAAACCCCGCCATATAGCGGGGTTTTTCGTTTTCGGGGCTAGACGCTGTTTTTTCACGGTGTTAAATTCGGCCTCGCTGCATCTTCCTATGCAGCTCTCTGCATGCCGTCGCCGATTCATTCCTATACGAATTCGTTCGCGATCCTGTCGCCTTCTCTGCGGCGCGGCCTCTCAAGCTAACAGCTTTCTTCTCCTCTCGATGATCACGTCATTCCTATGAATCTGACCGAACTCAAGCAAAAGCCGATTGCCGAATTGTTGGACATGGCCGAACAAATGGGCCTGGAAAACATGGCCCGTTCGCGCAAGCAGGACATCATCTTCGCCCTGCTGAAAAAGCATGCCAAAAGTGGCGAGGAAATTTCCGGTGACGGCGTGCTGGAGATTCTCCAGGACGGTTTCGGCTTCCTTCGCAGCGCCGACTCCTCCTATCTGGCCGGCCCCGACGACATCTACGTCTCGCCCAGCCAGATCCGTCGTTTCAACCTGCGTACCGGTGACACCATCGTCGGCAAGATCCGTCCGCCGAAGGAAGGCGAGCGTTACTTCGCCCTGCTCAAGGTCGACAGCATCAACTTCGATCGCCCGGAAAACGCCAAGAACAAGATCCTGTTCGAGAACCTGACGCCGCTGTTCCCCAACGAGCGCCTGACCATGGAAGCCGGCAACGGCTCCACCGAGGACATCACCGGCCGCGTGATCGACCTCTGCGCGCCGATCGGCAAGGGCCAGCGCGGCCTGATCGTCGCCCCGCCGAAGGCGGGCAAGACCATCATGCTGCAGAACATCGCCTCGAACATCACCCGTAACAACCCGGAAGTGCATCTGATCGTTCTGCTGATCGACGAGCGCCCGGAAGAAGTGACCGAGATGCAGCGCACCGTGCGCGGCGAAGTGGTCGCCTCCACCTTCGACGAGCCGCCGACCCGTCACGTTCAGGTCGCCGAGATGGTGATCGAGAAGGCCAAGCGTCTGGTCGAGCACAAGAAGGATGTGGTCATCCTGCTCGATTCCATCACCCGTCTGGCCCGTGCCTACAACACCGTGATCCCGAGCTCCGGAAAGGTGCTCACCGGTGGTGTCGACGCCCATGCCCTGGAGAAGCCGAAGCGCTTCTTCGGCGCCGCGCGCAATATCGAGGAAGGCGGCAGCCTGACCATCCTCGCCACCGCGCTGATCGAAACCGGCTCGAAGATGGACGAGGTGATCTACGAGGAGTTCAAGGGCACCGGCAACATGGAGCTGATCCTCGACCGCCGTGTGGCCGAGAAGCGCACCTTCCCGGCGATCAACATCAACAAGTCGGGCACCCGTCGCGAAGAGCTGCTGACCGGCGAGGAAGAGCTGTCGCGCATGTGGATTCTGCGTAAGCTGCTGCACCCGATGGACGAAATCGCCGCCATCGAGTTCCTGATCGACAAGCTGAAAGCGACCAAGACGAACGACGAGTTCTTCCTGTCGATGAAGCGCAAGTAAGAGGATCTACTGCGCGAAGGTGATGCTGCGTTAAAAACAGACTCAAGATGCTCATGTACAGTCGTACACTCCGCTCTCTCACCTGTTTTTGCCTTGCCTGACCTCCGCTCGCTACGATCCGATTGCAGTGCCACAAGGCCGGGGAAACCCGGCCTTGTCGTTTCTGCCGGCTTCAAGCCTTCTGAAAGACCCACTTCGGCGCTAAACTTTGCGCCCCGACTCCAGCCCGCCTGACACGAGGCTCCTGCATGCAGTATCGCGATCTGCGCGACTTTATCCGTGAACTGGAAAAGCGCGGTGAACTCAAGCGCATCCAGACGCCGGTATCGCCCGTTCTGGAAATGACCGAAATCTGCGACCGCACCCTGCGCAAGGGCGGCCCGGCCTTGCTGTTCGAGAAGCCAACGGGCTTCGATGTACCGGTGCTCGGCAACCTGTTCGGCACGCCAAAGCGCGTGGCCCTGGGCATGGGCGCGGAGGATGTTTCCGAGTTGCGCGAGATCGGCAAGCTGCTGGCCTTTCTCAAGGAGCCGGAGCCGCCGAAGGGGCTCAAGGACGCCTGGAGCAAGCTGCCGATCTTCAAAAAGGTCATTTCCATGGCGCCCAAGGTGGTCAAGGATGCGCCTTGCCACGAAGTGATCGAGGAGGGTGACGACGTCGACCTGGGCAAGTTGCCGATCCAGCACTGCTGGCCGGGCGATGTGGCGCCGCTGATCACCTGGGGCCTGACCATCACCAAGGGACCGAACAAGGAGCGGCAGAACCTCGGTATCTACCGCCAGCAGGTGATCGGCCGCAACAAGGTGATCATGCGCTGGCTCAGCCATCGCGGCGGCGCTCTGGATTACCGCGACTGGTGGCAGAAACATCCGGATAAACCCTATCCGGTGTGCGTGGCGCTCGGCGCCGACCCGGCGACCATTCTCGGCGCCGTCACGCCGGTGCCCGATACCCTCTCCGAATACGCCTTCGCCGGTCTGTTGCGCGGTCATCGCACCGAGCTGATCAAGGCGGTCGGCAGTGATCTGCAGGTGCCGGCGAGCGCCGAAATCGTCCTCGAGGGCGTTATCCATCCGGGCGAAACCGCGCCGGAAGGCCCCTACGGTGACCACACCGGTTACTACAACGAGGTCGACACCTTCCCGGTGTTCACCGTCGAGCGCATTACCCGTCGCCGCGAGCCGATCTACCACAGCACCTACACCGGCCGGCCGCCAGATGAGCCGGCGATTCTCGGCGTGGCGCTGAACGAAGTGTTCGTGCCGATCCTGCAGAAGCAGTTCCCAGAGATCACCGACTTCTACCTGCCACCGGAAGGGTGCTCCTACCGCATGGCGGTGGTGACCATGAAGAAGCAGTACCCGGGTCACGCCAAGCGCGTGATGCTGGGTGTGTGGTCGTTCCTGCGACAGTTCATGTACACCAAGTTCGTTATCGTCACCGACGACGATATCAATGCACGGGACTGGAACGACGTGATCTGGGCGATTACCACGCGCATGGACCCCAAGCGCGACACGGTGATGATCGACAACACACCGATCGACTACCTCGACTTCGCCTCGCCGATCTCCGGCCTGGGCTCGAAGATGGGCCTGGACGCCACCCACAAGTGGCCGGGTGAAACCAGCCGCGAATGGGGCCGCGCGATCGAGAAGGATCCGGCCGTGGTGGCGCGTGTTGACGCGCTGTGGAGCGAGCTGGGAATCGATTGATGAACGTCACCCTGCAACCTTCCGGCGTCACCCTGGCGCTGCAGCCGGGCGAGCGCATCCTCTATGGC